>NZ_JBDNIJ010000127.1:0-32145 GCF_041688325.1 Ilumatobacter sp.
GGCGGGAACCGCGTCGGTCGGATGGCGGATCTGATCGGTGCCGGATAGGACGCAGCGGAGTGGACACCTCAGGGTGATCCCTCCGCTGCGTTCGTTTTCGCTCGGTTGCTCAATCGAGAGCGGTTGCTCAATCGAGAGCGGTTGCTCAATCGAGAGCGGTTGCTCAATCGAGAGCGGCAGCAAGCAAACGGAGATATTCGAGTCGACTCACTTCGTGGCCGCCGAGCGATGCGAGGTGATCGGTCAACCACTGCGTGTCCAGCAGTGTTGCTCCCGAGTCGTTCAGCCGGTCGACGAGATGGACGAGTGCCACTTTTGATGCGTCGGTGGTGTCATGGAACATTGATTCGCCCGCGAAGAGGTTGTTAATCCGCACGCCATAGAGACCGCCGACGAGTTTGCCGTCGAGATAGGTCTCGTACGACTGCGCCCATCCGAGGTCGAAGAGCTGTTCGTAGGCGTCGAGAAACTCGGTCGTGATCCAGCGGCCGGTGCGGTCAGGGTCGGCGCATCGCTCCATCACGCCTCGGAAATCAGTGTCGACGCGCACCTCGTACCGTTGGATGCTTTTTCGTAAGGACTTGGAGATTCTGAGGCCGTCGAGTGGGATCAGGCCCCGAGGGTCGGGCGAGTACCAGGCGACCTTGCTGCGTCGCTTGCCTGGGTCGACCGGCATCGGGAACATTCCGGCTCGGTACGCCGCAAGCAGCGTGCCCGGCTCAAGGTCCGCGCCGAGCGCAACGAGATCAGTACCGGCAGGGGTGACGAGCGGGTCGGGGAGGACGAAACGCGTCGACGGGGGTTCTCGTCGCGGTTGCCGGCCCGTGCTCATTCTCGAACTGTGTCATCGACATTGACAAAATACGAGGATTGCCGTGAGAAAGTTTTTGAAATCTCATGCAGCTCGGGCGGGCGTCGCGACCCGCTGTCAGTTCAGTACGTGCGGAAGCCGTGCTTGCTCTTGCGCCCGAGGTGGCCGGCGGCCACCATTCGGCGCAGCAGCGGAACCGCTGCGTAGTTCGCATCGCTGAACTCTGCGTGCAGCGCATCGAGAATCGACACGGAAGTGTCGAGACCGACGAGGTCGAGCAACGCAAAGGGGCCCATCGGGAAGTTGCAGCCGCCCATCATCGCGGCATCGATGTCGTCCATCGAGGCGGTGCCGTTCTCCAGCATCCGAACGGCGTTGTTGAGGTACGGAAACAGCAGTGCGTTCACGATGAAGCCGGCACGGTCTTCGACGTGGACGGCCGTCTTGCCGCAGGCCTCGACGAAGCTGGCTGCAGCAGCGATGGTCTCGTCGCTCGCCGTGAGCGGGCGGATGATCTCGACCAGGGACATCGCCGGGGCCGGGTTGAAGAAGTGGATACCGCACACTTGGCTCGGTCGTTGCGTCATCATTGCCAGCTCGACCACGGGGAGGGTCGACGTGTTGGTGGCGAGGATGCCCTCGGGCTTGACGACCTGCTCGAGTTCGGCGAACAGCGCTCGCTTCACTTCGAGATCCTCGACAACGCTCTCGATGACGAGATCGCAGTCGGCGAGCTGTCCGAGGTGGTCAGTCACCGAGATGCGGCCGAGAATCGCTTGGCGTTCTTCCTCGGTCATGCGTTCCTTGGCGACGTGGCGGGCGAGGCCGGAGCTCACCTTCTCCAGAACGGCATCAGCGCCTGCTTGGGTGCGCGACCGGACGACTACCTCGAGGCCGGCCCGGGCCACCACCTCAGCCAAGCCAGATCCCATGATTCCGGAACCGAGGACGCCAACCTTGTTGATACTTGTCATCTTCGGAGAATAGTTACCGGCGGGTAACTCTGAACAAATCCGCACACGATGACCAATCAGATGCACAGTTCGCGAGCAGGTGCGACGCACGTTCTTCGACCGCACCGCATGAAACTCGGGACGGTTTGAGGCGGAATTCACCGCGTTCTGTCCCGAGATTGCATGGCGTTGCGGCGTGATGTCGCCCAAGTCGACGTTGACGGAATAACGTCGGCTCGTTCGCCTCTCGCGTCTTCTGCATTCATGTTCGCCTTACTCGTCCTCCACCTTGTCATGGGCATTGCCATCGTTGCCGCTGGACGGCAGCTGGGGCGCCAGGCATTCGCCGTGGCTGCGGTTGCCCCGTTGACCACGGTTATCTGGGCAATCACACAGGCTGGCGGTGTGCTCGACGGCGAACCGGTCACCGAGTCCTTCAGCTGGGTCGACGGTCTTGGGATCAGCCTCGACCTGCGGCTCGACGCCTTTGCCCTGGCAATGGTCGCCGTGGTGTCCGGCATCGGATTTTTGATCTGCTTGTATGCGCTCAGCTACTTCAAGCCGCACGATCCGACGACGCCGGTCAAGTCGAATGTTGGCCGCCTGGCCGGAACGATGACGATCTTCGCCGGTGCAATGCTCGGCGTGGTCTTGTCCGACCATCTCATCGCGCTCTTCATTGCCTGGGAGTTGACGTCGATCACCTCGTATCTCCTGATCGGCAACGACGATACGAATCCGAGGGCACGCGCGGCTGCACTGCAGGCAATCCTCATCACCGGTATGGGCGGCCTCGTCCTGCTCGCTGGGCTGACCATTGTCGGGCAGGCAGCTGGTACGTATCGCCTGTCGGAGATCATCGAGAACGCCCCGACCACGGGTTCCAGCACGGCGCTCAACGCCGGCCTGATCTGCGTGCTGATTGGTGCCTTCACCAAGTCAGCGCAGGCTCCTTTCAGCAGTTGGCTGCCGGGCGCGATGGTCGCGCCGACGCCGGTCAGCGCCTACCTGCATTCCGCGACCATGGTGAAGGCCGGCGTCTACCTCGTTGCCCGCATGGCGCCGATGTTCGCGACCGAAGGGAACTGGCGGGTTGTCCTCCTCACGGTCGGCGCCGCGACGATGCTGATCGGCGGCCTCCGTGCGCTTCGTCAGCACGACCTGAAGCTGCTGCTCGCCTATGGCACAGTGAGCCAGCTCGGTTTCATGATGCTGCTGTTCGGCACCGGTGATGACCACATCGCACAGGCTGGTGTGGTGCTGTTGCTGGCCCACGGAGCGTTCAAGGCGGCGCTGTTCATGGTCGTCGGCATCGTCGACCACGAAGTTGGCACCCGCGACATCCGTCGCCTCACGGGCTTCGGCAGGGGCTGGCGACCGACGCTTGTCGCCGGAGTTGTCGGCGCAGCCTCGATGGCAGGGCTTCCGCCGCTGTTTGGATTCATCTCAAAGGAAAAGGCGCTCGACGGCTACATCGAGCACGGTGATTTCATCGGCTCGACGGTGGTCCTCGTTGTCATCGTCGTTGCATCGATCCTGACGTTTGCCTATTCGGCCCGGTTTGTTCTCGGCTTGTTCGGTGTGTTTGCTGATTCCGAGTTCGAAGCCAGCTGCGACGATGCCGTCGACTCCCACACGGCCCACGCACCGTCGTTGCAGTTCGTTGGCCCGGCGCTCTTCCTCAGCGCGTTCACCCTTGCAGCGGGCTGTGCGCCGGTCATCGTCGATCGGTTGGTCGAAATGGCCACTCTTGCACTGCATCCAGACGCCGAACCGAAGCCTGTGCACCTCTGGAACGGTTTCAACACAGCGTTCATGCTGTCGCTGGTGGTCATCGGGACCGGTACTGCGCTCACCGTGTTCCGGTCGCGCGTCGCAGCGACGCAGAGCGTGACGTCGAAAGCAATCCGGCTCGTTCCGAGCAGCGAGCAGTCGTTCAACTTCTTGCTGCGTGGCGTCGGTGTCGTTGCACGTCGAGTGACGGGGTTGTTCCAGAACGGGTCGCTCCCGATCTACGTGGCGGTCATCATGATGGTGGTGACCGGTGTCCCGCTGATCGCCTTCGCCCAGGAGTGGACGGGGTTCGGCGATGTGATCGAAACACCGGTCCACGTCGTGCTTGTCGCCATGATCATTGTTGCTGCCCTCGGTGCATCGATCGTCCGTCGGCGTATCGCTGCAGCGCTGATGCTCGGTGCGGTGGGCTACGCGATGGCCGGTTTGTACGTCGTGCAGGGTGCTCCTGACCTCGCGCTCACGCAGTTTGCGATCGAGACGCTCAGCACCGTGTTGTTTGTACTCGTGTTGCGCTACCTCCCATCGACCTGGACGCATCGGGCCCCGGCCATTGCTGCACCGATGCGGATCGGTGTGTCGGTGTTCGTCGGTGTGTCGGTGTTTGTGTTCGCCCTGGTTGCCAGTGGTGCTCGGAGCGACGTGTCCGGCCCACAGCAGTCCGAGATGATGGTCGAGAACTCGCTGACCAAGGGCAAGGGTTCGAACGTCGTCAACGTGATCCTTGTCGACTTCCGCGGCTGGGACACGATGGGGGAGATCACAGTTTTGCTCGTCGCAGCAGTCGGTGCTGTGAGCCTGGCTCGCGGCGGCCGCCGTCGCGACGAGCTGGGTCCGACGTTCGAAGAGATCTTCGATTTCGAGCCGGACGGGGCGGACGGGGCGGTCGGCGACTCCGAGAGTCCCGCCTCTTCGTTGATGAGCGCGGCTGCGCGTCGCGACGAGGAGGGCCACGCATGAGCGCTCCTGTTGGCGCTCCACCGCGCTCCATGATCCTCGACCAGTCGATCAAGGTCCTGTATCACTCGATCCTCGTGCTCGCGCTCTACTTCGAGTTCGCCGGCCACAACCTGCCCGGCGGCGGGTTCGTCGGGGGCCTGATGGCAGGCGCCGCTGTGTCGCTGCGGTACGTGTCGGGTGGTGCCGAGGCCGTTCGGACGACGTTCCGCGCACCGTCGCACGTGATCTTGGGTGTCGGTCTCTTCTTGTCGTCGGCCACGGCGCTCGTACCAGTGCTGCTCGGCGGTGCTGTCCTCGAGCACGCCGAATACGAAACCAAACTCCCGATCTTTGGCAAGGTCAAAGTCGTCAGTGCGTTGTCGTTCGACGCCGGTGTTTTCCTCGTGGTTGTCGGCCTCGTGCTGATGGCCTTTGCGGCGTTCGGCGACGATCGCGTCCCGACCGAAACCGACGACGAGGCAACGCAATGAGTGTCTTGCTCGCATTCGCTGCCGCCATGTTGTTCGGCACGGGCACGTGGCTACTGCTGCAGCGTCGGTTGTCGCGCATCATCATCGGCGTCGGCCTCATCGGTCACGGCTCCAACATTCTGCTACTCACCTCGGGCGGCGGGCGCGGGTTACCACCAATCATCGGGTCGGCTGACCCGACCGACTTTGCCGATCCGCTCCCGCAGGCGCTCGCGCTGACCTCGATCGTCATCACGTTCGGCGTCACGGCGTTTCTGTTCGCTGTTGGTTACCGCAGCTGGAAGCTCACCAATGACGACATCGTGGAAGACGACGTCGAAGATCGCTACATCGCTCGCCGGGCCGTTGACGCGGAAGTTGCTGAAGGTGAAGCGGCCGAGCGCGAACGGGCGATCGAAGAGGATCGGGTATGAGTGCGCTGACATCTATGGGATTCCTCGCGGCCGATGTGACCGCTCCAGGGAGCGGCAGCTTCGACGCGCTGATTCCCCTGCCGGTGATCCTGCCGCTGCTCGCTGCCGCGCTGAGCGTCGTCTTCGCGCGCCTCCGCAACGTGCAGCGTGTGATCAGTGTCGTCGCATTACTCGGCCTGGTCGCGAACAACATCCTCTTGCTGACTCGCGTCGATGCGGCGACCGGTGACGCCATTGGCGGCATTGCTGTGTCGCAGGCTGGAGGTTGGGTCGCGCCACTCGGCATCTCGCTCGTCGTCGATCGCCTGGCGGCGATGATGCTGCTGGTGTCATCGCTGATGCTGGTGTCGGTACTCGTCTACGCGATCGGCCAGCACGCCGAAGAGCGGCGGTTCGCGGCGTTCCACCCCGTCTACCTCGTGCTCGCCGCTGGTGTGTCGGCGAGCTTCATCACCGGCGACCTGTTCAACCTGTTCGTTGCCTTCGAGATGATGCTGGTTTCGAGCTACGTGCTCCTCACCCTCGGTGGACGTGCCGGGCAGGTGCGATCGGGTATGTCGTATGTGGTGATCAGCCTGATCGCCTCGACGTTCTTCATTACGGCGCTCGCACTGCTCTACTCGGCAACTGGCACCGTCAACATGGCCGAACTTGCCGAACGGATGCCGGAACTCGGCAGTGGGGTACGCGTCGGATTTTCGTTGCTGCTGATCGCCGTCTTCGGGATCAAGGCGGGCATCTTCCCACTGTTCTTCTGGCTGCCCGACAGCTATCCCACCGCTCCGAATGCGGTCACGGCGATCTTTGCGGGGCTCCTCACCAAGGTCGGCGTCTACGCCATTATCCGCACCCAGTTGCTGATCTTCCCGACCGATGCGCAGCAGGGCACGCTCCTCCTTGTGGTCGCCAGCTGCACGATGCTCGTCGGCGTGCTCGGTGCGCTCTCGCATGACGACCTTCAGCGCATCCTGTCGTTCCATATCATCAGCCACATCGGCTACATGATCATGGGCCTCGCCCTCTTCACTCTGGCAGGCATTGCCGGTGCCGTCTTTTATGTCATTCACCACATCGTCGTCAAGACGGCGCTGTTCTTGGTTGCCGGGCTGGTCGAGCGCAAGGCCGGGTCGGATCGGTTGTCTCGAGTCGGCGGCCTTGTTCGAAGCGCGCCGATGATCGCGATCCTCTTCGCGCTGCCCGCTCTGAGCATCGCGGGTATCCCACCGTTCTCCGGGTTCGTCGCGAAGTTCGCCATTGTCAGTGCAGGCATCGAGGCACAGCAGTGGGGCATCGTCGTCGTCAGTCTCACCGTCAGCCTGCTCACGATGTATGTGATGGGTCGCATCTGGTCGAACGTGTTCTGGGGCCAACCCGAAGTCGGTGAGATCGCCGCCCGTCTCGAGCCGGGCGTGACGAAGGTGCCGATGCTGATGACTGCATCGACGGTTGTCGTCGTCGGACTCTCGGTGGCGCTGCTGGTGTTCGCGGGCCCGTTGTACGACCTCGCCGAACGGGCGGCTGCTGACCTGCTGAACCCCCAGGTGTACATCGACGCCGTCCTCGGCTCGCACAGTGAGGCTGGCGGATGAACAAGTTTTTCCGACTCCCCACCCTGCTCATTTGGCTGACATCGCTGTGGGTGGCGTTGTGGGCCGACCTCACTGTGGGCAATGTGCTCGGGGGTCTGATCGTGGCGCTCGTCGTCGTCGGCGTGGCGCGGCCAACCGGAGTGACCGGGCTTGAACGCACGAACTTTCGGCCCATCTCGGCGCTGGTCTACGCCGGCTACTTCTTGTGGCAGCTCGTCAAGTCGAACCTTGTTGTTGCGTGGGAGATCATCACGCCGGGCCTCAAAATCAACCGGGCGATCCTCGCGGTGCCGATGCACACCACGTCTGCTGGAGTCGTGACCCTCATTGCCAACTCAGTCACGCTGACCCCTGGCACCGTGACCGTCTACGTTGCCGAAAAACCGTCGAGCGATGGTGGCTCTGTCGAACGCACCCTGTTCGTCCACGTCCTGCACTTCCTCGACGTCGAGTCGGTCAGACGCGATGTACTGCAGCTCGAACGACTGGCGATCAAGGCGTTCGGTCATCGCAACGAACTCCCGCTCGTCGATGCAGCACTCAACTCAGCCAGTAAGCCAACGCCCGACGGAAAGAACGTCACCTCATGATCGTCACCGCCATCGTGCTCCTCGCCGTTGCGGGAGGGTGTTTTCTTTACCGGGTGCTTCGCGGCCCTTCGATCCCTGACCGCGTGGTCGCGCTCGACGGTGTGCTGTCGGTTGTGGTGAGCGGCATCATCGTCGCGGCAGCCAAGGCGAACAGCGACATCACGTTGGCAACGGTGCTCGTCGTCTCGCTGGTGGGGTTCGTCGGCACGGTCGCCCTCGGCCGGTTTGTCGAGCGGAGGGGCGGCTGATGAACGTCGTCGCAGGCATCTTCCTCATCGTCGGATCGCTGCTCACCATGATTGGTGGCATCGGCGTGGTCCGGTTCAGCGACCTCATGTCGCGCGTCCATGCTGCGGCGAAGGCTCCGACGCTCGGTTTGTTGCTCGTGGCGATTGGTGCCGCTATCGAGATCGGCTCCGGCAAAGCGGTGGTCACCCTGCTGCTCGTCGTGGTGTTACAACTCCTCACCTCGCCGGTTGCGACCCATGTGTTGGCACGTGCGTCGTACGGCCAGGTCGACATCGAACTCGATGGAGGCGATGATTTGGCACAGCACTTTGCCGAACAGCGGGCGGAAGAAGCAGCAGCGAAACGGGTCGAAAAGGGTGCTGATCAGGGTGCTGAGCCGCGACGCGATCAGGGCGATGTCTGAACCAGTCAGGTGCGACTGGCCGACAGCCAGCGAGACCTACCTCGAGTATCACGATCACGAGTGGGGTCGCCCGACCATCCGCGAACATCTGCTGTTCGAAAAGATCTGTCTCGAGGGTTTCCAATCAGGGTTGAGCTGGCTCACGATCCTGATGAAACGTCCTCGGTTCCGTGAGGTGTTTGCGGACTTCGACTATCGGGCCGTCGCCGAATTCGGTTCTGACGACATCGAACGACTGCTGCAGGATGCTGGCATCATCCGCCACCGAGGCAAGATCGAAGCGACGATCAACAATGCCCAGAGGGCAATCGAGCTGGTCGAGACCGAAGGGTCACTCGTCAACTGGGTCTGGGAGTGGGCCGTGGCCGAACCGGAACGGACCGACGAGGGTGGTATCCCCGCACAGACCGTTCGCTCGGTTGCGCTGGCCAAAGAGTTGAAGCGCCGCGGTTGGAAGTTTTTTGGGCCGACGACGGCCTATGCGTTCATGCAATCCGAAGCGCTGACGAACGATCACGATGCCAACTGCTTCGTTTACCAGGCGTGCCAAGACGAACGGCAGGCCTTCCTTGCTGGGCGCACGTTACGGCCGTGAGCCACCCAGGTTCGATACGATCCTCGCATGCGGCCAGCGACCACTCTTGCGCTCGGACTTATCCTCTTTGTGATCCTGCTTGCCGGGATCATCTCACTGGTTCGTCTCTGAGCATGCCGAAGGTGCGCACGACCATGCTGGATGTGACTGCGTCGAGGATGATGCGCTGTCAAGAAATCAATGCATATCGACTCTTGGGAATTCTCACTTGAATCTTGCGCACATCCTCGAACCCCACGACGCCGATTCGATTGCTCTCATCAGCCGCGGGCGTGAAACGACATACGGCGAACTGCGCAGCCAGATCGATCGTCTGCGCGGCGGGCTCGCGTCAGTAGGGGTCACCGCAGGTGACCGCGTCGCACTGCTCTGCTCGAACAGCCGGCACTTCGTCATCACCTACTTCGCCACGGTCGGCCTCGGCGCGATCGCCGTACCGCTCAACCCGTTAAGCCCTGCTCCTGCGCTAGAAAAAGAGATCGCCAGCGTCGGTGCCAAGGTGGTCGTGGTCGAGAAGGTGAGCGCTGCAACGTGGTCGAATGTCGACCGGTCGTTGGTCCCAACCGTCGAAACCGTGCTGAGTACTGATGGCGAGAACGCACCGGCGGGTGCCCGTTCGATCGACGAGCTCCTTGACGCCGATGCCGTCGACATTGTTGACGTCGGTAACGCAGCGACAGCCGTACTGATTTTTACGAGTGGTACGGCGGGTCTGCCCCGCGCCGCGATGCTGACGCACGACAACGTGTTGACGAACATCGCGCAGAGCCGGGCGACCGGCATTCTCAACAGCGACGACTTGATCTGGAGCGTGCTTCCGCTGTTCCACATTTTCGGCCTCAATATCGTGATGGCCACCGGGCTGGGCATCGGTGCGACCGTCATGCTCGTCCAGCGTTTTGACCCGCATAGCGCTGCAGAATCGATCAAAACTCGTCGTGCGACCGTCGTGCCTGGGGCGCCTGCGATGTGGGCGGCCTTCACGCACTTCGACGAGTTGCCTGCTGACAGTTTCAGGACCGTTCGCGTCGCGCTGTCGGGCGCCTCGAAGCTCCCGGTGCCGGTCTTCACTGCCATGCGTGACCGATTCGGCGTCGAGATTGCCGAGGGGTACGGGCTGACCGAAACCTCTGCGACAGTGACCACCTCGCTTGGCGCACCTATCCGCCCCGGCTCGGTTGGTCGCGCGTTCGACGGTGTTGAAATTCGGCTGGTCAGCGGAGACCACGATGTCCTCGTTGGCGATGTCGGCGAGATCTGGGTGCGCGGCGCGAACGTGTTCCCCGGGTACTTCAACGATCCGACCGCCACAGCTGCCGTGCTCACCGAAGATGGATGGCTCAAAACCGGCGACATGGGGATAGCCGACGATGATGGGTACATGTTCATCGTCGACCGAGCGAAAGACCTCGTCATCGTGTCCGGGTTCAACGTCTATCCGGCCGAGGTTGAAGAGGTACTCGCGACGCATCCCGAGGTCGCCGAAGTCGGAGTCCTCGGCGTACCGCACCCGCATACCGGCGAGGCCGTGAAGGCATTCGTCGTCCTGACGCCGGGCTCGGACGTCGATGAAGAGACGTTGATCGAATACAGCCTCGACCGACTTGCTCGATATAAATGTCCGTCGAAAATAATGTTCGTCGAGGAGTTGCCCCGCAACCCCACCGGCAAGCTACTTCGCCGCCGTCTTGACGACACGCTCTCGGTCT
Organism: Ilumatobacter sp.; assembly: GCF_041688325.1. Taxonomy (GTDB): domain Bacteria; phylum Actinomycetota; class Acidimicrobiia; order Acidimicrobiales; family Ilumatobacteraceae; genus Ilumatobacter_A. The sequence goes on from NZ_JBDNIJ010000127.1 coordinate 10,537, forward strand.
CCTGACCTCACAGCGCTCCACGACCTATCGCCGCCCGGTTTTGTGTGAGCGATTGCGGCGTCCGACGCCGTTCCAGCTCACACAAACGTGGACTGTGCGTGAAATCTCTCCGTGACGAACCTCACAGTGCGACCTGGCGGACGTCTTGTGAAAACGTGCACAAACGTTCTAGCGTGGCAAGTGCATGGCTGGTCAGCAAACTCGACGCCGAATTCCGGAGGCAACTGTCGCCCGTCTTCCGGTGTACCTGCGCATCCTCAGTGAGCAGTTCGACATCGACGTCACGAAAATTTCGTCCGAAGAACTCGCCGAACTGGCTGGCGTCAATGCTGCCAAGGTGCGCAAAGACCTGAGCTACCTCGGTAGCTATGGCACTCGGGGTGTCGGCTACGAGGTCGAATTTCTTGTGTACCAGATCCGTCGCGAGCTCGGACTCACCCACGATTGGCCTGTCGTCATCGTTGGTGCTGGCAACATGGGCCAGGCGTTGGCCGGTTACAACGGATTCGGCGATCGTGGATTCACGGTCGGCGGAATTGTCGATATCGACGAAGCCAAGGTCGGTGCGGTCGTTGGTGGCGTTCGTGTCCGACACCTGTCGGAACTCACGCAGGTCGTCGTAGCGCGGAACATCTCGATCGGCGTCATCGCGACACCGGGGCTCGCCGCTCAAGACGCAGCCGATGCGTTGGTGGCTGCGGGTGTCACGAGCATCTTGAACTTCGCTCCGACAGTGATCAATGTGCCGCACGGCATCAGCGTTGGCAAGGTCGATCTCGCTGTCGAGCTGCAGATCTTGGCGTATCACGAACAACGTCGGATTAACGCGGCAAAAGGTTCTTCATTGGTTTCGGTTCCGGGCGAGTCACGCCGAGGCGCCAGCGCCTAGGGTTATCAAAAGATGTCCATTCTCGTCATCGGTGTCAATCACCGCACCAGCCCTCTGGCTCTGCTGGAACGCTTGACGCTCGCGCCCGAGAGCTTGGGCAAGGCTGTTTCGGGGCTTGCGCAACGCGACAACATACGTGAGGCCGTCGTCCTCTCCACATGCAACCGCACCGAGGTGTATGTCGTCACCGAGCTGTTTCACGGCGCGTATGGTGATGTCCGAGATTTTCTGTGCGAGATCAGCGACCTCTCGGTCGACGAGCTCACCCCGCACCTCTACAGCCAGCATGACAGTGCTGCCGTGAGCCATCTTTTCGAGGTTGCGGCTGGCCTTGATTCTGCAGTGCTCGGCGAGAGTGAGATCCTCGGTCAGGTGAAAACTGCATGGGAAGTCGCACAGTTCGAAGGTGCAGCTCGATCGAGCCTCAACCTACTTTTCCGCTCGGCGGTTGAAACTGGCAAGCGTGCTCGCAGCGAAACCACGATCAGTCGCGGGACCGCATCGATTAGCCATGCCGCTGTCGAGATGGCGACCGATGTGGTGGGCGAACTCGTCGGCAAGCGAGTTGTTGTCATCGGCGCCGGTTCCATGGGCGAAGGTGTTGCTGTCGCTCTCCACAAAGCCGGCGGCTCCGAGATCCTCGTCGTCAACCGCTCACCTGAACGCGGTGCGTCGCTCGCAACTCGAGTCAACGGTCGCACCGTCGGTATGGATCAGCTCGCTGACGCCGTTGCGACTGCCGATGTGATTGTGGCAAGCACTGGCTCGAGCCAGCCGATCATTACTGCCGAACTGGTCCGCAACGCTCGGCTCGATGGCCGGGCCGACCAACCGTTGCACATCTTCGACATTGCACTACCGCGCGACGTCGAGGTGGGCGTCACCGATCTTGCGGGCGTCACGGTGTTCAACCTCGATGACCTGCGCGACTGGGCCGATCGGGGTCTGGCTCACCGAGCCACCGAAGCAGATCGTGTGCGAGCGATTGTGCTCGAAGAGGTCGACTCGTTCGCCGTCGAATCGACAGCTCGCCAGGCCGCTCCGCTTGTTGCGTCGATGCGAGAAGCTGCCGATCGGGTCCGTGCCGGTGAATTGGCACGCTTTTCCTCGAAGCTCGATGCACTCGGCGAGAAAGAACGTCAAACGGTCGAGTCGATCACCAAGGCCATCGTGGCCAAGCTGTTGCACGAGCCGTCGGTCAGGCTCAAGGCGCAGGCAGGCACCCCGCAGGGGGACCGCAACGCTGCAGCTGTTCGCGACCTTTTTGACTTGACCTGACTCGCTCAATCGCCAGAATCGCTCGATGACCACAGCACTTCGTATCGCTACCCGTGGCTCGCGTCAGGCTTGGGCCCAGGCCACTGCCGTTGCCGACTCGCTCGCTCTCGCGACCGGTCGTGTCGTCGAACTTGTCGAGATCAACACCACAGGTGACATCCAGTCCGAGGTCCCCCTGCATAGCATTGGTGGCCAGGGCGTCTTTGTGAAAGAAGTCCAGCGCGCTGTGCTCGATGGGCGCGCCGACATCGCTGCGCATTCCGCCAAGGATCTCACCTCGGGTGCCGCCGATGGGCTGCTGCTCGCTGCATTCGCTGAGCGTCGTGATGCTCGCGATGCGCTGATTGGATCCACCCTCGACGACCTGCTCGAGGGAGCGACCGTTGCGTCTGGCTCGGTTCGGCGTCGTGCTCAGATCCGTCGTATCCGCCCCGACCTTGAGTTCGCCGAGTTGCGGGGCAACATCGATACGCGGCTCTCCAAGATTCCTGAAGGCGGTGCCATCGTCATGGCGGTTGCCGCCTTGCAGATCCTCGAGATGACCGATCGAATCACCGAGGTGCTCTCGATCGATGAGTTCGTCCCCGCAATCGGCCAAGGATGCGTTGCCATTGAATGCCGATTGGGTGACTCAGCGACCATCGAGGCGCTTGCCGCAATCGATCATGCTTCGACTCGCCACGACGTTGAAGTCGAGCGGGCCTTCCTCGCCGAACTGGGGTCGGGCTGTTCGCTTCCGGTGGGCGGGCATGTGGTCAACGGTGTGCTCCACACGTTCCTCGCTAATCTGGCGACGGGCTTGTCGATCGGTGACCAAGTTGCGTTGGCTGGTGATGCGGGTGACATCGAGACGGCTCGCAACGCAGCTCGTTCTGCCCACGACGCACTGAACTGACCGTGTCGAGCGGCGCTGACACTCTCGGTCCGCTCGCCGGTCGGCGTGTGCTCATCACTCGTGCTCGGCCCGGTGAGCTCGGGCGGTTGCTTGGCGAACGTGGCGCCGATGTTGTTCATGTCCCGCTCATCGAGACGACGGACCCTGCCGATGGGGGAGTTGCGCTCGCTGCGGCGCTCGGCAACCTCTCCGACCACGACTGGCTGATCGTCACGTCAGCTGTGGGCGCCGAGCGTGTCGGCGACGCAGCGAAACAGCACCCTGGCGTGGCGCTGGCCGCGGTCGGCACCACCACGGCCCGCGTGCTCGCCGACCTGGCTGGTCGACCGATCGATGTGGTTCCTGACCGCCAGATCGCTGTCGAGCTGGCTGCAGCGCTGAATGTCCGGCTGCGAGGAGAGTACGTCCACATTCTGCTGGCGCAAGCTGACCGTGCACCCGACACGCTGGCCGACCTGCTTCGTTCCGCGGGCCACGACGTCACGGTGGTGACCGCATACTCGACGCAGCTCAGAGTTCCGGATCCATCGCAACTCCACGACATCGACGCACTTGTGCTCGCCAGCGGGTCGGCCGCCACCAGTTGGGTTGCGGCCTTCGGAACCGACGCTCCTCCCGTTGTCGTGGCGATCGGGCCAACGACTGCCCAAGTTGCTCGTGAACTCGGCCTCAAGGTCAGTGCCATCGCTGCCGACTACTCTCTGGCAGGCCTTGTCGACGCCGTGGAACGTCAATTCGTCCCTCCGGAGTGACGCGATGTAACGGACGCTGGCGAAAGCATGCAAGAATCCATCGCTGACCTGCGGCCGATACGGTCACTGGGCCAACAACAACATGAGGAGCATCGTGGCTGCACGAAGCCGAGGCCGAACTTGGGTCTCTGCGTCAGCATCTGCGCTTGCGGCAGGCTTGATCCTGAGTGCGGGCGCGGCAAGCGTTGCGGCGCGCCCGATCGTCATTCTCGAACAGGTCGAGTCGGCCCCGCCCGGTACTTCGGCGCAGCCGGTGGGTGACCAACTCGGTTCCCATGCGTCGATATCGGGTGATGGCAAGTACGTCGTCTATCAGGGCGTTCCAGAACAGTCGGTAACCGCCTCGGGCGAGACCCCTGAAGTGTCCTTCGACGAGCGAGAGTCGACGATCTACCTGAGCAATCGTGAAGATGGCTCGACGATTGAATTGACACCCGTGCCCGTTGGTCTGCGATCAGGCAACTCGATCAGCCCCATCATCTCTGGCGACGGCTGCAGCGTCGTGACGATTACCGAGATGGCGCTCGACGTCTTTCGCGACGATGACGCTGGCACACGCTGGGACGTCTACCGATCCGTGCTGCCGCATTGCGAGGGCGTCGTTGGCAACTGGGAACTCGTCTCCACACGCAACGACGGCAGCTCGCTCGCTCGTGACGACATCCGACCCGACTTCTCACCCACCGTGTCGCGCTCCGGCACGGCAATCGCCTTCGTACACCCCGACGAGCGTCTCTTCGGCGCCCCTGACGTCAACGCGATCACACTCATCGACTTGACAGTTCCGGCGAGCGACCCAGGCCGTGCCCAGATCGTTGCGGGCATGCCGATTGACCGTCCAAACACGGTCTTCGTCCACGTCGGTCTCGATCAGCCGGCTCTTTCAGGCGACGGCCGCTATCTCGCTTACCGCTCTGACGCCTCCTCGGCCGAAGCGGTGCCGGTGTGGGGCACGGGCCTGATTGATGGTGCCAGCGCCACCCAGCAGGTGTTTGTGTGGGACCGACTTGAACCCAACCCGTTCCGCCAAGTTCAGCTTGTTTCAGCGCTGCCGACGGGTGAGCCGACAACCGCAGGCGCCGGTGAGCCCGTCGTCTCCCGAACTGGCCGAGTGATCGCTTTTAGCTCAGGAGATCAGGGCCTTGTGCCGAGCGTCTTCCCGACCTGCACCGACGACTGTCCGACGCAGATCTTCCGTCTCGACCGCGATATCGATGCCGACAGCGTCTATGACGAACCGGGTGAGACCGCGCTCGAGATCGTCAGCGCCGAACCGATCACCGCAGAAGCGCCGACCCCGGTTGCAGGTCGTGCAGCGTCGTCGCAGCCGACCCTGAGCGCCGATGGCCAGTTGATTGCTTTCGTCTCGAAGGCTCCGAACCTCCAGCTGATCGACGCACCGGGCAGCGGTGCAGCCCTCGATGGTGACATCCTGGTTGCTGGCACCGGTGATATCAGCCTGCGCCGCATCACGGTGTCGACGGACGGCGTCCGCCCGACAATCGGTGCACACTCTCGTCCTGATCTCAGCGATTCCGGTCGGATCACCGTGTTTGACACTTTGGCCGCCGCACAGTTGATCGACGAAGGCGCAGCACCTGGCCGCCAGGTCGTCGCACTCTCTTCGCCGTCTCGTCTCGCACTCGCTGACGCCGACGTCGGCACGACCGTCGTCGGTCTCGAGAGCGCCGGTTGGTTTGTCTCGCTGGTCAATGAAGGTCCGTCGGCATTCGATCCGGCAACGGTGACGGTTGACGATCGCCGGTTCGCCATCAATCCGGACGAGAGCAGCTGTGTGATCGGCACGCTCGTCCCAGCCGGCGCTCGATGCAACGTAAGTTTTACGTTCACACCGACTTCGGAAGCTGCTGTGTCTGCAACGATCACGATTGCTGAGCAAGGCTTCGAAGCACTCTCGGTGTCGGCGTCCGTGTCTGGTTCGGGCGGCGATCCCACCCTCCAAATTTATCCCGGTGGCGGCGATTTTGGCGAAGTAGCCGTCGGCCAGTCGGCAATCGAATTCCTCTTCGACGTAAGCAACGTCGGTTTCGTGAGCTCCTCGGTGGAGCGAATCGAGATCGCCGGTGCACAAGCCTCGGAGTTCGCGGTGACCACGAACCAATGCGTTGATCGCCCTCTCAACCCGCGCGCCAACTGCGCCGTTGGGGTCACGTTCACGCCAAGCGAAGCTGGCCGGCGCACGATACTCATCGAAGTTTTCACGCCCCTGGGGCAGTCAACTTCAGTCATACTCGCTGGTGACGGCGTGTTCGAACCTCAGCTCGTCACCCTCGAGAACACAGTCCAGGCTGGCGAAGAATTTGTCCTCGGTGGTTCCGGCTACCCGGCCAACACCGAGTTGGTCGTCGTCTTTAATGATGACCCCGGCGACATGGTCCATGTCACGACCAACGATGGCGGTGGTTTCATTGCCTTTATTCCAGTGCAGCCGAATGCATCTGGGGGTGATCGTCTGGTCGTGGTCCAGCCACCGCATGGTGTCGCAGCCGTCGCCACGATCGAAGTGATCCAAGACGAACCGATGTACATCGGTGTGCCGGGCTTCGGCCTGGGCTGACCCCGGGCTGCAACCCGATTGGTTCAGGCGTCGTTGGCGGGGCGGATGATGCCGCCGATGTTGATTGCCGTGGTACACGATGACTTCGACGACTCGGCGCCGACGGCGTCGCAGCGCACCGAGAAGGTGATGTTGTCGCCGGGCTGCAGGCGGATCGGCGTAATTCGCGGCTCGAACAGCTGACCGCGAATGTTCGAGAGCGACCACTGATACGCAGTTTCGCCGTTGATCAGCAGCGTGGCAATCCCAGACTCGTTCAACGAGTTCTCGACCCGAATGTCGGTGAGGTCGAATGTCTCGCGATCTGGGATCGTCGACGAGGCATCGCCGGTTGCGGTGATCCCGGCATCGACGGCGAGTCGGATGAACGCTGGTTCGCCGATTTCTTCGGACATGGCCGGGAGGGTCGGTCCGGTGTCGTCGTCGGATGCTGTGGTCGTGACGGGCGTCGCGCTATCCGGATCGACGGGTGCGAGTTCAGCGATGCGGGCGTCAACGCGCTCGTTGACCGTGTCTTGCAGCTCTGGACGGACCACCCCGATCCAGGCTGCCGTCGCGGCGCCTACGACGGCGGCAACGGTGAGCGCGCGTACAATCGCCGACTCAGGAATTGTCTGCGGCTGGACGATCGACATCGAACCGATCGCCGGGTCGTGGCCCTGCTGTTCGGCTTCGACTTCAAAGTCGAGTGTCCGAGTGGCGCGACGGAACATGCCGCGCTTTGCTTTGGCCTTGAACCGAACGAGGCTGGCGCCGCCAGGAGCAATACCAACGGCTGGCGGGTCGAACGAGCCATCGACTCGGTTGCTCGGGTCGACGAGGCGGAGACGGCAGCTCGCGAGGCTGTTGCCGTGGTTCTCGACCATGAACTCGTAGTTTGCTCGACGGCGAGCACGTTGCATCGGCTGTAACGAGACGATGCGGCGGTCGTCGAAGGGCTGGATCGTCAGCACGATCTCGGCAACGACGGCGTCGTCGGGCTCGCCCAGCGGAATCACGCGCACGTTGATCACACTTGGGCCGGAGGAGGTCGTCGGGATGGCCGGTGGCAACACCATGACCTCGACAACGTCCTGAGACCCACCAAACAGCGTGATGTTGGCACGTTCGATCGTGGTCCAACTGGCACTCAGGCCAGCCGGAACGATCGTGTATGACTCGGTCGACTGGCCGAGATTGTGAATCGACAGTGGCAGGGTGAGGCGTTCACCAGGCACAGCCGCCATGTCGTCGCTGGAGAACCACGTCTGCACTGACACGGTAATTGACGTTACTGGTTGACCATTCACCGTGTCTGGCACCCACGCTCACTTCGCCGCCAGTCACACCCCCCGTCTCCCAAAATGGAGACCATCACACCACGCGTGCGCGTTGAATTGGTCCCCATTTTGGGAGATGGGGGGTGTCGGAGTGTGTCTCGTAGGCTGGGCGGGTGCCTGTGATCCGTCCTCGTCGACTTCGCCGGACCGCAGCGATGCGCGATCTGTTGGCCGAGACGCATGTCCGGACCGATGATCTGATTGCGCCGCTGTTCGTGCGAGAGGGGATCTCTGAACCGCAGCCGATCCAATCACTGAAAGGTGTGATGCAGCACACTCGTGACTCGCTTCGCGCTGAAGTAGTCGAACTGGCTGCGCTCGGTGTGAAGTCGGTCATCCTGTTCGGGGTCCCCGCTGAGAAGGATGCGGTCGGCAGCGGCGCCTACGACCCAGGTGGCATCGTGCAGTTGGCACTCGCTGACCTGCGCAGCGAAGTCGGTGACGACATGGTCGTGATGACCGACCTCTGCGTCGACGAATACACCAGCCACGGGCACTGCGGCATTGTCGACGAGCACGGTGTGGTCGACAACGACAAGACCCTCGACCTGTACGTCGCTGCAGCGCTTGCCCAGGCGCGTGCGGGTTCGCACGTTGTGGCGCCCAGCGGAATGATGGACGGCCAAGTGGCTGCGATTCGCTCAGGGCTCGATGCCGAGAACTTCACCGACGTTGCAATCCTCGCCTACGCCGCCAAGTACGCCAGCGGGCTGTACGGGCCGTTCCGCGACGCTGTCGGCGTCGAGATTGCCGACGGCGGCGACCGCAGGGGCTACCAGCAGGACTACCGCAACATCCGTGAAGCGCAGCGCGAAGTCGACCTCGACATTGCTGAAGGTGCCGACATCGTGATGATCAAGCCTGCGCTGTCGTACCTCGACATCATTGCCGACACAGCAGCGCGCGTCGACGTGCCCGTGGCGGCATATCACGTCAGTGGTGAATACGCGATGATCCATGCCGCTGCTGACAATGGCTGGATCGACGGCGACGCGGTTGCGCTGGAGCAACTCACGGCGATCAAGCGCGCCGGAGCAAACATCATCCTCACCTACTTCACCCGCTGGTTCGCTGAGAACCACCGCTAACGCCGACCGGTCACACTGTGCCTGGCACAGAGTGACCGCAGGAACGGACGCCTTCCATGACCGACCAGATGATTCCCTCTTGCGACCCCATCGGCTGCGCGGCTGCGGGCTGTACTGCCACTGTCTGCACGGGCGCTGGTCTGGCATCGAACGCAACGATGTTCGCCCGCTCCAAAGCCGTGATTCCCGGTGGCGTCAACTCGTCGATTCGCGCCTTCAACTCCGTTGGCGGTGAGCCATACGTCGTCGCGCGAGCGAAGGGCGCAACGATCACCGATGTCGAGGGCACCAGCTATTACGACCTCGTGCAGAGCTACGGTGCAGTGATTCTCGGACACGCCCATCCAGCGGTTACCGAAGCAATCACCGCAGCAGTCGTCGATGGCACGTCGTACGGCGCCCCGACCCCCCGTGAGATGAAGTTGGCTGAAGCGATCAGCGAGCGTGTGTCGAGCTGCGAACGCGTCCGTCTCATGAACTCGGGCACGGAAGCTACCAGCACGGCTATTCGGCTCGCCCGGGGTGCAACTGGCCGCGACCGGATCGTCACGTTTGCCGGCAACTTCCACGGTGCGACCGACGCGCTCTTAGTCGCAGGCGGGAGCGGTGTGGCGACACTGGGGTTGCCCGGCACAGCCGGCGTCCCCAACGCCTCGGTCGCCGAGACCATGGTCGTGCCGTACAACGTCGTCCCCGAACTGAACGACCAGGTAGCGGCGGTCATTATCGAACCCGTTGCTGCGAACATGGGCGTCGTTGCGCCGGTCGCAGGTTTTCTCGAAGGGCTCCGTGCCGAATGCGATCGCGTCGGAGCACTGTTGATCTTCGATGAGGTGATCACCGGTTTTCGACTCGGTTCCGGCGGCGCTCAAGCGATGTACGGGATCACACCGGACATCACGTGCTTCGGCAAGGTGATCGGCGGTGGCCTCCCGATCGGCAGCATCGGCGGTCGCGCCGACATCATGGAGTATCTGTCTCCGCTCGGCCCGGTCTTCCACTCCGGCACCCTCTCCGGCAACCCGCTCGCCACGGCAGCGGGGCTTGCGGCCCTCAATCAGCTCACGCCTGACGTCTACATCGAACTTCAAGCTCGGGCAGGACGCCTGGCAGCCGGTCTGGGTGATGCCTGCGCATCTGCTGGCTTTGCGGCATCATTCCCCATTGTTGGCACGCTGGTTGGCATGTTCTGCGGCTCTGCGGTCGGCACTGTGCAGAACTTCGACGATGCCAAGCGGACCGATGAGGCTGCTTACTCGCGGTTCTTTCAAGCGATGCTTGCCGAAGGCGTGGCCATGGCCCCGGGTGCGTACGAGACGATCTTCGTCGGTCTCGGTCACACGGATGACGTGCTCGATGCGATTGTTGCTGCGGCGCATCGCGCTGCGACGACGGCCGTCAGCCGCTCAGACAAGCGGTAGGTGCCGTCGATCGCCGGGCCGACACCGCTACGTTGGCGGTCGTGCGGCAACTGTTCACCTGGCGATTCGTTGCAGCCCTTGCAGCCCTTGCTGGCTTGGCGATCCTTATCAATGCCGTCGTCGTCGATGACGACCAGCTCGCTGGGATCGTCGAGTCTGAGGTCCCCAACCGCAAGATCGACCTCATCTCGCCGGTCTTCTTCATGGAGACGTCCGACGACTTCGGATTCGGTGATGACGGGTTGACGGACGGATTCATCGACTTCGTGCTGCCCAGTCGAAAGGTGATGCGCGTTGCGCCTGGAACGCCGGGAAATATCAATTGCGACCTGCAGTCGTTGAACCGCTGCGTCGTGTTCGTCGATCTACTCGGCGAAGCAGTGATCTGGTTCGCCACGCTGCCGAAGGCTGAGGGCAAGACCGTCGAGCTCCCACCGATCGTCGATCTCGAAGACGGCTTGGCCCTGTTCGAGAACGGCTGGCAGATCAGGTATCCGCCCGTCATCGATCGGTTTTGTGCAGGCGAGGACATTGTCAGCTTCAGTGATTTCTTACGTCGCTTTGGCCCTGGCAGCACGTCGGTGGTCGACCTGGAAACGCAGTTGGTCATCGAGGTTCGTTGCGCCGGCACCGAGGCGCCTGACGTGACGACCACGACGGTCGAGCGGTCTGTCGATCTGCCGGTCGGTAACGTGCCGGTGACGTCGATCGATCAGTTGACGCCGCTCGATGAAACGGTCAACCTGGCCGGCGGTGAACCTGCCATCGAGGAATAGGACATCGCCTCGGCCTGGCGCGGCGCCCCAGCTCAATCGAGCAGGGTGTGTGCAGCGGCGAGGCCGGAGTTGTGGGCGCCTTCGATTTTTGGGCCTGCGAACGCATCTCCGGCCAGAACGATTCGACCGTTAGCTGTGGTCCAACACGGGTCGGGCCAGATCGAGCGTGGTGTGGCGAGCCGCCATTTTTTGAGTGAGTGTTCAAGGATCGAGGCGTCGCCAAGCCAGGGCTGCGCAGCTGCGGTCAGCTGATCGACCAGCGTGTCGTTCTCGTCGTCCCAGTGGGCTTCACTCCAAGTGGGGTTGGCGTGGAACGTGACGGCGGGTTCGGTGCTGACGCCCTTCGATGCGTTGTCGCCGATGAAACTGAAGATCTCGTCGGGGTCTTGGATGCCGCCACTGGCCGGAATCGCAGCTGGGCCGTCGAGCCGTACAAGGAGGCCGACCGTGCGGTCGTAGTCGGTACGGAACAGCGTCTCGTCAAGTTCGATGCCGCCGTCGATCATGAGCGCAAAGGCCTGGGGGAGTGGGCAGGTGACGATCACGGCGTCGACGGTGTGCGCGGTGCCGTCATCGATCACCACGGTGATTCCGTTGACATCGGGTTCGTCACGAATGGCGAACACCATGGTGGAGCACTGCACGTCGAGGTCGACAGCAAGGTCTTTGGCGAGTGAGTTCATGCCGTTCGTGGCGACGTAGCGGGGATGCCCATCGGTGCCGTTGAAACCCTGGTTCCAGACGTGAACGAGGCCACACTCTTTCCAGTCGTCGACCTGTGCCGCGAAGGCCGGGCTTCGGGCGGTGAAGAACTGGGCACCGTGATCAAGGGTGGCGCCACCGATGCGGCGTGTCGCCAGCCGGCCGCCTGGCGATCGGCCCTTGTCGAACACGACGACGTCGGCGCCGCCGCGAACGAGTTCACGCCCGGCGATCAATCCGGTGAGGCCGGCTCCGATGATTGCAACACGCATGAAGGTTAGGATGCCGCAGATTCAAGGGCGGGTTCCACTTCGGCTGTCCGTTCCTGGTGCGCTGCTTCGGCCCGCTTCAAGAACTCAAACAGGACCCGATTGAACGATCCGGCATGTTCGACCATCAGCCCATGGGCGGCGCCACTGATGACGGCCAGTTCGGCTGTGGGGATCCGCTCAGCCAGCTCTTCGCTGTCGCCACGTGGTGTGAGGATGTCTTGATTGCCGACGACGACGAGCGTCGGCACCGAAATGTTTGCGAGCTCATCGGCGTACGACACGTCGACGTTCAAGATCGCGTCGACTTGGGCTGCGAAGGCGTGCGATGGCCGACCCAACGCGAGTGGCCCGAGCCAGCCCATTGCAGGGAGTAGCCGGCGGAACGACCGCGGGCCGATGACCCAGCGTGCAGCTTCTTGGCTCATCGACCCGATCCCGTCGGTCAGAGCGGTGTCGCGCCAACTCGACAACAGCTCTTCGCGCCACGGATGGTGCCGTCCCGCAGTGCAGGCGAGTGTGAGCGAGCGAACTCGCTCGGGGTATTTGACCGCGATGATCTGGCTGATGGCGCCACCCATCGATGCACCGACCACGTGGGCCGTTTCAACGCCGGCATGGTCGAGGACGGTGATCGCGTCCTGCGCCATCTGCTCGAGCGAATACTCGCCGTGTGGCTTGTCGGAGCGTCCGGCACCCCGGTTGTCGAGGGCGATTGCCTGGTACCAAGGAGCCGACGCCAGCCGTTGGAGGTCCCAGCCGTGCTTGTCGGCGCCGAGGCCCTGCACGAACAGGATCGGCGGCGCACCTGGCCGACCGGTGACCCGATAGTGAATGCGGACACCATCGGTGGCGCGTACGTAGGTCATCAGTTGCCGCCCAGGCCGCTCAGCGGTAGCCAGTCGAGTGGCGTCCCGGTGTTGATGTCGCCCATCTCGGTCAGTAGCAGACTGATCTGCTCGCGCACCTCGTGGGCCAGTTCGTACTCGGCGAGAGGGCCCCGGCGACGTCGACCGCCGCGGATCGCCGAACCGATTTCGATGCGTGCTCTTCGGCTGAACGGTGAGCTGGTGGTCGCTGCGGGGAACACATCAACGCCCGATGCCACGGCGGCGCCGATGATTGTGTGGTCGACGGTACCGACCTCGCGAGGCCGGCTGCTCGACGTTGCGGCACTGACGACCAGTTCTCCGGCACGCAGTGCGCCAGCGACCTCGTCAGGGTGGTCGAGGAGACCGCCGAGGCGCTGTGCAAGCGCACCGAGCGTTGTGTCGTCAGGGCGGCCGACGAATCGAACTGGGCGATCAACGGCTCGGCTGATAGCGAACGCGCTGTAGACGTGAGCCATCGAAAAACGTCGGGCGTTGACGACGATGAGCGCGCCCTTGCGCGCGGGGAGATGCTGGTCGCCGCCGGTCGACACGGCCCACCGAATTTCGGACAGCATCGTGATCGTGCGGAACAGCCCAGCGTCACGACCCCAGTCGTCGACATGGCCCGATGGCTCTTCAGTAACGCGGCGGAATGCTGCCCGGGTGGTGTTGGCGGTGCCTCCTACCAGGGTGGCACCGTGCCGGACGGGGAACTGAACGACTCGGCCCAAGGGGGAGCTCATGATGCCTCGCCGATCTGTTGGGCGGCGGGGACCCGGGCCGGTCGACGCACCACGCTCGGCCAGTGATACAGATGATCGATGACTTCGACGGTCGAGACGTCAGCGGTGATCCCCAGCAACTCTTCCATGCGCCCGTTGTCGGCGAGGCGGCCGCGGGTCAGCGCCTCGGCGACATGGTCGGGGATCGGAGCACCGAGCATGTGGCTCAGCCGGCGGGCAAGGAACCACTGGGGCCCGAAGACCGGCACCGGGATGCGCCGGCCGCGCCGAATGGCGTGCAAGGCGGTGATCGCGCCCGGTGCGACCACGTTCACCGGCTCAGCGAGCTGGTTGCGGGCAGCGGCCACCAGAGCGCGGGCCGCGTCGTTGTGCTCAATCACCGCAAACGGTGGGTCGGCAGCGGCGCTGAACGGCACGGCGGGCATGCGGAGAAGGCGACCGAGCGGCGATGGGACGTGGGGGCCGAGGACCGATGCGAGTCGCACGGCGCCGACGGTGACGCCGACCCGTTCAGCCACGTTGGCAGCGATCGCCTCGATGTCGGCGAGCGTATGGCCATACTCGGACGTCGGCCGGATGGGAGCGCTCTCTGCGGGGCGGGTGAGTGACCCCTTGCCCCTCCCGTAGATCTCGATGCCGCTGCGCACGACGATGCTTTCGAGCGCACGGCATTCAGCTGCGGCTCCGAGAATTGATGTTGCGGCCTGTTCGGTGAGCACGCCGGCGGCCTTGGGCGAAGCCCGCGCATCGGGTTCCCACACGCCGACGTGGATCAGGACGTGCGGGTTGAAGTCGGTGATCGTGTCGACGATTTGGTCGTGGTTGTCTGGCGAGAGGCGATGGTACGTCGTACGCTGCAGCCGTCGACGCGGCGGGTCTGCGTCGATTCCCGCAAGCGAACCGACCCACTGCTCATCTTCGAGCATCCTGGCAACGAGTGTGCCCAGCTCGCCGCCTACCCCGCTCACGAAAACACGTCGGCCTGACATGAAACCAGAACCTACTCGCACTCGTCGTCAATTGATTGGCTCCGTCGCGGGCGTTTTCGGTGCGTCTGTTGTCGGATTGGGCGCTGCGCGCGTGCTGGCAGAGCCGCCGCGTGTCACCCGCTCGGCGACGGCGCTGGAGCCGGCTCGACGGCTTGGTATTGAGGGAGAACTGGTCTTCCCAGTCGACCCGACGGGCGGTGACCTCGTCATGCCGAACGGCTACCGGGAGGGGACACACAACGGCATCGACATTGGCAATGGATGTTCGCCCGGTCGCGGACGATCGCTGCTTGCGTGCGCCGATGCTGTGGTGAACAGCATGGAGCAATCAACTCGTCCCGGCAAGTACATCACGCTCCGCGACCGCTCCGACACCTACTACCGCTACCACCACCTCGCTGAGTTCATCGAGGGCATGGAGGTCGGAGCTGCGGTGTCCGCTGGCCAGGTGATCGGGCTGATGGGCTCTACCGGCAACACCAACTGGGCGCACGTGCACTTCGAGGTGTGGCGCCACAGCTTGAGCCCCAACATTGGCTTCCCAATCGACCCGCTGCCGCTGCTCCAGCGGCCTGCAGGCTTGACAATCGGCTCACCGCAGTGCGATAACTGACGAACACGATCGAGTAAATATTACGGTTGCGTGACGATATGGGTTCCCTATCGTCCTACACTTCGCTCAAGTTCGTAGTTGTTGCTGCCGAATCCACTTGTGCCCTCTTCATGGGTTCTCAACGCCGTATGACCGACCCCCACCGCTTTCCCCACGACATCGTCGCCGCCGAGTCACGGCCAGGCCAAATGTCGCGCCGTCGCCTCCTTGCCGCGGGGTTGGGCGCAGCGGCTGGGCTGTTCGCGGTCGAGCGTGTCGTTGCTGCACTGCCGAACGGCGGGATCGTTACTGCTGCCGGGCCGCTCCAATCCAGCGAGTTGGCCCCGGCCGAGCGGATGCCGCCGCCCGTGCCCGACGGACACATCATGTTCCCCGTCGATGCGCAGGAAAGTTGCTGGGTCTCCGACAACTTCGGGGACTGCCGTGGCTCGGGCTGCTCGCGTTCGCACGAAGGCCTCGACATTTCGGGCTCACGTGGCGCCGACATCTTTGCCGTGGTCACGGGCCGGCTGACGAAGCAGTACGTCGACAGTGGAAAGACCTACGGCGCTGGCAACGGTTGGACTCTGCAAGACGAAGAGAACAACGTCACCTACAAGTACTTTCACATGGCAACGCATGCTGAGGGCCTCGCAGTGGGCGACATCGTCACTCAGGGTGATGTGATCGGCACCGTTGGCAACACCGGGACGTCAGGCGACTCGAACTTCCACCTGCACTTTGAATACCGTCCGAACGGCGTCGCGCAAGACCCGCTGCCGTTGCTCGTACGGCCGGACAACTGCACGTTCTACGTCGGCTGAGGTCGGCGCAGGCCAGCTGAGGCTCAGTTGGCCTGCGCCGAACCTCAGCTGTCTTGCTTCAGCGCCGTGTCGATACTCAGTGCGCTCGCCACGATCAACGTGTTGAGCGGCTCTGGCATCCGCTGATGGATCTGCACCACGTAGTTGTCAGCGGTGGTGAACATGGCCTTGGCGAAGCCCTCGAAGGTCTTGGAGATGCGTGCGACCTCGGTGCCCTGCGCGTCTTCGATGCGGAAGTTCCAGGCACGCCAGTTCTCACCCTTGATCGAGCCGAGCGTCTGACCGTTCGCTTCGAGATTGAAGTTGATCTTGCCAATCGCCTTCTGCTGAACGATCCTGCCGATCTCGTTGCCAGCAGCGTCTTCGACGATCACGGTTGACTTGATCACCTTGCGCGGCCGAGTCAGCTGCATCACTACTTGCCCCGAATTGTCGGTGATCTGGAGCTTGTGCGTCATGAACTGATCGAGTGAGCTCACGAAGCGCAGGATCTTCTTGGCTGCCGACTGGCCGACCTGGTTGACCATCGCCAGCTGCTGGCCGTCCTGGCCGAACACGCTGTACTGGTTGTTCAGCTCGATCAGCTTGGCCTTTTGGTTGACGACCAGCACGGGCTCGGTGAGGATCGTTCCGCCACCGCCTTCGACCTGGCCGGTGAGCCCGGCGCCACGAATGCCCTGATCGGTGATCTGTTTCTGGATCATGTCGGCCTCGCCCGCGTTGCCGACCGTGAGGGCATCGACCTCAGGCGAAGAAGCCACACCTTCGACCGGGTCGGTGCTCTGGGCTCCGTCCGTGCTGACTTGGTCAGTCCAGGCTTCGCCGTCCCAGTATCGAAGATCAGCGCGGCCGTTCGGATCGGGATACCAGTTGGCAGGTGTAGACATGAGACGACAGTAATCCTGTCCCACCTGGTTCTTATGCCCAGAGCGCCAGTTTATGAGCGCCCGCTTTAGCGCAGTTTGTGAGCGTTCATGATCACTTCGCGAGCGAAGGGATCGAGTTGGCGGCCGGACAACCGCTCGGTGACCTGAATGGCCTGGGTGGCTTCTTCGACGAGGCCCGACCACCGGATGTAGCCGCCCATGACGCCGATGATGCGATCGCTGACCTCTTCGGCGTGGACCAGCACCCTCATGTTGCGGTTCAAGAGATCGTGGAGTTCGGTGTACAGCGCCTTGAGATACGCGTTGAGGTGCTCTTGGTTGAACGCCCGGTGGCGGTATGGCAGTTGCAGTTCGTCGTAGTTGTGCAGGTTGCTTGGTGCCGAGATGATCGAAATGACGCACCCGAAGCCGTTCTCGCGCAGCCAGATGATCTCTTCTTGTCGACGGACTCGACGGTGACTGTCGCCAACACCGCCGGGTCGCTCACAGATTGCAAGCTTGTCCTTGAGAATCCAGGTGAAGTTGCGCGGCGTAATACCGAGCGCCCACTTCCCGCGCAATCGGGGAGCCATCAGCGGCTGCCTTGGAGCGATGAGTTGGAAGCGTGTGCGGTGTCCATAACGAGGATCGATGCTACCTGGTCGGCCGCGTCAGAGAGACAGCCGGAGCCGCTGCCGTGACCGGTGCACCCTGCGGCCCCCCGCCACGTCGCACGCAGCGGCTTCACCACGAGCGACGCCCAGCACGCGTTCGATAGCCGCTGCGCTCGGTGGATACCCGTCATCGGTGAGCCACCGCCGAAGGGCGCGTCGGGCCAGCGGGAGCGGTGCTGCGGCGATCGCGACTGCATCTGTGGGGTCGATCGCGTCCGCCAATTCGTCGAGCAGTTCGTCGTCGTCACGTAGGAGGTTGGCTGCCCGCTCAATCAGCACCGAGACGTCACGGTCAAAGATCTCCTTGGCCAGCGGGAGCAGTTCGTGACGAATTCGGTTGCGCCTGAACCTCGGGTCGTCATTCGATTCGTCCTCAACGATCGAGAGGCCGAGTTGCTTGCAGAGCCCGTGGGTGTCTGCTCGGCGAAGTCGGATGATCGGCTTGGTCGGTCCGTGGCGAATTCCAGCGAGGCCGGTGGCGCCGCTCCCGCGAAAAAGCGCGAGCAGCACCGTTTCGGCTTGGTCGTCGGCGGTGTGGCCGGTGAGGGCTGCGGCGCCGATTGCGGCGCGGCGGGCCGCGCGGGCGCGGGCTTCGAGGTTCGGCCCGTCGGACAGGTCGACGCGAACGACACGGCAGGAGATGCCGAGGTCGGCGGCGATCGACTGGGCCGCGTCAGCATCGTCAGACGAATGCGCGCGGAGACCATGGTCGACATGGACAGCGTTGACGATGAGCCCGGCGGCGACAGCGAGGGCGGTCAACGCGGATGAGTCTGGGCCGCCGGAGAGAGCGCAGGTGACAGTGGTTCCAGCTGGCGGAAAATCGCAACGGGCGAGGAGTTCGGGGACCAGTGGGTCGACCGGCAGGAAGCCACGGTCGCCGGGCATTGGGGCGGGGTCAGAGGTCGTTCTGGCGGCGACGTTTACCGCCGGGATACTTCTGCGACGAGACCGTCTTGAGGTACACGCCGATGAGGCCAACACCCAAAAAAAGTGCGACGCCAGTTAAGGCAACGCCGATCCACCAGTGCCAAACCTCGGCTGCGAGCATTCCGCCAGGTTAGCGAGCGATCGACGGCGACAGCGCATTCCCGAGGGCACTTCTCGCGACTTCCCTCGATTGGTCAACGGCGCCGCGGTCAGGTGGTCGCGGCGTATGTGATGACACACAACACGATGGCCCGCAGAGTCCAGGCTGTGGCTCTCACCCAGTTGGTGCGGACCAGCCGCGCGTGGAGTGCGCTGTCGAAGCGAGGTGCAAGCTGGCCGTGAAGCGGCGCCGACACGAGGGCGGTTACGCCATAGGCGACGCCCATCAGGACAAGTGCAACCAGTGGGAGCGCCCGGCTGATTCCGGCCGGAGGTGACGCCACGATCCAGATACCGGTGGCGCCTTCGGCAAACATGAACGGCCCGACGACGTAGCTGATCGTGGCCGTGTGACGCTGTGCGAATCGACGCCAGAGCTCACTGTCGGCACCGCGTTCGATCGCATCAAAGATCGGATAGTGGACGACCTGGATCGTCCAAATCAGTCCGGTCATCGCCCACGTCGACGCGAGCGCGATGAGGAGGATGAGGGCGTCGGTCGATTCCACCTCGCGATCGTGTCGCGAACGGCACGGTCATGGCGTGTTGGGCCTTCAGCCGATGACGCCGTCACCGTCGAAGTCGGTGTCGAAGCACTTCTCGATCCGCGACAGCAGGTCGGCTGGCATCTCGTTTTCCTGGCACTTTTTCTGGATGACTTGCTTCAGTTCGGCGTGGAAATCGAAGGCGCTGAGGCAGTCGGGGCATGCGTCGAGGTGATGACGGATCGTTTCGTGCGCTGCGTCAGACAGCTCGGAGTCGAGGAACAAGTCGAGCTCTTTGAGCGTCTGATTGCAATCGGGGGTGTCACATGCGTCCATCAGTTCTCCTGCCCTTCTGTGTTCGAGTCGGTGGGTTCGGGCGGGGGGTCAGCGAGCCCACGTTCGAGTGCGTAAGTGTGCAACGCTTTCTGCATCGCCTTTCTTCCCCGATGGAGTCGCGACATCACAGTTCCGATCGGGATGTCGAGCATTTCAGCGATCTCTTTGTAGGCAAAACCTTCGACATCGGCGAGAATTACCGGCAACCGGAAGTTGTCTGGGAGCCCTTCGAGTGCCTGTTTGACCTCGTCGTCCGGAAGCATTTCCATGAGCGACTCTTCGGCAGAACGGCCGATCGAAGCGTCTTCGAAGGTACCGAGACGTTTGTAGAGGTAGAGGTCCTCGATATCGCCAAGATCTGACTCGTCGGGGCGCCGCTGTTTCGCTCGGTACTTGTTGATGTACGTATTGGTGAGGATGCGGAACAACCAGGCACGGAGGTTCGTGCCATCGGTGAAGGTGTGGAAACTGCGGAAGCCCTTGAGGTAGGCCTCTTGTACGAGATCTTCTGCGTCCGCTTTGTTTCGGGTCATGCGCATCGCGGCCGAGTACAACTGCGGCGCGTATTGCATTGCCTGATCTGCGAACACTGCCTGGTCAGCCATTGCGGCGGACCTTAGCGGTTTGGGCGCGTGGGGCGCCGGGGCATGCTGCGGTCTTTCAGTCGAGGCAGTCGGCTTCGTGCTCGAGTGCGGTGGCCACATTGTGGACTGCATCGGAAAGCCGTTCCAGCATGCTTGCCAGGGTTGCGAGTTCGTCGTGGTCGAACGACTGCACAATGTTGATCAGTGCTGTCGCCCGTCGATCGACGGCTTCGGCGTGACGGCGACGGCCTTCTTCGGTGGCGCGCACCATGACGACGCGACCGTCGCGCGGTGAGGGGAATCGCTCGGCGAGGCCGTCGTTGACGATGCGTTGCACGGCGCGGGTGGCGGTCGATGGATCGATGCGGAGGCGGTCTGCCAGGCCCTTCATCGTGCGGTCTCGCCGAGTGAGGAGGTCGAGCGCATCCATTTGGCCCTGTTCGAGTGGGTCGTCTTTTCCGAAGTAGTAATCACGGAGGGCCGCGGCGCCTGCGCCGCGGCGGAGTTCGGTCCAGGCTTTGCCGATGCGGAGCGCGTGAGCGAGGTCGATGGGGTCCCGAAGATCGACAGCTGTACTTTGGCCAGGGGCGCTGTGCGCGGCCAGGTCGGAAGGCGGTGTTGTCATCTTGATATCAACGCTAGTGGCCCGCCCCTGCCCGTCGCGTGACGGACGACACATTTCGTGTCGTCGTTGTTCGCGACTGCACGCGAGACTCCGACAATGTCGGAAAACACTGGCCCATCGCCGTCTGATCCCGTTGGCCCGACAGCACTCGGAGCGCTCCGCCCATTGGCGACGAGCGAGGTAGCGATCACCGAGTCGTTGCGGCATCGCGAGGTGTACACATCGCGAGGCCTGCTCACTGTGCTCTGGCATGAACCGAGCGCTCCAGTGCCTGCGGCGCTCGTGATGTGTGGTGGGGCTATGGGCGGTCTGCTTGGGCCTGGCCACGGGCTGTACCAGCAGTGGGGTGATCGTTGGGCCGGGCGCGGCGTTCGGGTGCTGCGCGTCGGGTATCGGGAACCGAACAACTTGGATCTGTGTGCGCACGATCTGGCGTGTGGCGTCGAATGGGCACGCGACGCTGGCGCTGAACGTGTCGTCGTGATGGGACACTCGTTTGGCGGGGCGGTCGCGATTCGAGCGGCTGTGGTGATGGCCGGTTCGGTCGCCGGAGTTGTCACGTTCGCGACGCAGTCGGCTGGGTGCGAGGTGGCTGCGGCGCTGGGTGACCGACCGCTGTTGCTCTTCCACGGCGACCGCGACGAGATTCTCCCGGCAGAGTCGAGCCACATGGTGCAGGCAATTGCGGGCCATGGAGACGTGGTCATGCTGGCGGGCGACGGCCATCTCCTCGCAAAAAGCGACGGCGTCATGACCGAACGCCTCGACGTGTGGTTGCCCGAGGTCCTCGGGCTCGGCTGACCTGACGAGCCCGAACAGCTGGCTACAGCAGCGGACAATCAAACAGTGGGAACGAGGTCAGCAGCACCATTGACCGCTACCTGATGACGTCTGTCGGTCTGGGGCACAGAGTCGACGACCTGTTACTTTGTCAGTCGGTGGCCATTTGGTTACACATTTGGA
>NZ_JBDNIJ010000128.1:0-7152 GCF_041688325.1 Ilumatobacter sp.
CGGTAGGACAAGCCGTAGCGGAGATACCAGCGGACCGCCAGCAACACCACGTCGGGCGGGAACCGGAAGCCCGCAAACGGCGGAGAAGTAGAGCGGCGACAGCGACGACGAATCACTCAAGCACGCGACGACCCGCACCCAACCTGCCAACGCGACAGCGACGACGAATCACCCGGGCACGCGACGACCCGCACCCAACCTGCCAACGCAACAGTGCACCTGCGCGTCCTGCTATGTCGTACCGCGACCTGGCAGAACTCCTTGCCGAACGCGGCATCGACGTTGATCCCGTGACGACCCAACGGTAGGTGCAACGCAACAGCGCCAGCTCAACTCGGCGATCTGTTCAGGACCCGTTCTGGAGCTTCCTGTCCAGAGGTTGGGGTGACGGTGGTGGTCTGTGGTTCGGGTTGTCATGAGGATAGTTCGAGCAGGTCGATGGGGCGTCGGCTGTTCATGTAGTCGCCGTGGTTGCGGCGTTGATGGTTGTAGGTGTGGCACCAGGCATCGGCTTCGCGTTGCAACTGGCGGACATTGTTGAAGCAGAGCCGGTGAAACGCCGGGCGCCAGCATTCCTGCAACATGGTTCCTTGGAACCGTTCGACCACCGCGTTGTGGTTCGGTGAACGCGGCGGAATGAACACTCGTTGCACATTTTTGGCAGCGACTGCGTCAGCAAACTTGGTGGCTTTGTATTCGGGTCCGTTGTCCGCGACGATCGCCTCGATCGGGAAACCCATCTTGGCCCACGTCTTGTAGATCCGCTCGAAGAACGCGACCGACACCGCCTTGTTGACAGTGCCGTGAACAAGCCACACCATTGCCCAACGTGTCCGAGTGTCAACAGCGGTGAGTTGATACACCTTGCCAACGCCTTTCAGGTTCCCGATGTAGAACGAGTCAACCGCGACAAGACCCCCAGGCTTGCCGGACCAATGGCAAAACCCGAACGGGTCGTCTTCGACCGCCACCTCCGTGATGAGTCCAGTGGTGAGCGCGGTGATCGCAGCAGCGCGTGCAAGGCGCTGATGGCGGCGGCCGAGACCATGCTTGATCAACAGGTTCTGCACTGTTGATTTACCGATCGTGAAACCCTGATCGAAGAGCCGGTCCGCGTACTGCCGGCACCCCAACGTCGGCATCGTGATCGCGAAAGTCAGCAACAGCTCGACAACGTGGGTCGGTGTCGCGTTTGGCATTGCCGGGGGCCGTCTTGTCTTGGGCTGTAGGGCTGAAAGGCCGTACTTCGCGGCCGTGTTACGCCACTTGTAAAACGTCTTGGGGCTGATCCCGAACGTGCGACACGTCGCAGCAACGTTGCCGGATTTTCGTGCATGGTCCAAGATGCGGACGCGTTGTTGGTACACAATCTGATCTGAGGTCACGGTGGTGGTCCCTTCGTGGGTCTTTGGTAGGAACCACAGGTTCCACCACCTGGCCCACCTCACGGCGGACCTCTCACCTCTACACCTGGACAGGAAGTTCTGGAGAGGTCTAAGGTTGCGCCAACGATCAAGCGGCGTGCTTGATCCATCCAATCAGGGAGACCGATGATGACCGTACGCCGACCCGGATCGAAGCGTTGCTTCGTCATGCTGACAGCGGCGAGCCTCGTGCTCGCCTCGTGCGGCAGCGATGGCGACCCGGTCGCATCGCCCAACGCGACGACTGAGCCCACCGCAGCAACAACGGCTAAGTCTGACGATACGGGCGACACGGGGACGACCGACCCAACCGAGACGGCGGCGAACGAACCACGCAGCGGGACCGGCGGCGAGCTCGTGATCGCTTTGGCCACCCAGCCAGCGGCGATCGACCCGATCAACGCACCGTCGGTCGTCGAGGGCAACGTTGCCAACCAGATGTTCGATTCACTGATCTGGATCAACGACGACGGCGAGATCGAGCCGGCCCTCGCCGAATCGTGGACGGTATCCGACGACGGCAACGTGTACACGTTCACGCTCCGCCAGGGCGTGACGTTCCACAATGGCGAGGAGTTCAACGCCGACGCGGTCAAGTTCACATGGGAAGCCGGCAAGAACCCCGAGAACGCTTACTTCGACCAGTTCGAGCTGGCGTCAGACGTGCGGGTCGTCGACTCCTACACCATCGAAATCGAGGCACCCGAGCCGAACGCCTTGTTCCTCGTGCAGGTTGGCCAGTGGCCGATGTTGCCGCCCGAGTACTACACCGAAGTCGGGTTCGAGGGCTTCGCCAAGGCGCCAGTCGGCACCGGGGCGTTCAAGCTCGTCGAATGGGTCCAGGGCGATCGCATCGTGTTGGAGAGATTCGATGACTACTGGCGCGAGGGATACCCGTTACTCGATCGCGTCGTGTTCCGGCCGATCACCGAGTCGTCCACGCGCGCTGCAGCGATCCGCACCGGCGACGTCGATATCGTCAACCGGCTCAGCCCCACCGACGCGATCTCACTCGACGGTGCGCCTGGGGTTGAACTCGTGGAGTACTCAAACAACCGCGTGTACTACATCGCGTTCAACAACCTCACCTCTGGCGTCGGGCAGCCGACCGAAAACGTGCTCGTCCGGCAGGCAATGAACTACGCCGTCGACAAGCAGGGCATCATCGACGCGTTGTTCGAGGGCAAGGGTGCTGTCCCAACCGCACTACTTGTTTCGGGCGACGTCGGCTACGACGACGCAGTCGAGCCGTACGCGTATGACCCACAGAAGGCGAAAGACCTGCTCGCCGAAGCCGGTTTCGGCGACGGCTTCTCGATCGGCATGGCATGTCCGTCCGACGCGTACACCAACTTCAGCGAGGTGTGCGAGGCGGTTGCGGCGCAGCTCGGCGAGGTCGGGATCAATGCGCAGCTCGACGTCATGGAGTCTGGGTCGTTCTGGGATCTCGAATCGACCAAGCAGCTACCGCCGATGTTCGGCGACAGTTGGTCGGCCAACAGCAACGAGCCGAGCGCCTATGACCGCCTGTTTGGCGCGCTGGGCGGCGACGACGCCAGCTATTCGTCGTGGTCCGACCCAATGATCGACGATTTACTCGCCAAGGTACTGACGACGCTCGACGACACCGCCAGGGCGCAGGTGTTCACCGACATCCAACTGCAATTGCACGACGATCCGCCGTTCATCTATCTCTACCAGCCGATCACGATCGAGGCCACCAGCGACCGGGTAGTCGACTACCGACCGCGTAACGCCGAGGACTTCGTGTTGTGGTACTCGTCGGTCACGGGCTGACGAGCGGGCAGCAATAGCGGCAACCGATGCGAAGGTATCTGCTGCACCGCCTGGGTCAATCGGTGGTGATGTTGATCGGCCTGCTGATCATCGTCTTCGTGTTGCTGCGCCTCTCGGGCGATCCGACCAACCTGCTGGCGCCCCGTGACGCGACCCCCGAACAGCGGGACGCGATACGCGATGCATACGGCTTTGACCGCCCAGTGGTGGTCCAGTTCGGCAATTTCGTCCGCGACGCGGTGCAACTCGACTTCGGATCGTCAATCCGGTACAAGCAGCCCGTCCGCGACATCATCTTCGCCCGAATGCCCGCCACGCTCGAGCTTGGCGCGGTCGCCGTCGTGTTTTCGACGATGATTGGCATCCCACTCGGAGTGCTCGCCGGCATGAAGCCTCGTCGGGGCATCGACGGCAGCGCTCGTGGACTCGCACTGCTCGGACAGACAATCCCTGATTTCTGGCTCGCGCTCGTGCTCATTCTCGTGTTTGCCGTGAAACTCGATTGGTTCCCCCCATTCGGACGCGAGACGTTCCAGCTTGGTCCGTTCGACGTGCCCAACCAGTCGATCATCCTGCCCGCGTTCGCGTTGTGTCTCTTCCCGATGGCGCAGTTGCTGCGGTTCACGCGGTCGTCGGTGTTGGAGATCGCCGGTGAGGACTATGTCCGAATCGCACGTAGCAAAGGCATCCCCTCGCGGTTGATCTACCGCCGCTACATCCTGAAGAACGCGATGATCCCGCTGATCAGCATCCTCAGCCTGCAGGTCGGAGCGCTCTTGAGCGGTTCCCTCTATATCGAGGCGGTCTTCTCGTGGCCCGGCGCCGGCGGACTGCTAGCCGAGGCGGTCGGCAACCGCGACTTCCCATTGGTCCAGGGCCTTGCCTTCCTCGGTGGTCTGATCACGATCGTGTTCTCATTACTCGCCGACGTGCTCTACAAACTGGCCGATCCTCGCATTCGACTGGGAGCGGGGCGATGACCGTTGGCCAGTTGGTGGAGCACCGTGACGACGAACCGTTTGCCGGGCCACTCCGGCGCTCCCCCCTTGCCAAGTTGCGACCGCTGCTGCGCTCACCCGGTGGCTTTGTTGGTGCGAGCATCTTCATCCTGCTCATTCTGCTCGCCGTGTTCGCGCCGTTGTTCGCGCCGCAGGATCCGCTCAAACAGAGTCTGCGTGACGCCAACACTCCGCCATTCTGGATGACGGACGGCTCGACGAAGTTCCTCGTCGGCACTGACGCCCTTGGACGCGACATCCTGAGTCGACTGATCTACGGCTCGCGGGTGTCGCTCACCGTCGCAGTCGGTGGCGTACTGATCGCGGCCACGCTCGGCATGCTCCTCGGCCTGATCGCCGGGTACAGGGGTGGTCGCATCGACCGCATCATCGTCGGCGGCAACGACCTCCTGCTGTCGGTGCCGTACATCCTGCTGGTTGTGGTGATCGCAGCGGTGGTGGGCACGAGCCTGGTCAACGTGATCCTCATCTTCGGGTTCACCGACATCCCGATCTTCGTACGCGTCACACGAGGCGAGGTCCTCAAACTCAAGGAAAGTACGTTCGTCGAAGCGGCACGCGGCGTCGGCGTGCCGCGCTGGCGAATTTTATGGTCGCACCTTGTGCCGAACCTCGTCGGGCCGATCGGCACGTTGGCAACGTTCGAAATGTCGTCGATGATCCTGTACGAAGCAGGCCTCGGTTTTCTCGGGCTGTCGGTGCCGCCGAGCACGCCCAGTTGGGGCAACATGATCAACGCTGGACGCGGGGCACTCGAGGTGTATCCGTGGATTTCGATCGCGCCCGGTGTTGCGATCGTGATCGCCGGCATGGGCCTCAACCTGCTCGGAGACTGGTCGCGCGATGCGCTCGACCCGCGATCACGCCGGGTCAAGCGATGAACGCACCCCTGTTGCGCGTCGACGGCCTGCAGGTTCATTTCGAAACGCCCGATGCGACGGTGCATGCCGTGAACGGCGTGTCGTTCGACGTCGCTGCAGGCGAGACGATCGCACTCGTCGGCGAGAGCGGCAGCGGCAAGTCGGTCACGATGCTCGCTCTCCTGCGCCTCCTCGCCGAACCGCCGGCCGTCATCAACGGCGTGAGCGCCACGTACGTTGCGAGGTCGGGGGAGGTCGACCTGCTCGACCGGCGGGTGCATCGCAAGCACGCCATCCGCGGCCGCGAGATCGGCTACGTCGCGCAGGATCCGCAGACGTCACTCAACCCCACCGTCACGATCGGCGTTCAGCTCACCGAGATGCTGCGGCACCACCTCTCGATGACCAAACGCTCCGCACGGCGCCACGCTGCCTTCCTGCTCGACCGAGTCGGCATACCCGATGCCGACAAGCGGCTCGACTCTTACCCCCACCAGCTCTCTGGTGGCATGCGCCAACGCGTGATGATCGCCGTTGCAATCAGCTGCGAACCCCGCCTGCTGATCGCCGACGAACCCACCACTGCGCTCGACGTCACCGTCCAGGCCCAGATCGTCGACCTGGTCCGGGACCTCCAGAAGGAGTTCGGTCTCGCCGTCATCTGGATCACCCATGATCTCGGCGTGGTGGCCGGGCTCGCCGACCGCGTCGCGGTGATGTACGCCGGGCGACTGGTCGAGTCGGCGCCCGTTGTCGGCCTGTACGGACAGCCGCTCCATCCATACAGCGTTGGGCTGCTCGGCGCTGTGCCACGGCTCGGCGCGCGATCAACGACGCTCGCCAGCATCCCGGGCATGCCCCCTGACCTCGAGACATATCCGTCGCACTGTGCGTTCGCGCCGCGCTGCCCGCATGCCTTCGAACCGTGCTGGGCGCAGGTCCCTCCGGATCGATCTCCTGCGGCGGGCCGGTCCGTCGCATGCTTCTACGATGCCGACGCGAATGGGAATGGGAATGCGAACGGGAATGGGTCCCACGATGACCGACGTTGAGCAGAATGATCGTGTTCCGATACTCACGGTCGAGGACCTCGCCGTGCATTTTCCTGGCGCCGGCCGCCGCTCCGCACCGATCAAGGCAGTCGATGGCGTCAGCTTCACGGTCGCCGCTGGCGAGACGCTCGGAGTGGTCGGCGAGAGCGGGTGCGGCAAGTCGACGACGGGCCGCGCCGTACTCCGGCTGATCGCACCCACACGTGGCAGGGTTTGGCTCGGCGACACCGAGCTGACCGCACTCGCCGAGGAGCCGCTGCGGCGCTTGCGACCCCGCATGCAGATGATCTTCCAGGATTCGTACGCGTCGTTGAACCCGCGCCACGACGTCGGACGCATCATTGCCGAGCCGATGATTGTGCACCAGGGTGTCTCACGCCGAGACGCGCAATCGCGTGTCCTCAAGCTTCTCGACCTCGTCGGTCTCAGATCGACGGCACTCGAGCGTTTCCCACACGAGTTCTCTGGCGGTCAGCGTCAACGCATCAACATTGCCCGTGCACTCTCACTCCAACCAGAGCTGATCGTTTGCGACGAGCCGATCTCGGCGCTCGACGTGTCGATCCAGGCCCAGATCGTGAACCTGCTCGTCGAGCTGCAGCAGCAGTTCGGCCTGGCGTACGTCTTCATCGCCCACGATTTGTCGATGGTCGAGCACATTGCGCACCGAGTGGCGGTGATGTACCTCGGCCATATCGTCGAGTCGGGCCCCGTAGACGAGTTGTTCGCGCGTCCGAATCACCCGTACACGCGGGCGTTGCTGTCCGCAGTGCCGATCCCCGTGCCCGGGATCGAAGCGACGCGACAGCGCATCCCGCTCGTGGGCGAAGTGCCGAGTCCCCAGTCACCGCCGCCCGGTTGCGCCTTCTCGACGCGGTGCCCCGACGTGATCGACCGCTGCCGTATCGAAGCACCTCTGGTCCGCACGATCGCGCCTGGCCGCGACGTCGCCTGTCACCTCGCCTGACACTGCCTGACACTGCCTGACACTGCCTGACAC
>NZ_JBDNIJ010000129.1:0-30467 GCF_041688325.1 Ilumatobacter sp.
CGGCACCGGCAGCTTGCAGCGGGTTCGGGATGTCGGTCACCTCAACGCCAGGGGCCTCGGCAAGGAGTTCGTAGGCGCGCTCAACCGAGATGGGGTTGGCGAACTCGAGGTTGAGCGACAGCGAATGCCCGGTGAATACCGGAACGCGCACGCACGTGCCAGATACGAGGAGGTTCGGAATGTCGAGGATTTTGCGCGACTCATTGCGCAGCTTCTGCTCTTCGTCGGTTTCGAACCGGCCATCGTCGACGATCGAGCCGCACAGTGGCACGGCGTTGAACGCGATCGTGCGCGCAAATTTCTCAGGCGCCGAGAAGGCGATGGCGGAACCGTCATGTGTGAGTGCTGCGCCGTTGCCGCCGGCTTCGGCGACCTGCTTTGCGAGCTCGTCAACGCCAGCGAGTCCGGAACCGGAAGTGGCCTGGTAGGTGGCGGCGATGATGCGCGTCAGGCCCGCCTCGTCGTGCAGTGGCTTGAGGACCGGCATGGCGGCCATCGTGGTGCAGTTGGGGTTGGCGATGATGCCCTTGGGCGGGTTGTGGGCTAGGTGTCCGTTGACTTCGGGAACGATCAGCGGAACGTCGGGGTCCATACGGAATGCCGACGAGTTGTCGATGACGATCACGCCGGCCGCAGTGAACTTGTCGGCGTAGGCGCGAGACGACGCGGCGCCTGCGGAAAAGAGTGCGATGTCGAGGCCTGAGGGGTCAGCGATCTCGGCATCTTCGACGACGATCTCCTCGCCCTTCCACGGCAGCGTGGTGCCAGCGGACCGGGCCGACGCAAAATACCGCATCTCGGTGACCGGGAAGTTTCGCTCTTCGAGCAGGCGTCGCATGACGCTGCCAACTTGACCTGTTGCTCCGACCACTCCAACGCGCATAGCGAAAAGCCTAACGGCCGGCCATCCGCTCGCCCCGCCTGGTTTCGCGACAGTTTCTGGTGACGAATGCGCCGCTGCTGGTGGCCTTCATTGGCAGAAGCTGAGTCGTAGCGACAGAGCAAGGTGGAGAATCGTCGATGGTTCTGGCACAATCACGTGGATGGCTCGTCGACCGCGACTCGTTCCCTGGAGGGCCGCTGGCCTGGTCTCTGAGCGGCAGGTGAGCGGTGACGACGTCGTGCGGAGTACTGGATGGGTCTTCAACAACCAGAAAGGTCCCGGCCTCACACTCGAAGAGTTCGTGGCCACCGGTGACGCCGAAGTCGGGTCGTACCTGACGGTCTTCGGCCTTCGTTCGCCCGACCTCGACAAGCAGAGTCTCGTTGAGATCGGCTGCGGCATCGGCCGGATGACTTGCGCATTTACCCGCGAGGTCGGCCATGTCACGGCGTGCGACCTCGACGCCGGATTCCTCGAACGGTGCTTCGAGACCGTCGGCCGCTTCGGCAAGGTCGACCGTCTGCGCACCAGCCGCGTCACCGACGGCAAAACGCTTGATCTGCCGCCGAACTCGGCCGACATCACCTTCAGCTACATCACGTTCCAGCACTGTGATCCTGACGATGCACTCGAGCTCACTTCGGAAGCCGTTCGGATCACCAAGCCTGGCGGCAAGGTCGTTCTGAATTACCGGGCCCGCGGGCGTGGCGATGCCGTGTTAATTCCGATGAGCAAGGTGGTGCGCGGATTGTTCAGCGTGCCAAAGCTCGGCGACTGGCTGTCACAGAAGCGCATCATTGCGCGTATTGGATGGCAGGCCAACCGGCTGAACCCTGACGAAATCATCGGCCCACTCGCCCCGCTGTTCAGTAGCGTCGAGGTCTGGCGCAATCCGAAGTCGAACTTCGCCGGGCGTGGAGCGATCACGCAGAGTTTTATCGGCGTCAACCCACATCACTACTGGGTTATTGCCACGGTTCGATAGATAGTGAGCACAATGGTTTGATGGTGACGTCGAGCGGGAATAATCGAAACTGTGATCGATATTTCTGACAGCCAGTTCTCAAATCTGCGCAAGTGGAATCTCGGCCTCACGCTGCTGCACGCAGCGCAGGCCGCGATCATTCTGGTGCTCGCTGGCGATTTCGCAATCACCTTCACCTCTGCCACTCCAGACGGGCCGCCCGGGACGCGGGTGCCGCAGGGCGAAGGCATCTTCGACCTACCGATTGGCATTGCGGTCGCGGTATTCCTCGCACTCGCTGCGTTTGACCACCTGCTGACGGCAACGGTGGCGAAGCAGCCATACGAGGCCGACCTACGCCGCGGCATCAATCGGTTCCGCTGGGTCGAGTATTCGATGAGCGCGACGCTCATGGTCGTCCTGATCGCCTCGTACTCGGGCATTACCGAGATGACTGCTGTCTTTGCCATCATCGGCGCCAACGTCTCGATGATTCTGTTCGGTTGGCTGCAGGAGAAGTTCAACCCGCCGAGCCGCACCGAGACGACGATGCTGCCGTTCTGGTTCGGAACGTTTGCTGGGCTCGCCCCGTGGGCAGGCATTGCTTTCAATACGGTACGTGCCGACGAGGTGCCGGGGTTCGTCTACGGAATCATCGTTGCGCAGTCGATCTTCTTTTTCAGCTTCGGTCTCAACCAGTGGCTGCAGTACCGCAAGATTGGCAAGTGGACCAGCTACATCTTCGGTGAGAAGACCTATCTCGTGCTGAGCCTTGTGGCGAAGTCGGTGCTTGCCTGGCAGATCTTCGGCGGGTCGCTCGCTCCGACCGAATAGTTGCGAAAGGGGCCTGACCCCATGCGTAACTATTTGCGTTCGGGCAGGGGTGCGCTGTAATCGGCGCCGGAGTCGAGACCGAATGCGGTGTGCAGGGCGATCGCTGCTCGTTCCATGTCGGCCGACGGGATGATGATTGATACCCGAATCGTCGACGTGGAGATCATCTGAATGTTGACGCCCTCGTCGGCGAGCACGCGAAACATTTTCGCCGCGACGCCCGGAGACGACTTCATGCCGGCACCGACGAGTGACACCTTGGCGATGTCGTCGTCGTGGGTGACCTTGGTGGCGCCGATCTGTTCGGCGACCTTTTGCACAATCGATTTGGCCTCTGCCAAGTCGGCCATCGGCATCGTGAAGCTGATGTCAGTCGTGCCTTCGGTCGACGTGTTTTGCACGATCATGTCGACGTTGACGTTCGCTTCGGCGAGCGGCTCGAACAACGCAGCAGACACGCCGGGCTGATCGGGCACGCCAAGTACGGTGATTTTGGCTTCGGTCATGTCGGTGACGACACCGGAGATGATGGGATCTTCCACTGAGGGCTCCTCGTTGCTGACCAGTGTTCCCTGCTCCCAAGTGAAAGCAGAACGCACATGAAGTGGGACGTCGTGATTGCGTGCGAATTCGACCGATCGCATGGCGAGCACCTTGGAGCCGGCGCCGGCCATTTCGAGCATTTCGTCGAAGTGCACTTTGGCGAGCTTGCGAGCCTGGGGCACGATGCGCGGGTCGGCGGTGAACACGCCGGTGACATCGGTGTAGATCTCGCATGCGTCGGCGCCGAGTGCCTGAGCGAGTGCAGAAGCGGTGAGGTCGGAGGCGCCACGACCCATCGTGGTGATTTCCTTGTCGGTGCTGACGCCCTGGAAGCCAGCGATGACCGCCACCTTCCCCTCGGCGATCGCGGCACGAACGCGGTCGCCCCTGACTTCGATGATTTTGGCCTTGCGATGCGCGGTATCGGTGATGATGCCAACTTGGCTGCCCGTGTAGCTGACAGCGTCGATACCACGATCAGCGAGAGCCATGGAGAGCAGTGCTGCGGTTTGGCGTTCGCCCGTGGTCAGGAGCATGTCCATTTCGCGACCCGACTGGTTCTTTGAGACCGAGTTGGCGAGTGCGATCAGGTGGTCGGTTGCTTTGCCCATCGCCGAGACGACCACGACGACGTCGTTGCCTCGGCGCTTGGTGAGCGCAACGTTTTCGGCGACCGCACGAATGCGATCAGGATCGGCAACCGACGTGCCGCCATATTTCTGAACGATCAGTGCCACGAGAATGAGATGCTACTGGAGGCCCGGTGGCCGTCGAGCCTCAAATTATCAATTACGCCCCTTTGACGACGTGTTCGACGACGGTGAACGACATGAGTTCGGCGCCTTGGGCGACTGGCTTGCGGGCCTGCTCGCCGTCAGGTGTGGTGTTGCCGTCGGCCTGACCGGTGCCGTGACCCTTCGCAAAGTCTTGGCTGTCCATCCATGCCTGGAAGTTCTCCTCAGATGCCCAGCGGGTGTACACGAAGTAGCGGTTTTCACCGCTTTCCTGGTCGGGGGTTGGCCGCAGCAGTTGGAAGTCTTCGAAACCTTCGAATGCCTCGACCATCTTGGCTCGACCGGCGAACCGGCCTTCGAGCTGCGGGCCCATGCCCTCGGGAATGGTGATGGCATTGATCTTGACGACGCTCATCTCGCCAGCATGCCCGATCAGGAGGCGGTTGTGCCGTCTCCAGCGGTCATTTCGGCGAGCTCAGCGAGATGCAGGAGAGCGTCATGCACGTCAACGAAGCGCGTCGTGAGCGGAGACATGCCAAGCCGCAGAATGTCTGGATCGCGCTGATCGACAATGACCCCACGAGCTTCGAGTTCGCGGTGGATGCGGACGGCATCGGTGTGGCGAATGGCCACGTGTCCGCCGCGCCGAGCGGCGTCTCTTGGCGAGGCGACTGTCAGGCCCAAGGCGTCGGCAACCGCGATCCCATACTGCGTGATTGCTTGCGCCTTCGCAGCGATTGCCCCGATGCCTGCCTCGATTGTCGTGGCGATGCCGCTCCGTGCAGCAGTGAGGCCGAGTATGCCGGGGGTCCCGTGGAGTAGGCGTCCGATACCGGGCCTCGGGTCGAATGCGTTGTCCATTGCGAACTGGTCGGTCTGACCAAACCAACCCCAGATCGGTTGGGTTATGTCGTGATGGAGGTGCGGCGCGACGTAGGTGAACCCCGGTGCTCCGGGGCCGCCGTTGAGGAACTTGTAGGTGCAGCCGACGGCCAGGTCAACATCGAGTGCTGGCAGATCGAGATCGAGCACACCAACCGCGTGCGACAGATCCCACACGGTGATCGCGCCGGCATCGTTGGCCCGTTTCGTCTCCGCTGCGACGTCGCAGATTTCGGCGCTGCGGTAATCGACCATCGAACGAATGACGACGCCGACGCCGTCGAGGTTGTCGAGCCCGGAACGCACTGCACCGTTGCGGAGCCGAGCCACGCCTTCCGCTGCGTACCGATCGGTCGGGAACTCGCTCGGGGCGAAGGCGAGTACCGGTGGCCGTGGGCCCCCTCGGGCTGCGGGAAGGTCGAGTGCGACGTTCAGCAGCTGGAAGATGCCGACGGTCGTGGAGTCGTGCACTGCGACGGTTCCCTCAGCGGCACCGAGCAACGAGGCCAACTCGTTGCCGATCGTGAGCGGCAGGTCGAGCCAGTCGTTCTCCCACCAACTCGTGATCAAGTCGCCCGCCCATTGTTCTTCGATGACTCGGCGCATTGCGTCGATCGTTGCGATGGGCGTCATTCCGAGCGAGTTGCCGTCGAGGTAGATGAGTCCTGGGTTGCGAAGTACAAACCGTTCGCGCCACTCAGCGAGCACGTCGGCGGCATCGAGCTGCTCGGCGACGGAACGATCAGGCGCGTGACCGGTGCTGTGATCCGTGTCGTGGTTGGTGGACGGTAGGTCGGGGGAGGCCATCAGTGGGACGGCAGATCAGTGGGACGGCAGACGGCTGGAGAGCACGCCATCAGCTTCGAGTCGGTCGAGCGCATCGCTGTCGAGGCCGAGCAGTTCGGCCAAGACCTCGCGGTTGTCTTCGCCTCGGTATTTCGGAATGCCGCTGACGCCGACGTCGGGTGCGCCGCTGAACTTCCACGGTGCGTTGGGGATGTTGATGGTTCCGCCGTTGCGATCGTCAACATGCACGGTGGCCGAACGCTCGACGGCCCATTCGGTGTCAGCGAGTGCGCCGGGTTGTCGAACCTGACCCGTTGCGAGACCGTGATCGGCGAAGTGCTGCTCGAAGCTCGCAGCGTCAGGAATTGTCAGGGCGAATTCGAGGAGCAGTGAGCGCAGTTCGTCGTAGTGCTCGACGCGGGCAGCCACGGTGACGAAGCGTGGGTCGTCGGCCAATTCAGGTTGCCCCATCGCAGCGATGAACAGATCGAAGCTGCCGCGTTCTGCGGGATGGCCGCTGACGATGTACGACTCTCCGGACCCGATCTGCATGACGAGGTAGTCGCCAGGACGGAAGCTTCGGATTACTTCGGGGCTCACCTCGTCGGTCCACAGCGCGTCGTGCAGATGTTCGTTGACGTACAGCATCGTCTCGGCCATCGACACGTCGATCGTTTGGCCGGTACCGGTGTGTTCGCGCTGGAACAGTGCGGCGAGGATTGCCGTGCACATCTCGATGCCGGTGTAAACGTCGGCGTGGCTGTGCGGATCTTTCGCGTAGGCGCCGCCGCGCGCGTTGCCCTGCGACGCGACGATGCCACTCTCGGCTTCGACCACCGGTGCGTAGGCCCGGCGATGGACCCACGGGCCGGTCTGCCCGTAGCCGGAGATTGACGCATAGATGAGCCTTGGGTTGCGGCCGTGGACGATGTCGGCGCCGAGGCCGAGCCGATCCATGACGCCCGGCCGATAGTTCTCGATCAGTACGTCGGCGTGTTCGACAAGGTCGAGCAGCAAGGCCGACCCGACTGCACTGCCGAGATCGATACTCAAGTTGCGTTTGCCCGTATTCTGTTGGACGAAATAGCTCGACAGGCCGTTGCGGCGCGGCGATGAGAACCGAGTGAGGTCGCCTGCCGGCGGTTCGATCTTAATGATGTCGGCTCCGAGGTCGCACAGCATGCGCGTGCAGTGCGGGCCAGACAGCACGCGCGTCAGGTCAAGCACCCTGATGCCGGAGAGTGGTGAGCGAGACGACGTTGCGGGCACGACCCCATCGTGGCCGATGGCGGACGATGCGAGCGAAGCCGCGCCGTGACGTGACGTGACGCACACCCGACTGGCCACCGAGAGCGCTACTATAGATGCCTGCTCCGATCGAAATTCCGATCGGTGAGCGCTTTCGGATTGTGTCTTCTGTTCCGGCCAAGCGCTGTAACTAACAGAATTGACACAAGAGAGAATCCCCGATGACTATGACTTACGTCGCGCCACGTGCGCTCGACGAAGCAACACCGACCCCGTTTGACCAGCTCGGCTTGCCGAGCTCGATCGTCAAACTTCTGCACAGCCAGGGCAAGTACGACGCATTCCCGATCCAGGCAGCAGTCATTCCCGACGCGATGTCCGGTCGCGACGTTGCTGGCCGTGCGCCGACCGGCTCCGGCAAGACCCTTGGCTTTGGCCTGCCGCTCGTGGCTGGCCTGCGTGACGCCAAGGCCCGCCGCCCGGTCGCACTCGTGCTCGCTCCGACCCGCGAGCTCGCCGAGCAGATCATGGCTGAGCTCAGCCCGTTCTGCCAGGCCGCAGGCCACTGGGCTACGTCGATTTACGGCGGTGTCGGCTACGGCAACCAGCGCAAGGCGCTCGACCGCGGCACTGAGCTCGTCGTCGCCTGCCCGGGCCGCCTTGAAGACCTCATCCAGATGGGCGCCATCAACTTGGCCGACGTCAGCACGGTCGTGATCGACGAAGCAGATCAGATGGCCGACATGGGCTTTCTGCCCTCAGTGCGTCGCATTGTCGGCCAGACTGCAGCTCGCCGCCAAGTGCTGCTGTTCTCAGCCACGCTCGACGGCCCCGTCGCCAAGCTCGTTGCCGACTTCCAGAACAACCCGGTGCGGCACGAAGTGGGTCCGAAGGGCCCCGACATGAGTCTCGCCGATCACAAGTTCTGGCTCGTCCAGCGCGAACAGCGCCAGCAGGTGTGTGCCGACGTGATCACCAAGATGGGTTCGACCATCGTGTTCACCCGGACCCGCCACGGCGCCGATCGCCTTGCGAAGCAGCTCGACAAACTTGGCGTGAAGGCCGAACCAATCCACGGTGGCCGCAGCCAGGGCCAGCGCGATCGTGCGCTTGCCGCATTTAAGCAAGGCAAGGCCGCTGCACTGATTGCCACCGACGTCGCTGCACGCGGTATCCACGTCAACGGCGTGAACTGCGTCATCCACTACGACCCGCCGGCCGAGAACTCCACGTACGTGCACCGTTCGGGCCGTACCGCCCGCGCTGGTGAGTCCGGCACGGTTGTCTCGCTGCTCGAAGGTGGCCAGAAGAAGGACGCCAGCAAGCTGCAGCGTGCGATCGGGCTCAACGAGCCAGTGACCGGCCCCGACGTCGATCTGCTGATCGACCCGCCGATTTCCATGCGTCGCGAAGAGGCCCCGGCGGCTCGCAAAGAGCGTCCGTTACGTGACGATCGAGGATCGAGCGACGACCGCCAGCCTGAGTCCAAGGTCGCAGCAAAGCGCGAGCGCAAGCGCGACGACCGCTTCGAGACCGAACGCCCCGAGCAGGCCGATTTGCCGGCTCCCGACATGTCGATCGGTGATGGCACTGTAAAATTCTTCAACGGCGGCCGTGGTTATGGCTTCATCGTTCCCGATGCCGGTGGCAAGGACCTGTTCGTCCACTTCTCGAACATCGTGAAGGGTGCGAGCCGTCGCAACGACGGGAACCGCTCAGAAGGCGCCGACCGCGACTTTTTGACCCTCGACAACAACCAGCGCGTCTCGTTTGATGTGCGTGACGGCAAGAACGGCCCCGAAGCATTCGACGTAACTGTCGCCTGATTCGACCGGTCTGACTGACCCATATTTCCGTTGAGTAGGCATTACGGTTTTCCTGCCCGACGTCCTTCTGCTGCGAATCGTCTCATGACCCCCCGATCAACACATCGAACCCCCAAGCGTCGCGCGTCGCAGCGCGTTGAAGCGACGAACCGTTTGCCGCTGATGATCGCTGTTGCGTTGATTGCCGGCATCTTGGGAATTGGGTTCTTCGGGGGTCAAGGCGATTCGTCGCCGACCTCGCAGGCAGTTGCGCCGAACGACGCATTTGTGCCCTTGCTGGTTGACGGTCAGACGACGACCACCTATCCAGCTCCTGTCACTCAAGCGCCTGACGCGACACCTGACCTGCCAGCCGTCGGCCGCACGCTCCGTCAGGGGCTCGCGGGCGACGACGTCAAGATGTTGCAGGAACGGCTCGTGGGCCTGGGGTTCGACCCGGGCCCTGCCGACGGCATCTATGGCCTACTGACCACGCAAGCGGTCTGGGCATTCGAGAAGCTTGTGCTCGGGACACCGCGCGCCGAGGCGACCGGCGTGATCTCACCCGAATCCTGGGAAACCCTGCGCCGCGATGTCACGATCACACCACGCCGTTCGACCAACGGTCAGGCCGATCACACCGAGGTGTACCTGCCCGAACAGGTGCTGATCGTGTTCCACAAGGACAAGCCGGCACTTATCTCGCACATTTCGTCCGGCCAGCTGACCGCTGACGGCAAGCCGCAGGAGTACTGCGAAACCGCCACCTACGACACCGATGCGCAAGGCCGCGAGCTTGAGGAGCCGGTCACCAAGCAGGTCTGTGCGCTGGCCAAGACCCCGGGTGGTGTCTTCAAGTACCGCCGCCAGGTCGAAGGTAAGCGCGTGAGCCCGCTCGGCGGGATGTGGAACCCGGTCTACTTCAACTTCGGCATCGCTGTACACGGTGCAGAGAACGTGCCGCTCGAGCCTGCATCGCACGGCTGCGTCCGCCTGCCGATGCATATTTCGGATTACTTCCAGAGCAAGGTCAGCATCGGCGACCGGATCCTGGTCTGGGACGGCATCAAGGAACCCGAGCAGCAGACCGAGCGCGATTCGCTGCCGTCGTTCGACTACGCCGACCCGAACGCCACGACGACCACCAGCAGCACGACCACCACGACTGTGCCGGTCGCGACGCAAACCCCGACCACCACGACGGTCAAGCCGACCACGACTACGACCACCACAACAACAACCACCACGTCGACGACCAGCAGCACGACCACGACGACAACTCCGTAACTGTCACACCGAGGTCTGCTCGGCGTGACAGTACGGAGTTGGCTATTGGGTCGGAGCGAGTTTGCGGAGGGCTGCTGCGGTGTACATCGAGATGCCGGTGTGCATTGCTGATTCTTCGAAGTACACGCGGTTCGAGTGGTTCGGTGCGGCCGTAGCGAGGTTCTTGTCGTGTGGTGTGCCGCCGAGGAACGCCATTGCGCCCGGTAGTTCGTTCAACACGTAGCTGAAATCCTCGGCACCCATGACGGGGTTTGGGAGGCGGACCACACTGCTTGGCCCGGCCACCTCGCGTGCCAAGTCGAGCGTGAACTCAGCGAACTTGTCGTCGTTGGTCGTGACCGGATAGCCGTAGATGATCTCGACGTTGCCGTCGCAGCCGTGTGCTGCGGCGATGTTTTCGGCAACCCGCTTGATGCCGTCGTGCACAAGTGCCCGGGTTCGTTCGCTGACCGCACGGATGGTGCCTTCGATATGAGCCGTCTCAGGGATCACGTTGTTTGTTGTGCCTGCGGTGATGCGACCAACGGTCACGACCGACGGGTCGAACACGTTGACCGATCGTGTGATCATGGTCTGCAGTGCAGTGACGATCTCGCACGCAACTGGGATGGGGTCGACGGCGCGGTACGGCTCGCTGGCGTGGCCGCCCTTGCCCGTGATGATGATGTGCATTGTGTCGGCAGATGCCATGACTGGGCCGCCTCGCGTGCTGATCCAACCAGATGGCAAGGCCGCTGTCATGTGGAGCGCGAATGCCGACTCGACGGCCGATGTAGAACCGTCGGAGAGCGCCCCGACATCGAGGAGCCCCTCATCGAGCATGAACTGTGCGCCGTGGTGGCCCTCTTCTCCCGGCTGGAACATGAACAGCACACGGCCAGCGAACTCGTTGCGGCGTTCCGACAGGAGCTTCGCCGCGCCGACGAGCATGGCGGTGTGCGTGTCATGGCCGCACGCATGCATTGCGCCGTCGATTCGGGATGCGAAGTCGAACCCCGTATCTTCGGGCATTTCGAGCGCATCCATGTCGCCGCGGAGCAACATGGTCGGCCCGGGCGAACTGCCTTCAAGCGTTGCAGCGATGCCGCTGGTCGATTCGTGGAGCGTGACATCGAGTGGCAGGCCTTCGAGCGCCGTCAGTACAGTCTGACGCGTAATCGGCAGATCGTTGCCGAGTTCTGGCCACTGGTGCAGTTTGCGACGCAGAGCGATCGTTGCGTCCATCACGTCGTGGGCGTGCGTACGCACCGACGCTGCCAACTGATCGGTTTCCTGGTTGTCGCTCGGATCGGCCATGGATCGACGGTACCGCAGATCGTTTCTTCCGGATTCGTTGGATCCGGCCCCACTGTGGCGGTGAGCGGCCACTCCGGTCGGCTCACAAGCACAGAAACGAGTACCTCATGACGATGTACGGAGCGAACCCCGAACAGCTGAGCAATCTTGGCACGAGCCTGACCCGCCAGATCGAGTCGATCAATCAGGTGATGACCACGGTCGACGGCGTCATCAACGGCACAACCTGGCAAGGTCCTGCCCGTGATCGGTTCGTCGAGGATTGGAACACATCATTCAAATCGGCGCTTGGCAAGCTGAATGATGCATTTGGCATGGCCGGCAAAGACTGCACGGCGCGAGCTGATGAACTGCGTCGCGTGATGGGCGTTGGCTGACCGATCTGACCGCCCTCTGGGTCAGCGGGCGTCCGGTCGAATAGTCTTCATTCAGTGACGACCGAGCGCGACCCTCTCGCAGGTGTTCATCCCTTGGTGCTCGCAGCCAAACCGCTCGTCGACGCGGTCGGTGCTGCGTTCATCAATGTCGACCACGCCGAGCCGAGTGACGTCCCGCTGGTCTGGGAAGGCGTGACCGTCGCCGCGGTGCGGCTTCCGCCGCTGCACGGGGCGCTCGACCGGCTGATCGATGCCGTTGAAACCGAACTCGGCGACACGCTGCCGATGCTGTCGCGAGAGGGGAAACAGCGGGCGATCCGCATCCTTGACGAACGCGGCGCGTTCATTTTGCGGCGTGCTGTCGAAGATGTTGCCGACGCCATGGGTGTCAGTCGGATCACCGTCTACAACTACCTCAACGCGATCCACCGCTGACTCCTGCCAGACTCGGCGTTGATGACCCGACTCGACGATTTCGACCTGATCGCCTTCGACGCGGACGACACGCTGTGGCAGAGCGAAGATTCGTTCAACCGCGCTGAGCTTGCGTTCTTCGAACTCGTCCGGCCGCACTGCCCGGTTGGCGTCGATGTGGAGGAGGCGTTGCGAGCGGTCGAGCGTGCCGACCTGCCGGTTTCCGGCTACGGAGTGAAGGCGTTCACCATCTCGATGGTTCGTGCGGCGATGAGCGCATCGAATCGGAGCGTGCCGGTCGAGGTTCTCGAGCAACTCGTCGAGATAGGCCAGCACATGCTGACCGAACCGGTACGTGTGCTCAATCACGTGCCCCAGGTGTTGGCGGCAGTCGGTGCCGAGAAGCGAATCGTGATGATCACCAAGGGCGACCTGGTGCATCAGACGCGCAAGGTCACCACGTCAGGGCTCGAACATCACTTCTCCGACATCGAGATCCTGCTCGAAAAGGATCCGGTTACGTACGCCAAGATCTTCCGCCGACTGGGCGTCGAGACGGATCGGGTGCTGATGGTCGGTAACTCGGTGAAGAGCGACATTTTGCCCGTGCTGGCCCTCGGCGGGCACGCCGTTCACATCCCATATCACACGACCTGGGAGCTCGAACGCGTCGATGAGCACGACGAGGAGTTCGCCGAGCTCGCGAGCATCAGCGAACTTCCCGGCTGGCTGGGCATCTAGAGCCGTCGAAGTTGCACGCGGTCGATCCGATGGTCGGCGGCTTTACGCAAGATCAGTGATGCTCGATCACGGGTCGGGGCGATGTTCTCGGCGAGGTTGCGGCCGTTGATTTCACGCCAAATCCCTCGGGCTGTCGCAACAGCCTCCTCGTCGCTCAGTGCAGCGTAGAACTTGAAGAAGCTGTTGGGGTCTTGAAAGACGGATTCCCGCAGCGCGAGAAACCGGTCGATGTACCACTTCTCGATGTCGGCTTCGTCAGCGTCGATGTAGATCGAGAAGTCGAAGTAGTCCGATACGAACTCGCTGAACCCCTCTGCGGTCTGCAACACGTTGAGGCCTTCGAGAATCACGATGTCTGGCTGACGTGTGACGACGCGCTCGTCGTCGACGATGTCGTAGACGACGTGACTGTAGACCGGAGCTGTCACTTCAGCCCGGCCGCTCTTAATGTCCCGAAGCACACGCAGCAACTCTCGCGTGTCATAGCTTTCCGGGAACCCCTTGCGATTCATGATGCCGCGTTCTTCGAGGACGGCGTTTGGGTGAAGGAAGCCATCGGTGGTGATGAGGTCGACCTTGGGGTGATCGGGCCACTGGGCCAGCAGCGCCTGGAGGATGCGTGCAAACGTGCTCTTGCCCACCGCGACACTGCCGGCGACGCCGATGATGTACGGCACCTTCGGTGCGACGTTGCCCAGGAACGTCGAGGACACTTTGTACAGGTCCTGGATCGTGGTCACGTACAAGTTGAGGAGGCGGCTGAGCGGAAGGTAAATCGTTGCAACCTCCTCAAGGTCGATCTGGTCATTGATTCCCTGCAGCTCACTCAGTTCGCGTGTTCCGAGCGTGAGTGGCGTCGACGCACGAAGCTGCGCCCACGTGTCGCGCTCGAAGCTGAGATAGCGATCAGCCTCTGATGGTTCGGCGTCAGTGACGCGCGCGGTCGGTTGAGGCACCGGTTCG
This sequence comes from Ilumatobacter sp., assembly GCF_041688325.1. Taxonomy (GTDB): domain Bacteria; phylum Actinomycetota; class Acidimicrobiia; order Acidimicrobiales; family Ilumatobacteraceae; genus Ilumatobacter_A. The sequence continues at coordinate 13,758 of NZ_JBDNIJ010000129.1, forward strand.
ATCACGGGTGCGACCTTACGCACCCAGGGGCACGCGCTCACAGACGCGCAGCTGTGCTCGGCGCGTAGCCTGCGAGCGTGAGTGACCCGGCCGACCGCAAGCAGCGCGGCGCTTGGTATACGCCGGACGACCTCGTGGAGCGAGTCGTCGATGCTGCGGTCACGCCCGAGTTCGTCGGGCGCTGTCTCTTGACGTCGAGTGAGATCCGCATCGTTGACCCCGCGTGTGGCGACGGACGGTTTCTGATCGCGGCTGCCGAACGGATCGTGCAACTCGGTGGCAGGGCCCACGCCGTCGGCATCGACATCGACCGATCTGCCGTCGTGGCAGCGCAGCAGGCGCTTGCAGAGGCCACCTCAGTTGCCGCGAACTCGGTCGTCCAGGGTGACGCTCTGGCACTGGACTGGACGGATTTTGGCCGAGGGCGTGACGGCGGCTTCGATTTGGTGATCGGCAACCCGCCGTTCTTGTCGCAGATGGCAGCGACAACAACACGTGGAGGTTCGAGCAGCAGAGGCGGAGGCCCGTACGCCGACGCTGCCGTCGAGTTCGTGGCGCTTGCCGCTGAGTTGGTCAGCGACTCTGGCCGCGTTGCATTCGTGCTGCCGCAGTCGGTGCTCTCGGCTCGCGATGCGGGAGCAACGCGCGCGGCGGTTGATGCTCGTGCCGACATCGTGTGGTCGTGGTGGACCGGGGATCGAGAGTTCGACGCACACGTCCACACCTGCGCCCTGGTCTTTCAGTTCGGCACACCATCAAGACGACGGGGGGCGACGTGGGGGCACGTGATCACCGACCGCCAGGGTGTGCCAGACGTTCCGCTGGCCTTCGAGCAGCAAGGTTCGGGCAGGCTCGGGGACCGTTGCTGGTTGAACGCCAACTTCCGCGACGAGTACTACGGGATGATCCCTGCAGTCGGCGACCACGACGCAGGCCCGCAGCTGATCACCAGTGGCCTGATCGATCCGGGCCGATCGTGGTGGGGCCGGCGTCCAATCACCTTTGCCAAGCAGCGCTTTGCTGCGCCGCGTCTTGATCTGGATGCGCTTGATCCGAAGATGCAGCGCTGGGCCAGTCGTCGACTTGTGCCAAAGGTGTTGATTGCGAACCAGACGAAGATCATCGAAGCCGTGGCTGACCCGGACGGCGATGTCCTGCCGGGTGTCCCGGTCATCTCGGCGTATCCGACGGGCGACGATCTGGCGGCCACGGCCTGGAAGATCGCTGCGGTGCTCACCTCGCCAGTGGCATCGGCATGGGCGTGGCATCGCAGCGCTGGCACGGGCCTGTCTGCCGATGCGATCAGGCTCGGGCCGGTGTTACTCGCCGACCTGCCGTGGCCAAACGGGAGCCTTGACGCAGCAGTGCAAGAACTGCGCGTCGGAGATGTCCGCAGCTGTGGCCGCGAAGTGCACCGAGCCTTCGGGATTGACGACGAGGCCTTGGTCGCATGGTGGGTGGCCGCACTCGTCAAGATCGAGGCACGCCAACCGCCCGACGTCACAGAGCTGGCGCGGCCATAATCAGCAGTTGGGCTGCGAAACTCATCGTGATGACAAGCGGGCAATCCACCTCACAGCGCCGGGCACGACGAGGCCGACGAGGTGCAGCGAGTGGTGCCCTGATCGTCGGGTTGGCCGTCTTCGCGGGGGCATGCGGCGGCGGTAGCGATGCCGGACCGACCTTGAGTGCGGCTGGTGAGCGAGGCAAGCGCATCGGGCTGTCGAGCGGCTGCGCTGGTTGCCATGGAACCGACGGCAAAGGTGGCGTTGGCCCGACGTGGATTGGGCTTGCCGGGTCGGAACGGGAACTTCAGGATGGCTCGGCGGTGATTGCTGACGATGCGTATCTCGTGCGAGCGATCGCTCAGCCCGGCGCCGACCTGCTTGCTGACTACCAGCTACAGATGCCACAGAACCGGCTGACTGACGATGACATCGCCGACGTGATTGCCTACATCAAAGATCTCAGCCCGCCCGAAGGCGGCTGATCGATCAGCGCGTCCAGGGAGCGGTTGGGCTGGCAGTGCCAGGCCCACCGGTGAGCACTTGCGGACCCTCGTCGGTGACCAGGATCGTGTGCTCGAACTGGGCGGTGCGCTTGCCGTCTGAGGTAACAGCTGTCCAGTCGTCGTCCCAGATCTTGTAGTTGATCGTGCCGAGGGTGATCATTGGTTCGATCGTGAAGGTCATGCCGGCGCGCATGATCGTGCTTGATCGCGAGTCGTAGTAGTGCAACACCTGGACGTCGGTGTGGAACTGCTCGCCGATGCCGTGCCCGACGAACGCTCGAACGACGCCGTACTTGTGCGGCTTCACGGTGTCTTCGATCGCGCGGCCGATGTCGCTCAGCGGGCGGCCGACTTTGACGGCTGCGATGCCTCGCCACATCGCCTCCTCGGTGACCTTGACGAGTTGCCGGCTTTCTGGATCAACATCACCGACGAAGAAGGTGGCGTTGGTGTCGCCGTGGACACCGCCGAGCCAGCCGGTGACGTCGATGTTGCAGATGTCGCCTTCTTGCAGTTCACGCGAGTCGGGAATGCCGTGGCAGATGACTTCGTTGACTGACGTACAGCAAGCCTTCGGGTAGCCGTGGTAGTTGACCGTGCTCGGGTAGGCGCCGCCGTCGATGAACGCCTGGTGCACAGCAATATCGATCGCTTCGGTGGTGACACCGGGCTTGACCATGTCGCCCGCCATCTTCAAGACTTCGCCGGCCAGCTTGCCGGAGACGCGCATCCGCTCGATGATCTCGGGCGACTTAACCCGGCCTTCGTCCCAAGCGTCGTATTCGCCGGTGTCGGCATAGGGCGGGCGGGCGATGTTGGCGGGGACCTCGCGCATCGGCGTCACAAGGCCTTGCACGATCCGGCCTTCAGACTTCTTGTGACAGCGCTTGTACTTGCGGCCGCTTCCGCACCAGCATGACTCGTTGGCCTGCGGCAGGGTGGACGGAGCGGGACCGAGCGTCGACGTCATCTCTCCAGGTTACGGCCAAGCTGCGAACGCGCGCTCGCGGTCTCCTCCGCCACATTCTGAGCCTGTCATCTACCGAAACTGAGACCGCTGCGCATCATTGGTGGAGCGTGATGGTCTCCATTTCGGGAGAAGTGGGTCAGTGCCGGCCGAATGGGTTGATCGAGCGGCTGGTGAAGGCGTTGAGGACGCGGATGACTTCATGTGCACCCCAGCGTTGTCCGCGCTGAGCTGTTGGGTCGAGCGCTTGTAAGACGCCAAGATCAACGAGTTGGCGAATTGCCCCACCGACTGACGAGGGGCTTGCGTCGAGTTGTTCGCTGAGCGACTTCACGTCGACGATCGGGTGGGCGAGCAACGTGTCGATGATCGGGTGAATCACCGAGTCGGCACGTACGCCGTCAGCAACGGTGCGCCAGTTGTAGACGATCAGTTCGACATCGTCGAACAGCATGCTCGCGCTACGGAGCGCAGCGAACGTGGCATCGGCGCCGAGCTCGACGATCGGGACGAAGTCGCCGGACCGATACTCGGTGAGCGCCTCGATGTACCGGTGCTTTTGCGAGACGATGCCCGCCGAGATCGGCAGGGTCGCAGCTTTGGTCAGCCCGTCCCGACGCAGCAACGCGTGGATGAGCGCCCGGCCGACGCGACCGTTGCCGTCGGGGAACGGGTGGATTGTTTCGAAGTGGGCGTGCATCAGCATCGCCTGGATGAACACCGGGATGTCCGTGCGGTTCATGAACTCGGACAGATCTTCGATGGCGTCGGGGATGTGATCGGCAGCCGGCGGGACGAATGTCGCACCGGGGGGCCCGGCCGAGTAGCTGCCGATCCACACCGGGTCGGTGCGCCACTTTCCGGCGAGCACCGGATGGGTGTCTCTCAGCAGCGCCCGGTGGACGTCGAGAATCGTGTCGGAAGTAATGTCATCAGACAGTTCGATGGCTGCTGCAGTTGCGTCGACGTTGCCGATCACGTCGGCGACCGAGCGGCCCATCTCATCGCCGATTTCGGCCATCAGCAGGTCAGGAATCGACGCCGCGACGTTCTCGATGCGTGACGACGCTGATGCTTCGATCCGGACGAGGAGGCGTTCGAGCGGGGCCAGGGTGTTGCCGACGCGAACGTCAAACTGAGCAATTGCGGCTCGGACATCTTCAGAGATGAGCGCGCAGTCCGACGGGATCAACATGCTGACGTCGGCAATCGGATCGAGGATCGCCGACTGATAGCTGCGATCCCGAGATGATCGTCGGGCGTCGCCGCCTTCAGAGATCAGCCAGGTGAGCTTTTCGAATCGCACCGGCGGCCAGAGCATGAGCCCACGGTTGTGTGTTGTGAACTCGGCTGCCATTGCTCAGAGTATGACCGATGGGGAGCTGTTGAGAGTCAGCTTTGGGCGTGAAGAACGCCAAGTGTGCTGGCCGAGGTGAGCGCAGTGAGGCTCAGACCGTCGTCAGTGCCAGGTTGACCCACGGCGATGTGAAGATCCGGCGCTCGCCGTGGACGCGCCATCCCCATCTCCATCACCATGGTGCTTTTGGGCGCCCCGTCAGGCGGCTGGAGCGCTGTCGCGGGCGCGTTGCATCGACGTGGCGAGGCGCCACGTCAACACGGCAATGACGAGGCCGCCGACTCCGACGATGACCCAGACCCACGGGAAGCCGTCGTCGTCGGCGATGATCTCGAGCTGCGGTGGGGGAGCGGTGGGGTCGAAGGTGAAGAGGTAAGCGGCTTCGACGCGATCGTCATCTTCGACGTCGGTGCTGATGTGTCGCACCGCGTACTGACCAGGCACCGACAACGGGGCATCGAGCGACACGATCACCCGCAGGTTGCCGTCCTGAGTGAACGTACTGCCGACGATCTCTCCGTTCGGATCGGTGACGGATCCGTCAGGGTCAGTCATCGTCCTGTTGTACCGCAACTGGATGGTGGTGATCTCGCCACCGACGACTGCGCCCGGCCCGGGACTCGCTGCCCCGAGCCCGGAATGAGCGAATGCAACCGAGCCAAAGAGCAGCGTGATAGCCGTTGCCAGGGCAGCGAACAGCCCGACCGACGTCCAGCCTTTCCGTGGTTTGTTTGCGCACATACTGCGCGATGAAATCACGCAAACGGCAGTCGTGGAGGTCACGCGACGGCCCGGTTGGTATTGGGGAGCGACCAGAGCAGCGACTCGAGCAGCAGCCGCTCGTTCGGGTTGCGCTCCATTGCCTCCAATGCTCCGTGGATCTGGCCCACAGCGTCAGCGCATCCTTCGATGTCGACGAGGCCGCTGCCCGGCTTCGTCGACGCAATCGCCTGATCTCGGTAGACCGATGCAAGCGTCGCCAGACCGGAGCGGAGTTCGTCGGTGCGGTGACGGCGGAGTTCGCGTTTGTGGCGATCTTCGAGCTGCTTCTTGCCACTGCCCCGCTCGCCGTGTTCCTTGATGCGGGCATCGAGCTCGATGATTTCTGTTTCGTGCCTCGCTGCGAGCGGTGCTGCCGCTGCATCGATCAAGGCCAGCAGTTCGCCGGCGAGACGCATGGCAACAGCACCCGTGCCATCGAGTTGCCCGGGTGCCCCGAGGAATGCCTTGCGACGCTCGGCGAGCGCCGGGTCGGTGGCGAGCACGCGCGCGCGATCGAGGTTGCCGAGCGCAGCCTTCGACGCGACCATCGCGCCGGCCGGGTTGATGCCCTCGGTCAGAAGGCGGGCGGCGATAACGTCGGCACCGATCGTGCGGAAGTCGATGCGTGCGCAGCGAGACGAGATAGTGATCAGGTCGTGCGGCACAAAGTCGCAGAGAATGACGAACATGGTTGAGTCGGGAGGCTCTTCGATCGTCTTGAGCATCATCGCCGCACCGTTGGGTGACAGGAGATGGAACTCGTCCAGGATGAGCACCTTGCGAGGGCCTTCGGTCGGTGCGAGTGAGCTCACGCGCACGACTTCTTTGGCTTGGTCGGCAGAAATAGATGCGCCGACGCGCTGCACTTCGCGGACGTCGGGGTGCTCGCCAGCGAGAATCAGCCGGGCATCGCGCTGCTCGCGATCTTCGCCGCCGGATATCAGGCTGGCTGCGAATGCGCGGGCAGCTTCGAGCTTGGTCGAACCGGCTGGCCCGACGAACAGGTAGGCGTGGACGGGCCCTCGCGCCACTGCGGCGCGGAGGTGCTCGACTGCAGGCTTCTGCCCGACGACGTCGTCCCATACCGAACCGGGGTCGCCGAGTTCGGGCCTGCCTGACGTGGGTGCGTCAGAAGTTGTCGGAGCTGCCGCAGCCTGCTCGTCGGCGAGCATCGCTGCTTCGAGCTGTTCCTCGGTCATCTCTTCGTCGCTCGGCTGACCGGAGTCGAAATCGCTCACAGCACGCCGCGTTCGGTCAGGGCGGCAACGATCGTTGCTTCGACCTCGTCGATCGAACCGCGACCGGCGACCGTGATCCACTGGTCGGTATTGCCTGATGCCATCGTGCGGAATCCCTCGATCACGCGTTGATGGAAGGCGTCGCCCGCCGCTTCGAACCGGTCGAGATCACGCTCTTGGAGTCGCTCTCCAATGAGCGCATCGGGCGTGTCGAGGAAGATCACCGTTTCGGGCCAGCGGGCATTGATCGCCCAGTCGTTGATGATGGTGAGTTCTTCGACGTCGAGTTCGCGGCCGTAGCCCTGGTAGGCGAGCGTCGAGTACAGCGACCGGTCACTGACCACGTTGCGGCCAGCATCGAGCGCCGGACCAACGACTTCGGCAAGGTGCTGGGCGCGATCGGCCGCTGTCATCAGCGCCTCGGCCCGCGGTGTTAGGTTCGTGACCGAGTTGTCGTGCAGAATCTCGCGGAGCCGTGCGCCGACAGCGGTCCCACCCGTCTCACGAGTGAGCACGGCATCCATCCGAGCAGCAAGCAGGGCAGCCTGCGTGGACTTGCCGCAGGCTTCAGCACCTTCGAAGGCGATGTAGTGCGGCGACGTCACGGGGCTGGATGTTACCGAGGACGAACGTGCCGCGTTTGAGTCCGACTCGTTTCAGCGAATGAGCATGACGGTTTTGTCACACCGAGGTCTGCTTGGTTTCAGGTCGTCGGAGAAAGGGGTGAGACAGTCAGTCGTTGATGTCGGTGATGACTGGCTTGGTTGCAGCGGTCTTCTTTGCTGCGGTCCTTTTTGCTGCGGCCTTGTTGGCGGGCGCCTTCTTTTTGGCCGTGCTCTTCTTTGCTGCGGCCTTCTTCTTGGTAGCAGCCTTCTTCTTCGTCGCCTTGGCCTTCTTGCCAGGGGTACCGCCCTTGGCAATGATTGCTTCGCGACGGATTGCCAGTAGCTCGTAGGCGCGCTCGGGGCTGATCTCTTCGAGACGGTCACCCTTACCGAGTGACGCGTTGGTTTCGCCGTCGGTGACGTACACGCCGAAGCGACCGTCTTTGGCGGTGACGTTCTTCTCCGACACCGGGTCGGTGCCGAACTCTTTGAGCGGGCCCTTCGCAGCGAGGTTGGCACCGCCGCGCTTGTAGACCTTTGGCTCTGAGTAGATCTTCAGGGCGTCGTCGAGTGTGATCGTGAGGAGTTGGTCTTCGGAATCGATGTTCCGATAGTCCTTCTCCTTCATCACATACGGGCCGAAGCGACCGTTGTTCGAGAAGATCTCAACGCCGTCGGTCGGATCTTCACCGAGGAGGCGTGGGAGCTGCAGCAGCTTCTCGGCGTCGGCCATCGTGACGGCTTCGAACACCATGTTCGAGAAGAGCGACGACATCTTCGGCTTCTCCATACCGGGCGGCGGGTTGTCGTGATCGCCCCACTGCACGTATGGGCCGTAGCGTCCGTTCTTGGCGAACACGGGAAGCCCGTCGAGCTCGCCGATCGGATCTTCCATCTTCGGGGCGTTGAGCAGCTCGAGGGCCTTCTCGACGGTCAGTTCATCTGGTGGCAGATCGTCGGGAACCGACGCTGTGTCGTCGCCGCGCTTGACGTACGGGCCGTATTTGCCCGGCTTGGCAACGATCTCGATGCCGTCCGGGTCGTTTCCGAGTGGGAACGTATTGATCTCGGCAGCGTCGATTTCGTCGAGGTTCTCTTCGACCAGGCGCTTGAGGCCGAGCATCGCATCGTCACCGTCGCGGGCCTCGGCCGTGATGGGGGGAACGCTCGCGTCGCCCTGGTCGCCCCAGTAGAAACGCTGGAGCCACTTGTCTTTTTGACGTGTGCCATCGGCAATCGCGTCGAGATCGTGCTCGGTCGAGGCCGTGAACTCGTAGTCGACGAGCGCTTCAAAGTGCTCTTCGAGCAGTCGGATGACGGCGAATGCGGTCCAGGTCGGGACGAGTGCCTGACCCCTCTTCCACACATAGCCGCGATCCTGCACGGTTTGGATGATCGATGCCCAGGTGGATGGTCGACCGATACGCAGTTCTTCGAGTCGCTTCACGAGCGATGCTTCGGTGAAACGCGATGGTGCTGAAGTCGTATGGCCGTTCGGGTCGATCGATGCGATCGGCACCATGTCGCCAGCGGTCAACGGCGGCAGGAGCGCTTCTTTGTCCGCAGCGTCTTCGCCGGTCTCTTCCTTCGATGCGACGTAGACGGCGCGGTAGCCGGGGAATGTGATCGTCGTGCCGGATGCCGCGAACTCGCAGTCGACGAGCTCGCCGGTGGTGCGGTCGAGTGACTCGGCGAAGAGGCGGATCGAGACGGTGACACCCGCAGCGTCGGCCATCTGCGACGCCAGCGTGCGCTGCCAGATCATCCGATACAGCGCAAGTTCTTGGCTGTTGAGTTCGGTCGACACGGTGTCCGGCGAGCGATACGGAGTGGTCGGGCGGATGGCCTCGTGAGCGTCCTGGCCCTGGGTTTTCTTCTTGTATTGCTTCGGTGCAGCGTTGAGGTACTTTGCTCCGTACTCACTCGTCACCGCGTCACGGGTTGCCGTCATTGCCTCTTCGGAGAGAATCACGTCGTCGGTACGCATGTAGGTGATGAAGCCACGTTCGTAGAGGCCTTGGGCCACACGCATGACCTGGCTGGAGGAGAGGCGGAGCTTGCGGCCGCCTTCCTGCTGCAGCGTCGAGGTCATGAACGGCGCCTTGGGTGACGAGCGATACGGCTTCTCCTCGACCGAACGGACCGTGAACTGTTTGCCTTCGAGGCCCTCTGCCAGTCCGCGTGCGCGACTTTCTGTCAACTGGATTGGTGTGTTGCCGCTCTTCGGCGTGATCACCTCACCGTTGTCGTTGAAGTCTTTACCGTTGGCTACCTTTGAACCGGCGACGCCGACAAGTTTGGAGTCGAACGACGGATCGGTTGCGGTGATCGCGTCGATGTCCCAGTAGTCGGCGCTGACGAAGGCGATGCGTTCGCGTTCGCGTTCGACGACCAGCCGGACCGTGGGGCTTTGCACACGACCTGCGGACAGGCCGCGGTTCACGCGGCGCCACAGCACCGGCGAGACTTCGTAGCCGTACAGACGGTCGAGCAGGCGACGGGTCTCGGCAGCGTCGACCATGCCGTAGTCGATGTCGCGAGGGTTGTTGACGGCGTGGTCGACAGCGGCCTTGGTGATCTCGTGGAACACCATCCGCTTGACCGGGACCTTGGGCTTGAGGTATTCGAGCAGGTGCCACGAGATGGCTTCGCCCTCGCGGTCTTCATCGGTTGCGAGGTAGAGCTCGGAGGCGTCTTTCAGTGCAGCCTTCAAGTCTTTGACAACTGTTTTGCCGCGTTCGGTCAACTCGTAGGTCGGTTTGAAACCGTTGTTGACGTCGATGTTCAACCCTTTAGAGGGCAAGTCCGCGACGTGGCCAACAGAGGCGCGCACGTCGTAGCCGCTGCCGAGAAACTTGGAGAGTGTTTTCGCCTTCGCAGGAGATTCGACGATGACGAGTGGCTTAGACATCAGGGTCTTTCGCTAGGGGATTGCAACAGAGTTGTCAAATGGAGTGTGCCGGAAATGAGACGGTTCTGCATCGCGGCTTGGCAAACCGGATCGCGGAACCGTCGGTTTGGCGGGCTATGTGAGGGTACGTTCTCAGGCAATGTCCTCCTCTGCTGACCGTGTTGCACTCGGCTGGTCGGACGCGTTCGAGGTGGCATGGGAATCGATCGGATCGCCCGGCGTTCCCGTCCGAGTGTCCCGGCTCGACAGGGGCTGGAGCACAGCAATCTCGACGATGGACCAGGCGCGCGGGCTCGTCGACCCCATCCGTATGCGCAATATCGGCGCTGAAGTTGCTGTCGGCGACTGGATCATTGTCTCTGATGACGGTGAGAAGGTGGAACACGTTCTCGAACGAACCTCGGCGTTCACCCGGCGCGCCTCGTTCGATGGCATGCGCGCCGTTTCACACACGCTCGCAGCGAACATCGACGTGGTCTTCCTCGTGCACGCGCTCGGCTCGCCCCCCAGCCCCCGCCGTCTCGAACGTGAGCTTGTGTTGGCGTTCGACTCGGGTGCCGAACCAGTCGTCGTGCTGACCAAGACCGACCTCGTCGACGACCCCGAACCGACTCGGCGCGAACTCGCCGAGGTTGCGCTCGGTGTGCCAGTGCTGCTTGCGAGCGGCGTGACCGGCGACGGCATCGAAGCACTCAGGTTGTATGCCCAGGGCAATCGAACGCTGACGTTCCTCGGCGCGAGCGGCGTGGGTAAGTCGACGATCGTGAATGCCTTGGTCGGCAACCAACGGCAGGCGACGTTTGAGGTTCGTGAAGGCGATCAGCGTGGGCGTCATACCACCGTTGCCGCCGAACTTGTTCCTCTCGACGACTCGACCACCGGTGGCTGGTTGATCGATACGCCTGGCGTTCGCGCACTGAGCCTCTGGTTGTCGGGCAATGGCATCGAGCGGGCGTTTGCCGATGTGTTCGACCTGATGGATGGATGTCGTTTCCGTGATTGCAAGCACGATCAGGAACCCGGCTGCGCTGTTCAGGCTGCGATTAGCGCGGGGGAACTCGCCCCGGTGCGGCTCTATGCGCTCGACAAATTGATCGCAGAAGAGGCAGAACTCGAAGAAGAGCAGCGTGCACGTGAGAAGGTGGCCGACAGACGACGCGGCGGCAAGAAACCACCAGAGAAGTCTGAGTTCCAGTAGGCGGGCCGGCCACAGGAGGGTTGCATGATCATCAGGAGACGTCCAGAGCCAGACCGGCGCGAAGGGACAGCCCCCAACGGTAAGCCGTTCGAATCTGTCTGGGAATTTCCTCGACCACCCTCGGTTGTGCACGTTGACTGGCGTATTCGTGTTGCCCACGCAGGCGTGACGATCGTTGATGCACCTCGCGCATTGCGAGTTCTCGAGACCAGCCAGCCTCCGGCGTACTACGTGGACCCGGAATTCGTGGATGACTCGGTATTTGTGGAATCTGCGACGCGGACGTTCTGTGAATGGAAGGGGTTGGCCGTCTACGCGTCGGTCGATCTTGCCGGTGTCGACACCGGCAAGTCGATCAACCCGGTGACTGATGCGGCATGGACGTATCGAACGCCGACACCGGCGTTCACCGAATTGGCCGGTCACTGGGCGTTCTACGCGCAGCGGTTTGACGAGTGTTGGGTCGACGACGAACTTGTTGCGGGCAACGACGGTTTGTTCTACGGCGGTTGGATCACGAACAACGTGACCGGCCCGTTCAAGGGCGGCCCCGGCACCCTGCACTGGTGATCGGGCTGGAGACCGAACTCGTGCTGGAGACCCGGTCCCGTACCTTGCTCACCTAGTTTTTGAGGATCCAGCCTTCGCCTTGGCGGGTCCACATTGTGGTCATGTTGACGGCGGCGATGGGAAGCGGGCCGTAGATATGTGGGAAGAACTCTTCGACGCCGGGTGCTGGCGGCTCCCAGAGGACCTCTGAGGCGACGGCGACGGGGTCGATCGTTAAGAGCACCAGATGGGAAAGGTCGCCGTAGAAGCGATTGGCCGTTGCCTCGATCTGAGCTGCTGTCGAGCAGTGGATGAAGCCGACCGCTTCGAGCCTTTGACCGCGGGTCGACCAGCGGTACTCGCCGGTCTCGAAGGCACCTTGCCAGTCTTCGGGGAGCGCGAGGTGGAAGATCGGATCGTCGCCGGACACAGCAGCGATTTCAGCAGCGATTTCGGTCATGAAATTGTGTCTCGAACGGTGATCGACTGGTCGAGACGGGTGCGTTCGAGGCGGGTGCGAAGTCGCTTGTTGGTGCACACAATCTCGAGGTCGCCATGAGCCTGGCGTGCCGCGGCTGCTGCGCCGAGCAGCATCCCGAGGCCGGCATCGTCGAGCGCAACGACACCGTCGAGGTCGGCGACCACGAGCGCGCCGCTATTGGCATGAACAGCACGCAGCAGGGCGTCGCGGAAGGCGGCGATCGAACCGAGGTCGACGACGCCGTCGATAGCAACGGTTGGCACGCCGGCCACGATGCTCGTCGTCGCGCTCAGGTCCATGACGGTCAAGCTAACGGCGCAGACCCGAGCATCAGCCCGATCGTGTCAGTCGGGCTCGGTCGCCATGGTCGCTGTTGCGCTGTGCGTGCTGGGGCCGAGGAAACGGCCGATGATCGGGACGTCGGTCGGATCGGTGTAGGTGATCGTGACGACGACGTCATGCGAAGTTGTCTGTGTCGACACCTCGATCGGCAGCCCGACCGAGCTGCGTGCGGCACGACCGGCGGCGCCACTCGGGTCAGAGGACACGACCGCAGCGCGTGCCCCTTCCCGAGCGGCGAGCTCGACGGCCAGTTCGTTGCGGATCGCGACACCGACCTGGACGATTCCGAGCACGATGATCACTACCACGGGCAGCACCAGTGCGAACTCGACCGTCGCCTGGCCAGCGTCGTTGCGTCCGCGCTTCGACATCAGACGTTACTGATCACGGCATCGATCACCGCGTTGAAAAGGCGACTGATGCGGGCCGCCCCTCCGCCGGCGGTGGCCCAGGCGACGACGAGGAGAGCGACCAGTGAGGCAGCGAGCAAGACGAGTGCGTATTCCGTGGTCGCCTGCCCACGGTCGCCGGTAGAACGCGATCGATGTTGCTCGACCAGGCAGTCGAGCTGGTCGGTCACAGCAATGGATGCTGTGGCGAGCGAGAGAGAGCAGGTCTGGATGAGGTGTGGCATCGGTGCCTCCGAAGAAGTGTGCGGGAACGGTCGGTCACCAGGCGTTGTTGCCGAGTGACGAGAGTGCTGCCAGCACCGCAGGGGCGATGGCGAGCAAGATGAACGAGGGCAGGGTGCAGACGACCAGCGGAAACGACAGCTTGACCGGCAGGGCGCGAGCGGCTGCTTCGTCGAGGCGTCGACGCGTTGCGCGTGTTTCCACCGAGAGTTGGGTGAGGACATCGGCCATCGGGAGCCCGTAACGGCTCGAGGCGGCAACGAGGTCAACGAGCGCAATGGCACTGGTTCCGAAGTGAGTGTTCAGCGCGGCCAGTGCGTCGGGGAATGTCTCGCCTCGCCGCGTGCGATTGACGACCTCGGCGAATGCCGGTCGGGTGATTGGCGGCGCTGCGTCGACGAGTCGTTCGATGGCAAGCCGCGGGGTGAGGCCGGCGTGCACGAGGAGAACGAAAGTGTCGATGGCATCTGGGAGCGCGGCAATCCGGGCCGCAGTGGCTGATCGAACGGCGAGCAGTATCCGCGTCCGCACTGCTGCGAAGCCAACGACTGTCAGGATCGCGGCCGAGAGGGCACCGACGGCCATGACCCCGACGAGCCCCAGACACACCCAGCCGAGACGGTGTCGTTGTGTGCGCCCAGACCGAGGCGATGAGGGGGAGGACTGAACCGCCTGCACGGTTGCGGCTGGACCGCGCCTCGGATTGGCGAGCTGCTTGGCGCCGTCGGCGGCGACCAGTACACACAGGAGGGTCACCATGGCTGGAACGAGAATGAACATGTCATGCGCGTGCTGTGACGATGCAACGCATCCACCACCAGCCGAAAAGGTTGAGAGCGAGGCCGATCGACACGAGGGCGAAGCCGGTGCGTTGGCTGAGCACGGCTCGAACATTGGAGTCAGTCACCGCCAACAGGGCGAGTAAGGCCAGCGGGACGACGGTCAGAACGTGTGCACTGAGCCGCGCTTGGGCGCTGTGCGCCGAACGCTCTTGCCCGTCGGCGACGCGGAGTCGCAATGCTCCGGCAAGTCGATCGAGCGATGCGGCGGTCGGCCCGCCGATGCTGCCCGAGGTGGCCAGCACCGCAGCGGCTAGCGCAAGGTGGGGTGACTGTCGTCGGGGTCGCGATGTGGCATCGGCCAGCAGACCGATCACCGCGGTCGAGACCGTTGCGCCTCGCCCGAGTGCCTGTCGAACGTCCTGGGATCGATCAGCGAGCGCCGGGTCGGTGGGTTCGATGCTGATCAGAGCGGAGCGCAAGGCGGTGCCGGCGCGGAGTGAACGGGCGAGCGCATCGCACCACTCCGCAACCGCGCCAGGCGAGATGGTGGCGCCTGCGACTCGTCTCTGACCCCAGCGCGCCCGGAGAGTTGATGCTGGCACACCGAACCGGTTCGTGCGGGTGACTGGCAGTGGCCAACGGCGTGGTGGAATGCCTGCTCGCATCGCTGCCGAGGCGAAGATCGCAGGGCACAACAAACCAGCCAGCAAACCAGCCAAGACAGCAGTCAGAGCGGAGGCGCTGAAGACGGTGCTCATCGCCGGCTCCGAAGCACGCCGACCTGCACGAGGCGTTCGCCAGTGCCAAGCTCAGCAATCGGAACGAGGCGCGGTTCGGTGTTGTGGTTCGGCGTCCCGACCTCGCAGATCGACACCAAGCGACGCTTGCCGTCGGAGCGCGATCGGGCGATGTGGACGACGACATCGAGCGACCGTGCGAGCTGCTGTCGAATCGCCGGCAGGGGCCAGGCGGGCGCCGCTTGCAGTACGAGCGATTCCAACCGGAGGAGCGCGTCGAGCGGCCCATTGGCGTGGCACGTCGAGAACGAACCGTCGTGGCCGGTGTTCATTGCCTGCACGAGGCTCAGCACTTCGGGCCCACGGATCTCGCCGACGACCAGGCGATCTGGCCGGAGTCGAAGCGCGGTGCGCACCAGGTCATTCAGGTCGATCGCAGGGGGTCCATCCGGTGCAGGCGGACGGGCTTCGAGTCGCACCACATGTTGTGTACCGATGGGAAGCTCAGCGGTGTCTTCCAGAACGACGATGCGCTCGTTATCCGGGAGCGTCGCAATCAAGGCAGCGAGCAGTGAGGTCTTGCCCGACGAAGTGGCGCCGCTGACAACGACGTTGCAGCGCCGTTCGACGATTTGGCCAAGGATTTCGACCCCGAGAGGATCAGTGAATGCAGCAAGATGACGCGCTGAGCGTGCAAAGCGACGGATCGACAGGCTCGCGCCATCGACGCCGACCGGGCCAATGACAGCGCACACCCGTGCGCCGTCGGGCAGGCGAGCGTCGACGATGGGTGTGGTCAGATCGAGACGTCGGCCGATCGGCGCAAGAATCCGTTCGATGATGTGTCCGAGCGGCTGGCTCGTGAGCATGCCGACTCTCAGCAGTTCACCACCCCGGTCGATCCAGATGTGGTTGTCGGCGTTGACCAATACTTCGTCGACGGTCACGTCGCTGACCCATTCGTCGAGTTCACCGAGGCCCGTGAGGCGAGCGATCGCTGCCTCGGCCAGGCGACGTTGCTCGTCGCTGGTTGCGAGTGGTGCGACATGTCGCGCTTCGACATGGGCAGCCTGACCGACGTCGCCATCAACGTCGTTGATTCGCCGACAGATGTCGGCCACAGGGTCCGCTGGCGACGACATGCTGGCAGCGGTCGCGTCGAGACGCTGCACGCTCATGCGATCTCTCGGAGACTCTTGCGGATGATGAGCGGAGGCCGGCTCGCGAGAAGCCCTGAGTCGACGGCCCGGGCAATGCGCGGGTCTTCGGCAATCGTCGCCACGATCGGTGCCCCAACGGATCGCTCGACGTCCCTTGGGCGCAGTTGCCGACCGTGCCCGCTCACGAACAACACACCAGTTGGCCGGATGGGGGATCGCGCTGCTCGACGCAATGAGAGGTAGCAGGCTCGGGTGACGAGCCAGCGCTGCTCGACGCCGTTCGCCAATGCCGGCGCAGGCGTGCCCGTGCCCGCATCGATCCAGACTTCGCCGCCGGAGCGGGCTTCCCACTCGGCGAACCACGCGAGAAGTGCGGCCCATCGGCCTGGCGACGGCAACGACGTTGCTGACCCCGCTGTTCCGCTGAGCTGGCAGGGCAGGAGGAAGGTGGTGTCGTCGATATCGATCAGCAGATCATCCAGTTGCGTCGGCGGCCCGTCGCCGAGCAGCCAGTCGATGACGCCGGGACGGTCGGGTTCGGGGAGTCCGAGCACCGTGTCGATCTCGCCGTCGAGGTCGACGAGTAGCGCTGGCCGTGAGGATTCGAGTGCGAGCGTTGACGTGACAACGGTGGTTCCCGAGCCGCCTTTAACTGCCCAACAGAGCGTGACCATGTGTTCTCCCTGCCGACGTGGCGGTTGGGGTGAGTGACATGGAGGGAGTCGGTGGCCGCAGGGTACGAGCCTCCGCACCGAGTCGCGCTCGCGCGGCGAACTCGGCGCGATTCCGGGCGGAAAGCGCTGCTGTGTGTCCCGAGTTCGCCGCGCGACAGCTAGCGTCGAATGCGGAGATGTCTGGGTACCTGGTGGGCTCCGCCGCCTTCAAAGCGGTTGGGACGGGCGATCCCCGTCCGGCGGGTTCGATTCCCGTCCATCTCCGCCAATGGGTCCACGGATGTCCGCTGGTGTGTTTCGAAAG
>NZ_JBDNIJ010000130.1:0-14879 GCF_041688325.1 Ilumatobacter sp.
AGTTCGTGAGCAGAACCGGAACAGTGGCAACCGGCCTGGCGTTCTCTTCGTCATGACGACGGCGTTCGTTCTCTCCGGCGGGGCGAGCCTCGGCTCGATCCAGGTCGGGATGGCGATTGCCCTTGCGGATTCCGGAATAGTTCCGGATTTGATCGTGGGCACGTCGGTGGGCGCGATAAACGGCGCATGGCTGGCGGGTGGCCGGTCCGCTGCTGGCCTTGCCGAGGTGTGGCCTACGTTGCGGCGCGATGACCTGTTCCCGACGAAACCGCTCCTCGGCCTTCGAGCGTTCCTCGGCAAGTCGTCGCACTTCGTCCCCGACACACATCTTCGGGCCACCCTTGAGATGCACCTGCCGTTCGAGCGGATCGAAGAAGCGATTATCCCGTTCATCGTCGTCACAGCTGACGCGCTCTCGGGCGAAGAGGTGCTGATCACCGAAGGCAATGCGGTCGACGCCGTGACAGCGAGCGCATCACTTCCCGCGATCTTCCCGCCAGCACGAGTTGTGGTGAACGGGCGCGAGCGGCTGCTTGTCGATGGCGCGGTCATCAACAACACTCCGATCACCACGGCCATCGAAGCGGGAGCGACCGACGTGTGGGTCCTGTCGACCGGATACTCGTGCGACCTCGTCGAGCCGCCCCGAACAGCAATCGCCGCAGCGCTGCACGCAGTGAGCCTCATGGTGCAACGCCGGTTCGTGCTCGAACTCGAGGCGAACACGTACGGCGTACCGATTCATCTGATTCCACCTCCGTGTCCGGTGCTGGTGTCGCCAATCGACTTCTCACACGCGACTGAACTGATCGAGAGCGCGGCGTCAACTGCGCGTACGTGGCTCGCCGCGGGCGAGCCCGTTGCACAGATGATTCCGCATGTCAGAACGCCCGATTGACTGTCAGACCACGACCTGAAACAGCTCGGACAGCGGTGTGGCAGTGAGCTCAGTCGACGAGGGCTTGGTAGACGAGTTGCTGCAGGATCGGGCGGATCGGGTAGGTGCTTGACGGCAACAGTTGTGTGAGGAAGACGGCCACGATCTCTTCGACCGGATCGATCCAGAAGGCTGTGCTTGCAGCGCCACCCCACGCGTACTGGCCAGCTGACCCGATGACCTTGTTCTCGGCGCTGTCGAGCACCACCGAGAAGCCCAGCCCGAAGCCCATCCCGTTGAACTCGGTTTCGGCGAACAGCGGTCGGCCGAAGTCTTCGAGGATCGCTCCGCCAGGCAGGTGATTTGTGGCCATGTATTTGACGGTGCGGCTGCCGAGGATGCGCTCGCCGTCGAGTGCGCCACCGTTCAACAGCATGTGACAGAACCGCAGATAGTCGGCAGCCGTACCGCACAGGCCGCCGCCCCCACCGAGCATCGTCGGCTTCTTGTCGAGCGGTGCCCCCGGCATCACGGCGGTTTTCTTGTTCAGCGGGTAGTACAGCTCGGCGAAGCGATCGCGCTTGTCGCCTTCGACCCAGAATTCGGTGTCGGTCATGCCCAACGGATCGAGGATGCGCTCACGGAAGAACTGGTCGAGCGATTGGCCTGAGACGACCTCGACGATTCGGCCGAGCACATCGGTCGACACGCCGTAGAGCCATTCGGTTCCCGGCTGAAACGCGAGCGGCAAACCGGCCCATGCGTCGCAGCAGGCCTCGAGGTCCATGCCCTTCGGGATGCCCCACTCGAAGCCAGCCTTGCGGTAGAGGGCGTCGGTGACGTGGTTGTTGTGGAAACCGTACGTGAGCCCCGACGTATGCGTGAGGAGATGCCAGATCTTCATCGGCTCGGTCTGACCTTCGGTGATCGGCGCCGTCGTGGAGCCGCCGCGGTAAACCCGAGCGTTCTCGAATGACGGGATGTACTTCGACACCTTGTCCTTGAGCTGCAGCTTGCCCTCTTCGTAGAGGATCATCGCGGCGACCGAGGTGATCGGCTTGGTCATCGAGAACATGCGGCAGATCGTGTCTGACTCCCACGGCAGGTCGGCCTCGATGTTGCGCTTGCCGTAAGTGGAACTCTGGACGATCTCGCCCTTGCGTGAGACGACGACCTGCCACCCCGGGAGCCGACCGTCGTCGACGTACTGCTTGAAGTGTTCGTCGATGCGAGCGAGTCGCGCGGCATCGAAGCCTGCATCGGCAGGTGTGATTGTTTGCGCAGTTCCAGTGACAGCCATCGGGTGATAATGGCAGGGGAGGGACCCCAAGCAGGAACTGAGTGATCCGCCAATCGGTCAGTGGAGGCCGGCGCGCTGCAGGCCCCACATATCGGCGAACCGGCCGGCGGCGTCGAGGAGTTCATCGCGGGTGCCCTGTTCGGCGATTCGGCCACCCTCGATCACGATGACCCGGTCCATGTCGTTCAGCGTTGCCAGGCGATGCGCGATCACGATGGCGGCTCGGCCTTGCCACAATTCGAGCAGCGACTCGTGGATCTTCGCTTCTGTCTCGGAGTCGAGAGCGCTTGTGGCTTCGTCAAGGATCACGAGGTCAGATTGCTTGAGGAAGGCGCGGGCGATGGCGATTCGCTGTCGTTGCCCGAGGGACAGCTTGACGCCTCGCTCGCCGACCAGAGTGCGATAGCCGCCGGGGAGGGACTCAATAAAGTCACCGATGTTGGCCCGATGCGCGGCGTCCCGCACGCGATCGTGATCGACGGGTCCGGGGTCGGCGTAGCCGATGTTGTACTCGATTGTCTCTTGGAACAGCGACGTGTCTTGCGGGACATAGGAGTGGAGAGATGCGAGTTCGCCAGCTTCGACGTGTCTCCCATCGATCAGCACCTCGCCGCTCGTTGGTTCGTAGAACCCGAGCAGGATTTTGATGAGTGTCGACTTGCCTTCGCCGCTGCGCCCGACGATGCCGAGTCGTTCCCCTCGCCGCAGAGTGAAGTTGATTCCGTCGAGCACCATGCGGTCGGGCTCGTCAGGGTACGCAAACCTCAGATCGCGCACTTCGATCGTGTGGTGCAGTCGGCCTAACTCGGGCGCAGCCGACAACGTGGCTGGCGGCTCCGACACAACGTTGCGGTCGGGGAACAGGTAGCCGTATGCCTCTCGGTATGACGCCGAGCGGTTGATCCACTCGCCCAGGTTGTAGACGACTTCCCAATACTGATTGGTGAAGTCGAGCAGCACCGTGATCGAAATAACCATCGCGATGAGGCTGATGGCGCCGCGATCGAACTGCCACCAGGTGACCCCCATGATCACGCCCCACAGCAGCACGCGGACCAGTACCGAAGCGACGCCCCAGTAAGCGCTGAGTGCGTAGGTGAACGACACGTCGTGTTCGATCAACTCATCGAGGTCGTCATTGTTGCGGCGCACCTCTTTGCGCTGGGCGCGGAAGGAAAAGACGTTGACGAAGTTAGCGAACGAGTCGAACACCCGACCGGTGTTGTTGGAGGTGCGATCTGTGACAAGGCGCTGCCTTTTGTTCACTGGTCGACCGACGGCAGTCATCACCGCACCGGCCGTCATCAGGAACAAGATGTAGGCAACAGCGTTGCCCGACGAACTTTGCGCAAGCAGCACGATGTACACCGGGATCGTCGACAGGACGGGGAGGAACCCGTAGTGGGCTGCTTCCCAAAGCGCCTGCGTGTGTTCGCGCAGATCGTTGACGTATGACGCGACTTTGCCCGACGGGCGATCGACGAACTGTTGATATGGCTCTGCCCAGACAGCGGTGAACGTGCGGCGCTTGAACTCGTAGGTGAGCGGAATGACGTGCTTCGCATTGAAGAAGTCGCCGCCGGTCCACAGAATAAGGTGGGCCACACCGGTGGCGAAGAGAAGCGCGAGCCATGTCGCTGCTCCGTCGCCGCCCGACGTTGCCAGCCGTGCCAAGAAGTACGGGTGGAGAGCCGGCAACATTGAGGCCGCAACGCGAATGGTGGTGGAGATGGCGAAGACACCGAGGTGTTCTCGGATCATCGCCCGGAGGGCGGAGAAGGGCACGGAGAGACGTTACGAGGAGATGCTTCGCCGAATCAACGCTGTTTCCACGGCGCGCCACCCAATGAGGAAGGTGCCGAGGAAGACGGTGGCGACGATCATGAACGACGTTGCGGTGCCGTTGTTGAACACGAGGTTGCGGAGCACCATGCCGAGTGCGACTGTCGTGAGCCAGACCTTCACACCGGTGACGACACCGGTTGGCTGGGCCCACACGCGCCACGCAATCCACGCCACGGCGAGCGCGATCATGAAGGGAGCAGCGGTTTGGGCGACGCCAGCGAGCGCTTCGCCTTCTTCGTGATTACGGCGGCCAATGGCAACGAATGTCACGACAACCGCAGCGTCGAGCGCGGCAGCAATCTGGGTGCGCGGATGCATGACCACAGTCTGCCGCGATCATCGATCGGTCCGACAGCAATGAGCCCTGAACCCGCCCAGCTCGCGCAATGCTCATCGCTCTCCGTCGACGGTGTTCAGCCTTGCGCGTCGAAGCCGCCGAGTGAACCTTTGAAGAAGAGGAGCGGTGTTGGGGGCTCACCGTCGGCGTCGGCGTCGGCGTCGAGTGCGCGGACGCGGCCGAGCACGAAGAGGTGATCGCCCATGGTGTACGTCTCTTCGACCGTGCAATCGATCCACGCAACAGCGCGATCGAGAATCGGTGCACCAGACGGAGCGGCGTGCCAGTCGACGTCGGCGAAGCGGGTTTCGTCGGTGCCGCTCTTTGCGAACTTCCAGCAGAGATCGCTTTGCGCATCGCTGAGCACGTTGACGCAGAAGCTGCCGGAAGCCTCGATGGCGTCCATCGTTGCCGAGCCAGCCTGGGGGAGAAAGCCGACCAGCGGCGGGTCGAGCGAGACTGATGTGAAAGATCCGATCGTGAAGCCGACTGGAACGACACCGTTCATCCCGGTCACGACGGTGACACCGGTGGGGAAGTGACCCATGATCGTCCGAAAGTGGGCGGAATCGAATTCTGCTGAGTCGCTCATCGGCACCGACTCTAGGCAACGGCCTGTGCCGACGCCGCACTTGTACAGTGCCGGTCGATGGCGAACGAGGTCGATGAAGCCAAGCAAGCGTTGCGCACTCAGATGCGCGCCGTTCGCAAAGATCTCCTCGATCGTCCCGAACGGTCAGCTCGGATGTGGAAGACGCTGACACAGCGGCCCGACGTGCTCGCCGCGTCGAAGATCATGGTCTTCGACTCCATCGCGGGCGAACCTGACACGGCGCCGCTCATTGCCTGGTGCGAGACGATGGGGAAGCTGACCTGCCTGCCAGAAGACGCTGATCTCGATCCGGCGTGGCCCGACGTCATCATCATCCCGGGTCTGGCCTTCACCGTCGACGGCAAACGCTGTGGGCAAGGCGGCGGCTGGTACGACCGCTTCCTCCCGCAGGTCCGGCCGGACGCCGTGATGATCGGTGTGTGCTTTGCTCCTCAAATCGTTGCGGGTCTACCGACCGACAAGCACGACGTCGTGCTCGACGCCATCGTCACTGATTGAGGGGTGCACTGAGCGCTTGAACGAGAGGCTGGCGGCTTGTTGTGCTCAGGCCGCGGCGTCAGTGGCCGCGTTGGAGCGGGCGCCTGAGTTCATCTCGGCGTAGAGCTCACGAATGCATTCGCTGGCCGTCGTTTTGCACATCGACGGAACAATTGCATGGACCGCGGCCGCTCCCGCTGCCTTGGCGAGACAGCGCGAAAAGTGCGCAGCGACACGGAAATGCTCGGTGTAGGACTCGCCGACCGCGGCCGGATGTTCCGTGAAGTGCCGCGTCATCGCCATGCCTCAACCGTAAAGAGTTTGGCGGAGGTGCGTATTGCGTTCTTCGCGCCAATTCATTGAATGAGTGCAAGAATATGCTTCTGGATCGATGAAATCTGTAAGAATCATCGATTGTGGACCAACTTGATCGGGAAATCGTGCGTTTGCTGCAACAAGACGCGACGCTGAGTGCTCGTGAGTTGGGTGACGCCGTTGGTCTCACCGCCACGCCCTGTTGGCGACGCGTCAAGGCGCTCGAGGACGCTGGCGTGATCGTGGCTCGAGTCGCACTGGTTGATCCGGCTTCCGTCAACCTCGGGGTGACCGCACTTGTCAACATCCGAACGAACGATCACGGCCCCGATTGGATCGAGCGGTTCCAATCGGCGTGCGATTCGTTCCCGGAGATCGTCGAGGCGTACCGGACCAGCGGTGATATCGATTACACGCTCAAGGTGATGGTCGCGAGTATCGAGGCGTACGACGTCTTCTACAAGCGGTTGATCGCGGCCGTTGATCTGTATGACGTCCGATCGATCTTCGTCATGGAGGAAATGAAGCGCACGACGGCACTGCCGCTCGATGGATTCGGCGTCTAATTCGCGGATCGGAAGTTGGCCGACGAGCCGCGCTGCAATCATGAACTTCCATTCCGACCTCCGTTGGTCGTTGGTCGTTGTCTGAGACGGTGTGCGAGTTCGTCGACTGCGGGGTCGGTGACGACTCCTGATCGCCGCGCAAGTACGAGCTTGCGTTCGAGAATCTCGTCGCCGACTGCCATGTCGCCGCGCTCGGACTCGCCCTGGCTGCGCGGCAGCACGGTCCAGCCAAGTCCGAGGAGCACCATCTCGCGGAGCACGTCGGGCTGATGTGACTCGGCGGCGATCATGACGGGTGCACCGAGCGCTCGGAGGCGCTCGACCACCAGCCTGCGCGTGTGCGAATCCGATGGGAACAGCACCCACGGACCCCAGCTCCGGGGCGTGCCGATCGTCGAGTCTGGAGGGCCGTAGACGATCATCGGTTCGCTGAGCAGTGACGTTGTGTCGACTCCCGCGATCGGCTCGGGTGGTTCGACACACACTGCGAGATCGAGTGTGCCGCGCTGCACGTCGTTGAGCAGTGACCTCGACGACGCGACCGACAGCATGAATTCAACGTCGGCTCGCTCGACTCGGAATGCTCGAAGAACGTCTGGGAAGTGGACGACCGCTGCCACGTCGATCATGCCGAGCCGAACCCGGCCGCTCTGTGCAGTGCGCAGGCGTTCGGCCCATGTGCTCACATCGCGCGTGAGTGCCAACACTTGCCGCGCATGCTCGAGAACAGGCGTGACAGTCGCTCGCAAAATGCGACGTCGACCGACGCTCTCGAACAACTCCACGCCAACTCGACGTTCCAGTTCGGCAAGTCCTTGAGAAAGTGCTGAGGCTGACACGCCGACTCGATCGGCGGCTGTGGCCCACGTCGGGGCGTCCGCGACGGCGACGAGGTACTCCAACTGTCTGATCGAGATGTCGGGCAGCCCGGAAGCGGGATCGTTCACCCTTCGCACAATACTTCAGATTTACTTCACTGTCAGTGATAATGAAACAGTTCCACTTATGTTCTTCTCATGACCGCACGAACAATCGCCCCAGCCACCGGAAAGCTCGGTGTCCTCACGCCAGGTATGGGTGCAGTGGCATCCACCTTCATCGCAGGCGTGATCGCCGCACGCGAAGGAATTTCGCCGCCTATCGGCTCCGTATCGCAGATGGCCCATATTCGGCTCGGCACGAAAGATGAGAATCGGAACCCGCTGATCAAGGAGTTCGTGCCGCTCGCCGACCTCGGCGACATCGTCTTCGGCGGCTGGGATCCGATCTCCCCGAACGCCATGGAAGCAGCCAAGACTGCCGGCGTACTGCAGGGCAACGATCTCGATGCCCTTTCGGCCGAGATGGAAGGCATCGTGCCGATGGAGGCCGTGTTCAACCAGCGTTGGGTGAGTCGCCTCGAAGGTGTCCGCGTCAAAGACATCGCCAACAAATGGGATCAGGCAGAAGCGCTGATCGCCGACATCGCCCGTTTCAAGGAGCAGAACGACTGCGACCGCCTCGTCATGGTCTGGTGTGGCTCCACCGAGGCGTACCAAGAACCGTCGGAAGTGCACGCAACCATCGCAGCGTTCGAGCAAGGTCTTCGCGATAACGACGAGAACATCTCGCCGTCACAGATCTATTGCTACGCCGCACTCCAGAGCGACGTCCCGTATGCCAACGGTGCTCCGAACCTGACAACCGACCTCGACTGCATCGTCGAACTGTCGAAGAAGAATGGCGTGCCGATCGCGGGCAAGGACTTCAAGACGGGCCAGACCCTCATTAAGACGATGCTCGCCCCGGGCTTCAAGGCCCGCATGCTCGGCGTGCGCGGTTGGTTCTCGACAAACATCCTCGGCAACCGCGACGGCGAAGTGCTCGATGACCCGGAGAACTTCAAGTCGAAGGAAGTCTCCAAGCTCGGTGTGCTCGACGGCATCCTGCAGCCCGAGGTCTACCCCGATCTCTATGGCAACATCGACCACGTCGTTCGCATCAACTACTACCCGCCCCGCGGTGACAACAAAGAGGGTTGGGACAACATCGACATCTTCGGGTGGCTCGGCTACCCGATGCAGATCAAGGTTGACTTCCTCTGCCGTGACTCGATCCTCGCCGCACCAATCGTGCTCGACCTCGCACTCTTCATGGATCTCGCCCACCGCGCTGGTGAAAGTGGTGTCCAGGAATGGCTGAGCTTCTACCTCAAGGCGCCACAGGCTGCCGGGGATTCGCCGGCCGAGGTCGACCTGTTCATTCAGCAGACCAAGCTGAAGAACACCCTCCGCGAATGGATGGGTGAGCTCCCCGTCACCCACTCCGAGGCCGGCTGATTGGGTTCGGAGCGGCCGATCCCTGCGTTGCGAGGACTCCTCATTGAGCAAGCTCAACGACGTCGCCTCGCGCCTTGGCCTCGACCACTCCGTTCCCGAATCAGTGAACTGATCATCCTGATCATCCTGAGCTTCTGGTGACTCGTCATTGCGACGGTCCACAACTTGATCCCGACTTGTCCTCTTCGAGGGTGGGTCGGGATCGGTTGTTTTCACGGCGGAGCGTGGGGGTGGGTTGGCTGGGGGGTTTTCTGGGGGCTGAGTTAGAGCGACTAACGTCGGCGCTATGGCTGCGATCTTGATGAACGGAAATGCACTGCGCGACGAGATCATTGCTGGGCTGCGCTCGACGGTCGATGCGGCAGGCTCGCCTGCCATCTGCCTCGCCACGGTGCTCGTGGGCACTGACGGCCCCTCGCAGCGCTACGTCAGCAGCAAACACAAGAAGGCCGTCGAGGCTGGCTTCCAGGCGCGGCACGTCGACCTTCCCGAAACCGCTACGCAAGATGAAGTCGAAGCCGTCGTGCGCGAACTCGCAGCAGACGACTCGGTGCACGGCATTCTCGTCCAACTGCCGCTGCCTGATGGGCTGGATCCTGAGCCCGTGCTCGACCTCATTCCCGCAGACAAAGACGTCGATGGACTGACCGAACGGTCGATGGGCCGCCTGGTCCGTGGTCGCCCGGGCCTCGTCGGCTGTACCCCGTTGGGTGTCATGCGGTTGCTCGAGAAGTACGAGGTGCCGACTTCCGGTGCTCGTGCGGTTGTTATCGGTCGATCGACGCTCGTCGGCTTACCTTTGTCCCTGCTGCTCAACCGTAAGGGCGTCGATGCCACGGTCACGATGGCACACTCCCGAACTGCTGATATGGCAGCCGTCGTGCGTGAAGCTGACATCGTCATCGGCGCGGCTGGCCAAGCACGCATGATCACCGCAGAGATGATCAAGCCAGGAGCGGCGGTCATCGATGTCGGTGTCTCGCGAACCGAGGCAGGGATCGTCGGCGACGTCGACCCGGGCGTTGCCGAGGTGGCGCGCTGGCTGACGCCGATGCCGGGCGGAACCGGCCCGATGACGATTGCCTGCCTCATGGAGAACACCCTCACCGCAGCGCGGTTGCAGGGCGCCTTCCCTGCCTGACTGCGCAACGACCGATTTACACGGTACGATCATGTTATTATGGAACTCATGAGCGTGCCGAACATTGCCCTCGTAGTACTTATTTGGTAGCGCGCTCAGCTTCTGCTGCGTGTGCTCCTCGACCTCCCAGCCGGGAGGTCGTTTGCTTTTTCACCATCAATCGCCTCTCCATCTCATTCCTCCATCTCATTCCTCCATCACATCCCCTGAACTGAAAGACCAGTCACATGACTGATTCACCAGCAACACCTGAACGGATCACCGGCGCACAGGCCTTGATCCGGTCCCTCGAACACGAGAACGTCGACCTGATCTTCGGCTACCCAGGTGGCTGCATCCTTCCTGCGTACGACCCGCTGATGGACAGCCCGATCCGCCACGTACTCGTGCGCCACGAACAGGGTGCTGGCCACGCTGCTGAGGGGTACGCACACGTGTCCGGCAAGCCGGGCGTCGCGATGGTGACGTCGGGGCCAGCAGCGACGAACCTTGTCACGCCGTTGATGGACGCCTTCATGGACTCGATTCCAATGGTGGCGATCACCGGTCAGGTTCCGACCGCCGCGATTGGCAGCGATGCATTCCAGGAGTGCGACACGGTCGGCATCACGCGGTCGTGCACGAAGCACAACGAGTTGGTCATGTCGGCCGACGAGATCCCGATGGCGATCCGTCAGGCCTTCTACATTGCAACCACGGGTCGCCCCGGCCCCACGCTCGTCGACATCCCGAAGGATGCACTGACGAACGAGATGGAGTGGTACTGGCCGACGGACGAAGAGGTCCAGGCCTCACTGCCTGGCTATCGGCCGAACACCAAAGGCCATCCGCGCATGATCAAGGAAGCCGCGAAGCTGATCCTCGCTTCCGAGCGGCCGATCGTTTACGCCGGTGGCGGCATCTTGAAGGCACGTGCTGCTGAAGCGCTGCGCGAACTCGTCGAGTTGATCGACGCACACGTCGTGACCACCCTGATGGCCCGCGGCGCATTCCCCGACGAACACCCGCTCTGCCTGGGCATGCCCGGCATGCACGGCAGCGCAACGGCGATCAGCGCGATGCAGCAGTCCGATCTACTGATCACGCTTGGCGCTCGTTTCGACGACCGCATCACCGGCAAGGTCGATGCCTTTGCACCCGAGGCGAAGATCATCCACGTCGACATTGACCCGGCCGAGCAGGGCAAGGTCCGTCGTCCCGACGTGCCGATCGTCGGCGATGCCAACTACGTGATCCTCGAGATCATCCGCGAGATCAAAGAGCTGCTACAGGGTGGCACGCGCCAAGCCGACACCGGCGCCTGGAAGAGCAAGATCTCGGGCTGGCGAGAGCAGTTCCCGATGACCTACGAGCCCTCCGAGCCGGGCGGGCTACTCAAGCCGCAATTCTGCATTGAGCAGCTCAACAAGTACGCGCCGAAAGGCACGATCGTTACGTCGGGCGTCGGTCAGCACCAGATGTACACGTCGCAGTACTGGAAGTTCAACGACCCATACACATGGGTCAACTCAGGCGGCCTCGGCACGATGGGCTTCTCGATCCCGGCAGCGATCGGCGCCAAGGCAGCAATGCCTGACCGCACCGTGTGGGCCGTCGACGGTGACGGTTGCTTCCAGATGACGGCAACCGAACTGGTTACGGCAACACTCGAGAAGCTTCCGATCAAGGTCGCATTGCTCAACAACGGCTACCTCGGCATGGTCCGGCAGTGGCAGGAGATGTTTTACGACGAGCGCTACTCCTCGGTGTTCCTCGACAGCGCGAACGTCCCGAACTTTGTGATGATGGCTGAGTCGATGGGCTGCGTCGGGATCCTTGTTGAGTCACCTGAAGAGGTCGGCCCTGCCATCGAGCGAGCGAACTCGATCAATGACCGCACCGTCGTTGTTGAGTTCCGAACCGATGCCACCGAGGGCGTGTTCCCGATGGTGCCTGCTGGCGCAAGCAACAGCGACCTCATCCTGCACCCGACGCAGAGCGACCCGACCCGGGCGCTCCAGCCCGAACCGAAGCCGATCGACACCAAGTTGAAAGACGCCCACTGAGATGGCCCGAACCCGAGATGTCTCCGGTGCGCGCAGCGCCAACATGAACCATCACATCCTGTCCGTCCTCGTCCAAAACCGACCGGGCGTGCTCGCTCGTGTGGCCGGCCTGTTTGCACGGCGCGGTTACAACATCTTCAGCCTTGCCGTGGCACCGGCTGAAGAAGAGGGTCGTAGCCGGATCACGATTGTCGTCGACCTCGACTCGGCGCCGCTCGAACAGATCACGAAGCAGCTGTTCAAGCTGATCGACGTGATCAAGATCTCTGAACTCGACCCATCGCGTAGCGTCGAGCGTGAGCTACTCATCGCCACCGTCAAGGCCTCAGGCCCCAAACTGGCTGACGTGTCGACTTTGGCCGAGATCTTTGAAGGCAAGATCATCGCCGTGGCCGAGGATCTTGTCACCGTCAGCCTCGAGGGTCATCCCGACAAGCTTGACGATTTTGAGGATTTACTCGGTCGACATGGCATTGTTGAGCTGCAGCGGACGGGTCGTGTAGCCCTGCCCAAGCTCGATCGAAGCTCGCGTCATCGCTCCGCTCACTGAGACAACCGCCCTAAGACAATGCGGCGTTCCGCGCCACGCTGTCCGAATCAATCTCCGAACACCCATCCCTCTGAGAGGGCCCCGTCGTCCCGCATTGCCAACGGTCCGATCAGTCAGACGACGGTGCGGCCTCGGGAAGTAGCGACCAGAAGGCGCTGAC
The DNA here is from genome assembly GCF_041688325.1 of Ilumatobacter sp. GTDB lineage: Bacteria > Actinomycetota > Acidimicrobiia > Acidimicrobiales > Ilumatobacteraceae > Ilumatobacter_A. The sequence goes on from NZ_JBDNIJ010000130.1 coordinate 12,545, forward strand.
CAGAGGGTTCTTGAGGTGGCGCTGCAAGGTGAACAGCCCAAGGTCGTAGGCGGCAAGGGCGGGTGTGACGTCGAGAATGCGCACGCGAGCGGCGTGTGGGCTGTTGTCGAGCACGATCTGGGGAACCACTCCAACCCCGAGTCCGAGGCTGACCATGCTGACAATGGCCTCGTTTCCGGCGACTCGGGCGTAGATCTTTGGTGTCACCCCGAGGGTCCGGAACCAGTTGTCGACACGTTCTCGGGCGATCCCGCTGGTGGCAAGGATCATGGGAGTGTGCTGCCAGGTGGCGGGGTCGTCAAGTGATACCAGCGTGGAGTCCGCTGGGTCAATCGGCGCGATGAAGACAAGCGGCGAGGTCCGGATGGGCTTGAAAACTACCCCTGCCGGCAAGCTCTCGGGACGAGCGGCAATGGCCAACTCTTCTTCCAGCGCCAGAACGCGGGAGATCGCTTGCTCGGGGTCGCCGGTTTGCAGCTTGATCTCAACCTGGGGATGAGCGGGTCGAAAGCCGTTCAACAGGTCGACCAGAATGCTGTGGCTGGCGGTGACGGAACACCACAAGCTGATCTCGCCGTGAAGTTGCTCGGTCGGGTCGGTCAGCTCGTAACGGACCTGATCCCACTGCTGCACCGCATTGCGGGCGTACTGCTGGAACTTGAGCCCCTCGGAGGTGAGTGCGACGGTGCGGTTGTCACGATCGAACAGCGACACGTTGAGTTCGATCTCGAGTTGGCGTATGTGGCGCGACAGCGCGGACGTGCTGATGTTGGAGCGAGCGCTGGCCCGTCCGAAGTGCAGGGTTTCGCTCAGCACGACGAAGTGTTTGAGCGTGGTGATGTTCATGGCGACCCACGAGTGTTGCACGAATCGGGATGTTGTGTTGCATATATATCAATTTCCGAAACGACGGCTGAACGCTAGGATCCAGCGGTCCGACCTCAGATGGAGCCCTTCCCATGGCCAATTACTTCAATACCCTTCCGCTTCGAGAGCAGCTCGCCGAACTCGGCAAGTGCCGCTTCATGCACCTCGACGAATTCACCGAGGGTGTCGACGCACTCAAGGGCAAGAGGATCGTCGTGATCGGCTGTGGTGCGCAGGGACTCAATCAGGGTTTGAATCTTCGAGACAGTGGCCTCGATGTCTCCTACACACTGCGCGCTGAGGCCATCGAGCAACAGCGTCAGTCATGGAAGAACGCCACGGAGAATGGTTTCACTGTCGGGACCTACGAAGAGCTGCTGCCCACCGCCGATGTGGTGTTGAACCTCACCCCGGACAAGCAGCACACGTCGGTGGTCAACACGATCATGCCGATGATGAAGCACGGCGCGTGTCTGTCGTATTCGCACGGCTTCAACATCGTTGAAGAGGGCATGCAGATTCGCGATGACATCACCGTCATCATGGTTGCTCCGAAGTGCCCGGGCTCAGAAGTTCGCGCCGAGTACGTGCGCGGCTTTGGTGTGCCGACCTTGATCGCCGTGCACGAGGACAACGATCCGAACGGTGAGGGTCTCGCTCTCGCAAAGGCCTATGCCGTGGGCACGGGCGGCCACAAGGCGGGCGTGCTCATGTCGTCGTTCATCGCCGAGGTCAAGTCCGACCTCATGGGTGAGCAAACGATCCTGTGCGGCATGTTGCAGACCGGCTCGCTCTTGTGCTTCGACAAGATGATCGAAGAGGGAATCGATCCTGGCTACGCCTCGAAGCTGATCCAGTACGGCTGGGAGACGACCACCGAAGCGCTGAAGTACGGCGGCGTCACCAACATGATGGACCGCCTGTCGAACCCGGCGAAGATTCGAGCCTACGATCTGGCAGAACAGATGAAGGACATCATGCGTCCGCTGTACAACAAGCACCAGGACGACATCATGAACGGCACGTTCTCGTCAGGAATGATGGACGACTGGGCCAACGACGACGCCAAGCTGCTCGGCTGGCGTGCGGACACCGCAGAAACAGCGTTTGAAAAGACGCCGGCAGGCGACGTCGAGATCGCCGAGCAGGAGTACTTCGACAACGGCATTCTCATGGTCGCCATGGTGAAGGCCGGCGTCGAGCTTGCCTTCGAAACCATGACCGCCGCAGGCATCATCGCCGATTCGGCCTACTACGAGTCGCTGCACGAGACGCCGTTGATTGCCAACACCGTCGCCCGCAAGAAGCTCTACGAAATGAACGCGACCATCTCGGATACCGCCGAGTACGGCTGCTACCTGTACAACCACGCCTGCGTGCCGCTGTTGGGTGAGTTCATGAAGGGCATCTCGACCGACGTCATCGGCAAGGGCCTCGACCTCAGCGACACCGGCGTCGACAACGCCCG
>NZ_JBDNIJ010000131.1:0-3821 GCF_041688325.1 Ilumatobacter sp.
CCCGAACATCGCTCGCCCCGCCATGCTCCGAACGGATGCGACCCGGGCGTCGACCACACAGGCCAGTTCACTGCGGACGAGTTCGCCGGCGCACCATGCGATCAGAGCGTCGTCCGACCCCACGCCAGCTCCGGCAATCACGCACGCCGTGAGGCGCATGCTCCGGGTGACCGGATCTTCGAGTTCGTGGGCCGATGCGGCCCGGATCTCCACGACACGGCCGCCGGCCTGTTCGACCGCAAACGCGATGGCCGGGATGTCGATCCCACGACTCGGACGGATCAGCAGGTCGTCGATGCGAACGGTCCCGTCGACGCTGTGGACGTCGATCTCCACGACGTCGATACCCAGTCGGCCCAGACCGACGAGCACGGCACCGAGGCGTCCGGGGTGGTCGCCGACTTCGAGACGGAGGCGATGGAGGTCCATGTGAGTCCTTTCGACGGAACAGAACAGTGACATGCTGCCCGCACGACATCACGGCAGGATGACGAGACGGTGACCACCACGTGGAATCTGTCGCATATGGGCCTCCAGGGATGGGGTCGAATGGTCGCCACCACCGGCGGCCGCGGCGACCTCGCCGGGTCCTGGTGGACATTGGGACCCCATCGCCCGACACCGACTGACCCGTCGTCCCCATCCAACCTTCGCGTCGCTATCGCATCGCCGACGTCGACCAAGAGTTCGTCGCGTCTTCACTCGGACGACACCGGGATGCCAACCGGACACGTCATCGTGGTCGACAATGACAACGATTGACAGACTGCCGTCCCTGCTCGCCGAGGCCGCCAACGCTGCGAGCGATGCCTACGCGCATGCAATGGCGACGCTGGACGGCACCGAACGCCGCCGGACCGTAGGACCCGGAGCCGACGGGACAGAGACGTACTTGCTCGACGTCATCGTAGAACGTCCGATCCTCGACGTTCTCGACGCCGCCGGCGTGAACGTGCTCTCCGAGGAGGTCGGGTGGATCGACCGGGGCTCAGCGGTGACCATCGTCATGGACCCCGTCGATGGCACGGCGAACGCCGCAGCAGGTGTCCCCATCTGCGGATTCGCGGCAGCTGCCGTCATCGACGATCGGGTCGAGTTCGCCCATGTCGAATGGTTCGACACCGGCCGGGCCTGGGCCGCAGCACGTGGCGAGCGGTCCTCGGGCGTTTCGATGCAGGTGAGCCTCGATGGCGCTTCGTTGTCGATGCTGCGCCCGCGAGCGACGACTCGTCCGGCGTGGCATGAGCTGGCCGAGCGGGCTGATCGCATCCGGGTGCTCGGTGCGTCGGTCCTCGAGGCCGCACTGGTAGCTGACGGTGCGGTCGACGCGTTCTGCGACCCCGGCGGCGACGTGCACCGCATCGTCGACGTGGCCGCGACCTCGCTCATCGTCGAGAACGCCGGTGGTCACGTGCGTGACGTCTGGGGCCGGCCGTTCACGTTCGATCCCGATCTTTCGAAGCGCTGGAGTGGCGTGTTCGCATCCTCGATCGGTCTCGCCGAGGAGATCGTCGACGTGGTGACACGCCACGTACCGGCACCGCTGCCGGAGGTGACCTCCGTGACGAGGTCTGCGTGATAACCGACACTCGTCATGTTCGCTGCGCCCGCCATGGAGTTCACGGTGTTCGGGGCGCCATCGCACGGCTGACCGCTGCGACAACCGACCGCCTCTGAGGCCGTCGTAGCACCGCAGTCCACACTACGTCGACGGGGACGACGCGTCAGGTGATCTGACGGTCGACCCAGTTGGAGACGACTTCGATGGCTCCGACGATGACGAAGATGCACAAGATGATGCCGCCGGTGACTTCGAAGTTCAGTGTGCGCATCGAGTTGCTCAACAAGAAGCCGATGCCGCCTGCGCCGACGATGCCGAGCACGGTCGAGGCGCGCAGGCTGACGTCGAAAATGTAGAGGCCTTGGCTGACGAGGGCTGGCCACACCTGGGGCGCAACGCCAGAGGCAGTGTCCTGAAGTCGGGTTGCGCCGGTGGACACAACTCCTTCTCGCGGACCGGATCGGGCTTCTTCGATCGTGTCGGCGAAGAGTCGTGTGGAGAACCCGAAGATGCCGACGGCCAGTGCGAGCGTTCCGGTTCTGGGGCCGAGTCCGAGGGCTGCGACGAAGAGCACGGCGAGGACGAGTTCGGGGGTTGCGCGGACCAAGATCATCACGAAGCGGGTCACTCGAAAGACGAGTCTGCTCGGCGCGACGTTCGATGCTGCGAGGAACGAGAGCGGCAGCGCGGCGAGCATTGCCATGAACGTCGCGGCAAGTCCCATGGCGATGGTTTCCACGAGGTCGCTTCGGATCTGGCTCGTCCAGAAGTCGAAGTTGCTGGGTACGAGTCGTAACAGGGTCGAAGGGATGTCGATCAGTGAGGTGAAGAATCGGCCGACAGCGATGTCGGGCAGGACGAACGAGAGGATCGTGCACACGACGACTCCTCCAGACAGAGCGGCCAGCTTGATTCGTTCTTTGTTCCACGGCGGCGACAGCGGAACATCACCGGCCTCGTTCGCATGCCTCGCCGCTCTTTCGGGCGGATCGTCCACGACCGTGCGGTTGCGAGTTCGGCGACGGAGCGCTCGTGCGAGCAGGCCGGTCAGCGAGAACCGCGTACCAATGGCGCCGGTGCGCTTGCCGAACGGGTCGCTGTCGCCGAGAATCGTCTTGCGGGCTGCCTGGGACAGCAACTCCATTGCGATCACTGCGACGATGACGACCAAGGTGACCCCGAGCAGCTCCTGATATCGGAGGCTGCCCTGATAACCGCGAATGGCGAGCCCGATACCACCGCCGCCCACCAGGCCGATGAGCGAACCTTCACGGAAGTTGATTTCAACGCGGTAGAGCGATGTTGCGATCACCGACGGGATCATCTGCGACCACACGCCAGTGAGAAGTTCCTGGCCGCGTGATGCGCCGGTGCTCGCTACGCCGTCTCGCGGTCCGAGTTCGATGTTGTCGGCTGCGGCGGAGAACAACTTGCCACAGAAGCCGATCGAGTGGATGCCGAGGGCGAGGATGCCGGCGATCGGGCCGATACCGAAGACTCGCACGAAGACGAGTGCGAGGACGAGCGACGGGACAGCGCGGGCGAACGCGATGATTGCGCGGCTCGTGCCGCGCACGATTGAGTTGTGCGACACATTGCGTGAAGCGAGAAGCCCGAGAGGGATCGAGAGAACGACTCCGATGAACGTTCCGAGAAACGCCATGAAGAACGTGTCGACGAGCAGGTTCAGAATCTGGGTTCGGTCGTCGGCCGGGATGAATGGCGGCCACATCCGCTGGATGAGGTTCCAGGTGTCGGGCCATCCATCGATGAGTGCGAAAAGCGACATGTCGACGCGGCGTAGTCCCCAGATCGCGCCGATGATGAACGCCAGGGCAATGGCTGCGAGCTGCACCCGTCGCCGCGTCCAGGGGGCGGCGAGCGGGACGTCGCGGAAGGCTCGGGTCGGGTCGGCGTGGACAGCGTCGGCGGTGGCTGTCATCAGGCCGAGATCCGCACGGGGGCCGGGTCGGCCACGTACTCGCTGACCTTTGCGCCTGTCGGGTCGAGGCGTTGGTAGACCCCCATGATGCGGGCGTGATCGATCGAGCCGTCGACCGGGCTGTCGAGCACGACCTTGCCGTCGCGCAGGCCCAGCAATCGGTGGGCCCAGTCGATCGCGAGGTCGACTTGGTGGAGGCTGCACAGCACGGTGATGTTGTCTTCGACGCAACACCGGAAGAGCACGTCCATGACCTGCCCTGATATCTCGGGGTCGAGCGATGCAACGGGTTCATCTGCGAGCACGATGCGCGGGCGC
>NZ_JBDNIJ010000132.1:0-5799 GCF_041688325.1 Ilumatobacter sp.
CGCTGGAGCGCTCGTCAGCTTCGTATTCCTGACCTACCGGTTCCTCGAACCGATCGCCGAGTTCACCGAGGTGATCGATCAGACCCAAACCGCTGTGGCTGGGCTGCATCGAGTGCTGTCAGTACTCGACATGGCGATTACGCCGACCGAGCCCGAGCAGCCGGTGGTACTCCCCGCTGGACAGCTCGACATCACGATCAGCAAAGTCGACTATGCCTACCCGACTCGGCTGGGTGAGTTGTTCGACAGCGATGAGCGCGGCGGGGTGCTCGTGCTGCGCGGCATCGACATTCACATCCCTGCCGGGCAGCAAATCGCCATGGTAGGGGCGACTGGGTCGGGCAAGACCACGCTGGGCCGCCTGATTGCTCGATTTGCCGATCCGACCGCAGGCGTCATTTCGGTCGGCGGGGTCCCGCTCGGGAACGTTGGCCGGGCCGACCTCCGTAGTCGCCTGGTTGTCGTGTCGCAAGAGCCGTTCCTCTTCGACGACACGATCGCCTGCAACGTTGCTTTCGCTCGCGAAGGAGCCACCGCGGCCGACGTGCAGCAGATCGTCGACGACCTCGATGTCGCCGATTGGGTCGCGACGCTGAGCGACGGGCTCGATACACGTGTTGGTGAACGCGGCGGTCAGCTCAGTGCCGGCGAACGTCAGCTCGTCGCACTACTCCGCGCTGGGCTCGCTGACCCCGACGTACTGATCCTTGATGAGGCAACATCGAGTGTCGACGCGCTCACCGAGGTTCGGATTGCCCGGGCACTGGATCATCTTGCAGCGTCACGAACGACCATTGCAATTGCCCATCGTCTTTCGACTGCGGCACGCGCTGATCGTGTTCTGGTGCTTGCGGACGGTGTCCTCGTTGAAGACGGTCATCACGACGTCCTCGTCGACGCAGGTGGCGTGTATGCCGGCCTCTACGACGCTTGGGTGGAATCGACCAGCATCCAGCGCTGATCAGTCGCCCGGGTCGATGCCAAACGGCAACTCGCCTCTGACGGTGGCGATGATGCAGTCGACCTTTTCGAGCGGGACGGAACGGACGACCTCGAATGAGCGTGTCTCGCCCGGCTCGACATCGCTGACAATGACGTTGGCCTGACGGCGCGGATTGTCTGTGCCGGGCCTGACGAATGAGACGCGGACCGTAAACGATGCGGTGGAGCCGCTCACGTTCGTCAGCTCGCCCTGTGCGGTGACGTCGTTGCCATCACGTTCGCACGAGGTGATTGCAGTGTTATTCTCGGCGGGATTCTCGAAGCGGTCGATTGCGCCGACCATGACAATGGAAAAGACTAGGCCGCCGACGCAGGCCAGGAGGCCGATGGGCCCGAGGATCAGACCGGCCGTTGCCATTCCGTCGCCGACACCGAATTGTGGGCCGGGTGTTTTCGCCCGTCGTCGAGCGCGGAGGCCGAGCACGATTGCCAGCACGCCGGCGACAGCGGCTGCCGCGAAGATGAATGGCAGCCAGCCGAGACCGATGGCGACGATCCCGAGGATCATCGAGGCGGTGGCGGCGCTGTTCTTGGCTCCGGGTTCAGGAGCGTGTTGAGAAGCATGGTGTGGTGCGGGCGGTGTACCGGATGCATTGGGCGCTACGCCGAGCGGATCGACGAAACGATCCCCATTGGTTGACACGTCGGCAGTCCACGCCGCGCCGTTGTGATAGCGCAGCTCGAATCGGGAAGCGGGGTCGGGGTACCAGCCAGCTTGCACGTCGTTCACCCGGCGCAAGCTATCCCCGTGAACTCGGCGAACTCGACGAACTTGGCGAACGCGGCGTGCACTGCGGTGCTGCCGTACAGTCCGATCGCATGGAACTCGTCTTCATCCGTCATGGTCAACCCGAGTGGATGCGCGACGACCTCAATGTGGAGAATCCGCCGCTGACCGAACTTGGCCATCATCAGGCGAGGCGCATGGCCGAAGTACTCGCAGCCGAAGAGTTCGACGAGGTGCTGGTCTCGCCCCTCCTCCGTGCACGCCAGACCGCGGCACCCCTCTACGAAGCGCTTGGCCGCGACGAGGTGATCGACGAATGGTTGCAAGAGATCGGTGACCCGAACTGGCACGGTACGCCGTACTCGCTGGCCCAGGAGGCCTACAAAGAGCTACTCGCCCGACCGTCGCTCGAGCGATGGACCGGACTCGAAGGCGGCGAGTCCGTACGGGACTTCGCCGACCGGATCACTGCTGGTGCCAACGGATTTATGGCACGGCACGGCGGCATCCGCGTCGACGGCGAACTGCCCGTCTGGAAGCTCGACAATCCCGATCAGCGGATCGCGATGGTTGCTCATGCCGGCACTAACTCCATGGCACTCGGCCACTTGCTCGGCGTCGACCCGGTGCCGTGGCAATGGGAACGGTTCCAACTGCACCACACCTCGATTACCCGGCTCGAAACGTTCGAACTTGGCGACGGTCATGCGTTTGGCATGAGCGCATTGGGCAACGCCGAACACCTTGCGCTGGACGATCGAACACGCTGAGCATCTACGGTCAACGCGATGAGCGACCTCACGGCTCCAGCCGAACGCATCGAGCCCGATCCCGACCTGTTGAAGATGTTCTCTTTCAACCTCTTCAGTCAGTTGAGCGGTGCGGTCACGGCCGGCATGATTCATCTCGGCGATCGGCTCGGGTTGTTTACGGCACTCGCCGATGCTGGTGAGCAGCTCACCACGCACGAGTTGGCCGACCGACTCGAACTCGACGAACGATGGGTGCGCGAATGGGCGTACAACCAGGCCGCCGCGAAGTTCCTAACAGTTGACAACGCCGATGAGCCAGGCTCCGAGCGCTTTGGCTTGTCACCTGAAGGCGTTGCCGTGCTTGCGTCACCAAACAGCCCGGCGAGCGGAATGGGCATGTTCCATCGTTTCCCCCAAATGATGGGTGCGCTGGACGTCATGCCAGAGAGCTTCCGAACTGGCCAGGGTCATGACTACGACAGCCACGGTTGCGAAGGGGCCATCGGGATCGAACGCAGTTTTGAGCCGTGGAACCGCAGCCACCTCATTCCGACGGTGCTGCCACTCGTCGGCGACGGCGCCCTGGTCGAACGGCTTCAGGCCGGGATCACGGTTGCCGACATTGGCTGCGGGGCCGGGGGAGCCGTGCTGATGATGGCTGAGGCGTTCCCCAACTCGACGTTCGTTGGCTACGACATCAGCCAATACGCCCTCGACCGTGCCGAATCGAGGCGCGCTGAGGCCGGTGTGTCGAACGCACGTTTCGTCGATCCGCGCAACGAGCCGCTGCCGGCCGATGCATCGGTCGATTTCGTCACCACCTTTGACTGCATTCACGACATGTCGCATCCGACTCAGATGATTGCGTCGATCAAGCAGGCGATTGCCGACGACGGCACATGGCTGCTTGTCGACATTAAGGGCCGTGACACGTTTGGTGAGAACATCGAGAAGAATCCAATGGCGGCGCTCATGTACGGCATCAGCGTGCTGTCGTGCATGTCGTCAGCGCTGTCGGAGCCCGGCGGCGAAGGCCTCGGCACGCTTGGTTTGCCAGAGGGCAAGGCTCGCGAGATGTCAGCAGCAGCCGGGTTCAGCGACTTCCGCCGACTCGACATCGACCACACCGTCAACGCGTTCTACGAGATTCACTCGTGAGCCGGCTGTCAACGCTGTCTCGCTCGATCGACGACAAGGTCGCAATCGTGACGGGCGCGGCGAGCGGCATGGGCCGCGCCACAGCGCACTTGTTCGCCGACGAAGGGGCGCGCGTGGTTGTGGCTGACCTTGGTGCGGATCGTGTCGCTGCAGTGGCCAACGAGATCAGCGCAGCACATGGTGGCGACCGTGTGCTCGGCATCGAGTGCGATGTCGCCGATCACGAACAACTTCGCAGCATGGTCGAGGCAACGGTGCAGCGGTTCGGCCGCCTCGACATCGTCGTCAACAATGCTGGCGTGTCGATGATCAACTCGGCGTTCCAGCCCGAGGACGAGTTCGAGGCCAACTGGGCAACGACACTCGACATCAACCTGACAGCGCACGCTCGTCTGATCCGCCTCGCGCTCCCGCACCTGATCACGTCGGGCGAAGGTCGTATTGTCAATATCGCATCGACCGAGTCGATCGTGACAACGGCTGGCCTCGCGGCGTACGCCGCAACCAAGGCAGGTGTAGTCGGTCTGACGAAGAGCTTGGCTGTCGAGCTCGGCCGCCACGGGGTGACGGTCAACTGCGTCTGTCCCGGCCCGATCGACACGGGCATGACCGCCGGCATCGATGCCGAGGCCAAAGAGAAATACGCGCGCCGCCGAGTCCCACTTCGCCGCTACGGCACCCCCGAAGAAGTCGCACATATGACGCTCAACCTCTGTATGCCAGCATCAAGCTTCGTCAACGGAACCTCGATTCCGGTCGATGGCGGCATGACCATCCGCCACACGTAACGAATGGGGTCAGGCCCCTTTCGCAACTCTGTCCAGTACAGAGTTACGAAAGGGGCCTGACCCCATTCGTACTTATTTGCCGAATCCGGTGTTCAAGCCCGTGAGGCCGGTTGGGTCGTGGCGGCCGAAGGCGAGCTGCTCGAGCGTGCCGAGTCCTTCGTTGACGCCGAGTCCGCCGGTGGTTGTCGCACGCACGATCGACTGGATGTGCATGTGGTGGAGGGCATTGGGGTCTGGGACCGGCAGGCGCCAGCGGTCGCCGCCGACCGCGAGTTCGCCTTTCCAGATGCCGTGGCGCCACTCGGGATGGCCGTAGCCGATGCCCAACATGTGGAAATCAAAGAGCGGTTCGAGCTTGATCGTTGAGGCCTCGCCCTGCCACGGCACGAAGTCGATTTCGAACCATTCGGCGCGACGAGTACCGCGCTCCCAGCCGATTCGGTAATCGACGCTGCGCATCGCCTCTGGCGGCTCGGCAACGGCATCGTTGCCTTTGTCCATGTCGGCGAGTGCAACGTATCCCGTCTCGTGCCAGCGCTTGCCGTCGAAGTACTCGTTGACGTCGAAGTGGGTGGAGAAGGTGTCGAAGTTGAGCGGTGCCCAGAGCCAGTAGAACTGCGGATCGGCCACCGGCGCCCCAGTCGGAGCTGGCTCGCCGACGGGCCGGACACCCCACGATCGGTCACGGCTACCAACGGTCTCACCAGGTTCGAGGTCGATGACTTCGCCGTCGACTTCGACCCAACCTTCCCAGCTGCCGAACTGGGTCATGCGCGTCGAGTCCATCAGGACGCGCTGGCCCACCTGGTTGAAGAAGTGAGGTTCTTGGATCGGTGCCGATCGTCGGACGAACGTGAGGTCGGCACGGAGCCCGTGTTCGGGAGCATCGACTGCGATGCGCAGCTCATTGAGCGGATCGATGACCTCCACCTCGATCGGCCCGACCACGTTGGCATCGGCACGATCAAGCGGCGCACGGCGCGAGGCGTGCACGTTGATTTGCTCGGCGTCAACCGTTTGGCCATTGAGCACGACGCTGAAGTGTGCGTCAGCAACATGGCGATTTGGGTAGAGGCCCATGGCCAGTGCAAAGAACAGACGGGTGTCTTTCGTGTACCCGTTGAAGAAGTAGCGGTCGTAGTGGTTCAGGTCGGTCCCGGCGGTTTGAGCCACCGGGTGTGACGTTTGATGGAGAGGAAAGTCGTCGAACGAACTGAGCACCGGATCGACGCTAGTCGTAGCATCATCTACATATGTTGCGGGACGCATCAGGTGGCTGGCTTCGAGGGCTCGACCGTTATCGCCGGCTGGCGATTATCACGACCGTTGGCATCTGCGTGCTGGTGGTTGCCGGTGGTGCCGTCCGATTGAC
>NZ_JBDNIJ010000133.1:0-25380 GCF_041688325.1 Ilumatobacter sp.
GATGTTGACGAACGCACGTGGGATGCGGATCTGCATGAGCGGGGCGACGTCGAGGTAGAAGCGGTGCTCGCGTTCCCAGAGTCGCATCATCTCTCCGATGAACTGCCCGCCGGGATCAGCCGTTGGCAACTTGACGATCACTGTGGCCGGCGCCGTGGAGTCCGAGGACGTGAGGTGGACCCGGGCCAACTGGCCCATGAACCCCTCGCCAGCAGCGATCTGGTGCACGTCGATCGCGTCGATCGACATGGCCAACTCCTGGGTCAGCCAGCCTGCACTGATGTCGGACAACGACCGCGGAACTTCGATCATCGACGCACCGTACACCTCGCTTGGGGGACCGTTTTCACACGGAGCGACGAGGCGTTGACGCGGCCGGGCCGACAGCCGCTGGCCTTCTATTCGTCTGCGAGATCGGTCTCGTCGAGGCCGAGCGCGTCGATGTCAAGACCGTCGAACGCGTCGAGGCCCAGGCCGTCGAGGCCGAGCTGGCTCATCAGATCGTCGTGCGTCGGTGCGAGCTGATCACCAATCAGGCCGGCGATACCGAGGGCGTCGCGTGCCGCGATCGCAGCGACGACGTTCTCGACGATCGACGGATCGCACGGCATGAAGCCACCGAACGCGCGCCAACCGTCGCCGACGGGCAGCGGGCGGCCGATCATCAGATCGCCCGCCTCGATGCCCGAGCCCGACTCCATCTCGCCAACGGTGATGTGCACGTCGGTCACGATGTTGCGCAACTCGACCCGCTGACCGGCGAGCTTCACGATCTCGAACACACCGCGATCAATCGCGGCCCACTGCGTCGCCAACTCGAACTCGTCGGCTGGCAGCAGCTCCTGCCGCGCTTCCAGGAAACGAGCGAAGTCGCCACCTTCGTGGAGGGCGACGTCGGCAATGAACGGTGAGAACCGCATTTGCTCGACGATCTCACCATCGTCGACGTGTGCACAGACTGCGTGGGCCAGCGTCTCGATCAGCGCGGCATTCCGGGCCCGGCCGAAGCGCATGGCCTTGCCGTGCACCCACGGCGCTCGGTATTCGAGGCCGTGCATCGGCTGATCGTTGATGTGGCACTTCTTGAACTTCTTGCCCGAGCCGCAGGGGCACGGATCGTTCCGGTCGGCCAACGCCTTTGGGCGCGTCATCGCGAACGGCTCGATCTCGAACAGCAGCTCCAAGTCGGGGGTGTGCGTCTCGGCCTCACCCTTGATCGATGCCAGGTGGTCCAACGCTCCGGCGCGCTGCAGCAGCGCATACGCGACGACGGCATCGCTGCGATCGGCGGCGAACTCGGCGGCGGCGAGCAGGAGCTGTTTGGCTTCGGTCGACCCAGTGACCTCATCGAGCACTGCGATTGCATCGAGCGGGCGACCCACCCGGTCGAGGCAGCGCACGCGGAAGGCGGTGATGTCGTCGCTCACCGCGCCGGCTGCGACGAGTGCCTCGACGAACCCGAGGTGTGCAGCTGCGGTGTCGGCCATCGGGCCGGGCAGCGCGACCATTTGCGGCTGCGCGCCGGCGCTGAATGCCTCGACGACCTTGGCGTCAGCAAAGAGATCAGCAGTGGCGGCCGCGTCGCTCATCGCGTCGTTGCTCGCGTCGTTGCTCGTGTCGTTGCTCCGCCATTGCGCGAGTGCCGCGGTCAGCGTCCGGTACGACTCGGTCTGGGCCTCAGTCAGCTCGAAAATCAGCGAGGCAATGTTCGATGTGCGCCAGGTGGCGAGTGCATCCCAGTCGAAGCCGGGCATCGCCACGTCACGATCGCGAACCTCGAAGCCGGCGGCCTCGAACAACGTGGTCACCGGTGGCATGGCCGCGTCGGTGAACGCCGACCGATCGATGGCGATGGCTTCGAGCAGTGCCGACGTGTCGGTTGCCCGTTCCAGCCCCACAGGCACGGAGACTCCCGCTGCGACGGAGAACTCGGCGTTGCGCGGATCGTCGAGCGTTGCCTGGAACCCGGCCCGTGCAGCAGCGATCTGCGCAGCGGTCGGCGTCGCCGGGCCATCGGAGAGGCTCCAATGCATTGCACCGTCGCGCAGTGTTATCGACACCCAACCGGGTCGGAGCGACTCTGCCACCGAGTCGGGGAGCACGAGCGAGTCGTGTACATCGTCGAAGCTCTCGACTTCGAGCAGACCCATGACCTGGCCGGCATCGTCGACGCATGCGACCTCGTTGGTGACGAGCCACCAGACGAGTGGGTCGATGGCCATCGTGTCTTCAATGATCCGCGTCGCCAGGTCTTGCTCCGTCACTTCGATCGTCCACTTGGTGCCGTCGAAAAAGCGCGGGAGGAACATCAGGCCGCCAGCGAGATCACCGAACGCGCCTTCCATTGAGGTCACTCGGTCGAGTGTCTCGCCTTGATGTTCGCCGAGGTCAAGGCCAGCCGAGCTGAGGGCGGCGAGCACGTCGTCGATCGGAACAACCCGATCCGTCAAGACCGTCGGCAGGGCGTCGAGAATCTCGGGGTCAGGACTCGTCATACCCGCAGTCTCACAACTGCCGAGCCGTTGCCCAACCCCGGAGCCGGTCAGATTGCAGGACGAAGCTGGCGGTATGCCTTCGACGCGCCAACGAATTGCGCCATCGGCTGATCGTTGGCCGCCGCCGCAGCCTGACTCAGCTGCGCATGCGTGAACCGGACGGGTCAAAGGGTGCCTCAGCGAGGCGCGTCGCCGTCCGCATCACGCCGACGACTTCGATCTCCCATGGCCCGTCACTGGCGGCGTGTTCGGCAGGCACGTAACCCATCGCGATCGACTTCTCGCTGTGGTGCGCGTAACCGCCCGAGGTGACCCAACCGACCACGGTGTTGCCATCAGGACCGTCGTGCCAGATCGGTTCGTTGCCAATGCAGTCCGCAGCCTCATCGCTGGTTCCGGCATCCATCTCAAACAGCACCAGCTTGCGCTGTGGCCCGGCCTCTTTGGCGGCTGCTGCAGCATCGCGACCGATGAAGTCACCCTTGGCCTGATCGCCAAGGCGGACCATCCAACCCATGTTTGCCTCGAACGGGTTGTAGATCGGGCGGTACTCGGTGCCCCACGACCCCCAGCCCTTGTCGAGGCGCATCGAGTCGAGCGCACGGAGGCCGAACAGCCGCAGGCCGTGCGGTCGACCGGCTTCGGAAAGCGTGTCGAACAGTTGCTGCTGGAAGCTCGCGGCACACCAAATCTCGTAGCCGAGGTCGCCGGTGAAGGTCACTCGGCCGACCATGCACGGCACGCTGCCGACCCATGTCTGGCGGAAGTCGAGGAAGCCGAACGCGTCGTTACTCACATTGAAGTCGGTCAGCTCGTCGAGCACCTTGCGAGCGCTCGGACCAGCGATCGACAGCCCCGTCAGCTCGTTGCCGCACACTCGCAGGCTGACGCCGTCGCCCGTCGCTCTTGTGCCCGCCCCGGCCACCGCCCCAGCGCTCGATGAGGCTCGGAGCTGCTCGCGGAACCAGCGCTCGTGATATTGCTGCGCCGCGCCGGAGCCAAAGATCATGAACCGCTCGTCGCCCAACGCATCGGCCAAACACCCCACGGTGAAGTCGCCGATGATCTTGCCCTGGTGGTTGAGCATCGGGGTCAATGCCAAGCGCCCAGGTGCCGGAATGTTGTTGGTGAGCAAGCCGTTGAGCCAGGCCCGAGCACCGGTGCCGGTCACCTCGTACTTGGCGTAGCCCGTTGTCTCGAACATGCCAACGCCGTGACGCACAGCGGCCACTTCTTCGGCCACCACGTCGAATGCGTTCGAACGTCGGAAGGTCACCGTCTCTTCGGCCTTGCCTTGGGTCTGGAACCACAGCGCCACTTCGAGGCCATACGACGCCCCCCACACCGCATTGTGCGAATCGAGGCGGTCGTGGATTGGCGACTTCATGTGCTCGCGAGCGTCAGGCAACTCCTCGTTGGGGAACGTGATCCTGAAACGCCGCCCGTAGTTCTCGCGCACCTTGGAGTTCGTGTAGCGCGGGGTTGCCCAGTCGCCGAAACGGGCATTGTCCATGCCCCACACGTCGAATCCGGGGTCGCCCTCGGTCATCCAGTTCGCCATGCTCAGCCCGACGCCGCCACCTTGGCTGAGGCCGGCCATCACGCCGCACGCCAACCAGTGGCCGGGTTGGCCCTTGACCGGTCCGATCAGCGGGTTTCCGTCGGGCGCGAACGTGAACGGCCCGTTGATCGTGTCCTTGATGCCGATCTCTTGGAAGATCGGGAAGTGGTTGAAGCCGACCTCGAGGTTGTCGCCGATGCGTTCCAAGTCAGGTGTGAGTAGCTGGGCGCCGAAATTCCAGTCGGTCTGGTGCGGCGCCCACGGCACGCCCTTGCGTTCGTAGGTGCCGAGCAGCAGCGAGTTGCCTTCTTCGCGCATGTAGATCTCGCCACCAAGGTCCACGACGTGGAACCCGGCCATCTTCGATGACTGTCGCCATTCCGTGAGTTGCGGCACCTCTTCGGTGATCAAGTACATGTGCTCCATGGCCAGGATCGGCAGCTCGAGCCCGGTCATCCGGCCAACCTCACGCGCCCACAAGCCGCCGGCATTCACGAAGTGCTCACAGTTGATCATCCCGAGGTCTTCGTTCTTGCGCGTGTCGTGGACGTGCAGATTCCACGTGCCGTCGGCAGTGCGTGTGATGTCGTGGACCCACACGTACTTGTTGATCTCCGCGCCGCGCGCCTGCGCGCACTCGGCGTAGGCATGCGTGACACCCGACGGGTCGACATGGCCCTCGTGCTTGTCGTACATCGCGCCGACGAAGTACTTCGGATCGAGGAACGGCACCAGCTCGTGGGCCTCCTTGGGTGACACCAGCTCGGTCTCCATGCCGAGGTACCGCCCGCGGGCGTGGGCCATCCGCAGGTAGTCCATCCGTTCGGGTGTGTCAGCGAGCTGCAGCCCGCCGGTCATGTGGATACCGCAGTCGCGGCCGGACTCGGCCTGGATCTTGTCGTACAGCTCGACGGTGTACCGCTGGAGCGCGGCAACGTTGGGGTCGCCGTTGAGCGTGTGCATGCCGCCCGCCGAGTGCCACGTGGACCCGTGCGTGAGCTCGCGTCGCTCGACCATCATCACGTCGGTCCAGCCCGCCAACGTCAGGTGATAGAGCACCGACGCGCCCACGACCCCACCGCCGATCACCACTACCTGTGCCTGTGTTTTCATAGTTCTGCTCCTCGGGCGGTCACACTGTGTCAGGCACAGTGTGACCGGTTTTCTTCGCTGGTCCGGTTCGTCTGTGGCGGTCACACTGTGCCTGACACAGTGTGACCGGATGAGTGCGCCTAGAAATCGGTTTCGACGCCGCCTTCGTTGACTCGGCGGTCCACGAAGTCACGCAGTTCCGCGCGTATTGCGTCGTCCATCGGTGGCGGTTCGTACTGTTCGATGATGTCTCGGGCGAGTGCGTTGGCGCGGGTGCTGGCGTTGGGCGAACCGGCTTCGGTCCACGTTTCCCAGTTCCGCCAGTCGCTGACCATCGGGCCATAAAACTCGGTCATGTAGCGAGCCTGCGTGTGCGCTTCGCCGAAGAAGTGGCCGGCCGGGCCGACCCCTGCGATTGCATCGACGCCGAGCGCGTCATCGCTCAGATCGAGTGGCTTCAAGAACTGGCCGACCATGTGCAGCAGGTCGGCGTCGATGACCATTTTCTCGTAGCTCGCATGGAGGCCGCCCTCCATCCACCCGGCACCGTGCATCACGAAGTTCGCGCCGCCCATGATTGCGCCCCACAGCGCCCACGTTGTCTCGTATCCGGCCTGAGCGTCGACCGCGTTCGAGGCACTGACTGCCGATGACCGATACGGCAGGTTGTAGCGCCGAGCCAACTGCCCGCCGACCAAGGCCGCCTTGGCATATTCAGGCGTACCAAACGCGGGTGCGCCCGAGCGCATGTCGACGTTCGACGTGAACCCGCCGTACACCGCCGGCGCACCTTTCCGGACGACCTGCGTGAACACCAGCCCGGCCAACGCTTCGGCGTTCTGTTGCACCAGCGCACCCGCCAAGGTGATCGGCGCCATGGCACCGGCCAGTGTGAACGGCGTGACGATGATCACCTGGTTGCGCGCCGACATCTGAATGATGCCTTCGAGCATCGGATGGTCGTACCGCAGCGGCGACGAGGCGTTGATGATCGACGTGAGGCTCGGCTCGCGCTCGAACGTCTCGTGATCGACACCGCGCGAGAGACGCGCCATCTCGATGCCGTCGAGGTTGCGCTGCTGGCCGAGGGAGTAGATGTGGAACGACTTGTCGGTCATCGTGTGCGCGTCGTAGCCGGCTTCAAGGTGACGGATGGACGCGTGGAGGTCGACTGGCTCGACCGGATAACCGGCGAAGGTGTGGACCGAGTTGAGCATCTGCCCGAGTTTGAGGAAGTCCTGATAGCCAGCCCGATCGCCGGTGCGCCGTTGCCCGTCGAGCCCGACGTAGTTCGGCGCGCTCGCCACTGCTGCAAAGGTGACCCAGTTGCCGCCGATCTGCAGGTTTCGCTCCGGCAATCGGCCGTGCAGCGTGAACTCGCTGGGGATGTGTGCGAGGTACTCGCCGATCATGTCGGCGTCGAACCGCACGCGGTTACCGTCGACACGCGCACCTGCTGCTGCGAGCATCGTGCGCGAATCGGTGTGCAGGAAGTCGATGCCGATTTCGGCGAGCACACGGAGCGAAGCCAGATGAATAGCTTCGAGTTCGTCGTCGGACACCACCTGCGTCGGAGGCATTGTCATCCGGGGCTGTGCGAACGGAGGCTGATCACCGACGACCGAGCGCGTGCGCTTGGGTCCACGAGGCCTCCGCCGCTGACCATCCATGCGCCAGAAAGTAGTACGACAGAACCTTGTGGAACGGGGTCGAGCCATGACAAGAATCGATGCCCCACTGTCACACTCCGGTCAGACCAAAGTGTGACAGTTAGTCGCGGAGCATGCTGAGGAGCTCGCCGATGTTGTGCTTGACGTCGAGCGGGTGGCGGAGCGGCTCCTTGGCGACGATCTCGTAGTGGTTCCGTCGGCCGACTTTCTCGCGGCGCAGGAATCCAGCGTGGACGAGTTCGTCGAGAATACGTTGCACGGCGCCCTGAGTGATGCCAACCGCATAGGCCAGATCACGCTGGCGCAGATCGGGGTCTCGGTCGAGCGCCACCATCACATGGGCGTGGTTGGTGAGGAACGTCCACGACGGCAAGTTGGGCGTTGGAGCGTGCACCGGATCGCGCAGGACATCGCTGGTGCTGGGGCTGGTGGTCGTGCGGGACATGTTCACGGCTGGGTCTCCTTCGATGCCTGGCTGATTCGATCACGGGTCAGCGCGTCGTCACGAAGATACGCCGACGAGCTGGTGCGATGTGTTGCGCGGAACAGAAGGTGGGTGGCCGCAGGCAGAGTCAGTACCAGTGCGACTGCCGCGACCGCCAGTTGCGCCGCGCCGAAAAGGCCGACTTCGGGGGCTGCGCCGATGGCGACGAACAGGAATGCGATCGGGCTGGCCTTGCCAGCCGAATGGAACCGTGCAGCTGCGCTGTCGAAGCGCAGCAGGCCGACGCCGGCCAGCACCGCGAGCACCGAGCCGACGAGGATCAGTGCACTCGAGACGGGGTTCATGAGCCGGACCCCTGCTCGAGGAAACGCGTCATGACGATCGTCGCGGTGAAGCCGACGATCGCAACGACAGCAACGATCGGCAGGTATGTCGTCGACCCGGTGCTTGCGGCCTTCGTGGCAATCGCCCCCATCAGGGCGACCAGGGCGACATCGAGTGCAATCACTCGGTCGGCAAGGCCAGGCCCACGGATCACGCGGATCATGGCGCACAGGCTGGAGACGACGAACAGTGCAATGGCGATCGAGGTGATCATGTGGCGGTGCCCTCCCTTTCGAAACTCGGCCCAGAACTCGGCCCAGAAATCGGATCGGCAGTGGGGAACGCACGGCACGCCAACTCGGCAAGCCGCTCGACATGCTTGATCACATGCGGTGCAGCATCGGCATGCAGCAGATGCAGGTACAGCCGGCCAGTCGTGGTGTTGATGTCAACAATCGCCGTGCCGGGGGTCAGCGTGATCGACACGGTGAGCAACAGCATGTGCGCCGATGAGTCGGCCTTGGTGTCGATACCGATGATGATCTCGTCGGTGTAATCGACCGGCGTCAGGATCTCCCAGACCACCTGTGCGGTCGAGCGGAAAAGGTCGACGAGGACGAGCCAGAGCAGCTGCAGCAGTGCCCCGATGTGCACGGTGCGACCGGCCGTGCTCGGCCCCGCGATAGCGAGTGCTACGACGGCAACGACGACTCCCGACAGCACATTGGCGATGCTGAACGCCTCCCACAGCCCACACCACGCGACGACGAGTGCAGCAATCACGAGCAGCATGCGTGGCGTCGCCAGCGGCTTCATGCGAAGAATGAGAGCGCTCATGGTGCAGCCACCCCACCGCGATCGGTGCCGAGTACCTCGTCGATGTAGGTCTGCCCGTCGAGCAGGTCGCGGGCGATCTCTTCGCTCATGGTCCAGAGCGGCCCGGCGAACGCAACAACGGCCAGGGTGCCAGCGACAGCGGCCATGGTGGCGCCGCCCATCGTCCGCTTCGAGGCCTTCGACGACTCGGGCTCCGAGGGTGGCGTCGGTTCACGCCAGAACACGCCGAGCCAGATCTTGGACATCGACAGCAGTGTGAACATGCTGGCGACGAGGGCGACGACCACGATCGCGATTGAGCCGGCATCGAGACCAGCGTCGATCAGCGACAGCTTGGCGACAAACCCCGAGAACGGCGGGATGCCAGCGAGGCTCAACGCCGGGATGGCGAAGAGCACCGCGATAATTGGTCGTCGTGCGGCGAGACCCCCAACTCGGTCGAGGCTCGAGTTGCCCTGGTCGTCTTCGATGAGGCCGCCGACGAGGAACATGACGGTCTTGACCGGGATCTGGTGCACAAGGAACAGGACAGCGCCGGCGACACCGGCAACGGTGAACAAGCCGAGGCCCATCAGCATGTAGCCAATTTGACTGACGACGTGGAACGACAGGATCCGCTTCACGTCGTTTTGAGCTAGCGCGCCGGCGACACCGACGATCATGGTGAGCCCGGCAGCGACCAGGATGATCGGGCCCAGATCGTCCATCCCAGTGAGGGTGTGGAAACGGATCATGACGTAGACGCCGATTTTCGTCAGCAGTCCGGCGAAGACAGCGGTGACAGTGGTCGGTGCGGTCGGGTAGCTGTCGGGCAGCCACGAGAACAGCGGGAACATCGCCGCCTTCGTGCCGAACACCACGAGGAACCAGAGCCCGATACCGAGGCGTACACCGTTGTCGAGTTCGGGAATCCGCTCGGCGAGCAGGGCGATGTTGACCGTGCGCGTCGCCGCGTAGACGTAGGCGAGGCCGAACAGGAACAGCGTTGACGCCAGCAGGTTGATGACGACGTACGTCATGCCGGATCGCAGCTGAGCAGCGCGGCCCTGGTGGGTGAGCAGCACATAGCTCGACACGAGAATCAGTTCGAACGCGACGAAGAGGGTGAAGAGATCGCCGGTCAGGATGGCCAAGCTGACGCCGGCGGTGAGCACGAGCAGCATCGGCCCGACAACGGTCTGGTCGCCAGTCGACGCGGTGCCGCGCTGGCCGATCGCGAAGATGTCGACCACAAGGATCGTCAGCGTCGCCACGACCAGGATCAACGATGCGAACTGGTCGGCCACGAGCACGATGCCGAGTTCGGGGTCCCAGCCACCGACGCGCACGACGGTCGTGCCGTTGCGCTGGACGTCGATCAGGAGCGCGACAGCAGCAAGCGCTGTGGCCGACAGGCCCATGAGAGTGATGGCGTCGCGCAGGCGATGCCGCTCGCGAACAAGCAGCCCAAAACCCGAGGCGGCCAACGGGCCAACGATGGTGAGTGCGATCAGCACGCTCATGCCGGTGTATCTCCCCGGTCATTGGACAGTGTGTTCGAGAGTTGTGCGACTCGCCGATCTTCCACGTCATCCTCGACGAGGTCGTCACCGGTGAGCTGGCGCTGGCGCGAGGCGAGCGCCAAGACGAACAGCGTGAGGCCGAACGAGATGACGATGGCGGTTAACGAGAATGCCTGGGGGAGCGGGTCAGATGGTGCCCGGTCGCTGCTGCCAACGATTGGTGGCCCACCGGCGGGTCCGCCCGCTGCAAGGAGTGCCAATACGGCAGCGTGGCCGAGCAGCGAGAAGCCAAGAACGATGCGGCTGAGCGAGCGCGATGTGATGAGGTACACACCCGAGCCAACCAGTGCGGCGACGGCGGCGATCAGCGCAGCGCTCATGAACTGCTCTCCGTAGTCGCCTTGTCCGTATTCGCCTTGTCCGTAGTCACCTTGTTGTTCGACACTGCAGGTGGCGGCGTTGCCAAGTGGTCGGCGCGGAACCCGTCGAGCACTGCGACGATCAGCCCGGAGACAATCAAGGTGACGCCGACGTCAAAGATCAGCGCCGAGCCGCTCTTGACCTTTCCGAGCAGTGGAAGCTTCTGTTCGATGACGATCTGATCGAGGAAGACGTCGCCCCAGAGCATCGGTGCAACCGCCACGGCAGCGGCAACGATGGTGCCTGTTGCCAGGAGTGGGATGGCACGGAAGGGCAACGGGAACCCGGCAACACTTCGCAGGACCAGCACGGCGCCGATGAGCAAGCCCGCGGCGAACCCGCCGCCGGGGCGGTTGTGGCCAGCGAAGAACACGAAGACGGCAATGACCAACGCCAGGGGCGTCGCGGCTCGAATACTGAGCCTCACGATCGGCGAAGGGCCGGTGGTTTGATCGATCATCGGTCGGCTTCCGTCAGTTCGTTGGCGGCTTGAGGGAGCAGGCTCGGTTCATCGGGTGAGAGCACGACTTCGGGGCGGCGACGCAGTAGCGCCAACACGCCGACAGCAACGACTGCGAGCACGACGATTTCACCGAGCGTGTCGAGCGCCCGGACGTCGGTGAGAATCACATTGACGACGTTCTTGCCGCCGCCTTCCGACACGGCTTCGGCACTCAACCGATCGACGGTCGATGCGGGGACCGGCCCGCGAGCACTACCGGCAAGGCCGACGGCCACTGCGCCAGCAGCCATCAGCGACACACCGATTCGAGTGGTCTGCCAGGTGGTGCCGTGCCGGGGGAACGTGGTGGTGAGGCGGCCGAGGCCGAGCACGAAGCCCACCACAATCACGGTTTCGACCAGCAGCTGGGTGAGGACGAGGTCGGGTGCGCCGCTTGCGACGAAGAGACCTGCAATGGCAAAGCCGACAGCACCGAGCACGAGGGCTGCACCCAGCCGAGTCCTGACCTGTGTGGCCGCCACAGCACTCGCGGCCACGAACACAGCGAGGACCATTTGGGCGGCATTGTCGGCACCGGTGATCACGTCGAAGTCGATCGCACCGATGAACGGGATGGTGGCGAGTGCTGCGACGGCAACCATGGTGAGCACGTAGCCGGGCAGCGATCCGTGCTGGACGCGCGCTGTAATATTACGTGCGATCGTGATCGACCCGTCGATGCTGGTGTCAACCGTGTCGGCGCCGATCGTGCGCGGGGCGGTATCGGCAGCGCGACGGCTGATAACCCAACCGAGCACGGCGCCCGCGGCGACGATGCCTGCCGAAATCATGAATGCGTCGGTGAGCCCCGGCCAACGGATCAGTGAGTAGACCTCGGCCTTCTTGTTGACCGTGACGGCAGCTGGACGAACCCAATCGGTGACGTTCCCGAGGAATGCGAAGCCGATCAGTGTGCAGGCCCCGAGGAATGCAGCTGGCGCGGCCATCAGCGGCCGCCGGGGGCCAACCACAGTCGGGGTGCCGTTGCCACCGTGGAACACGGTGAGGATGAAGCGAGCCGTGTAGGCCACCGTGAGGACCGACCCACCAATGATCGCGATCAATGCCACGGTGCGCTCGCCGCCGCTGAGGCCGAGGGCCGCTTCAACGGCCGCCTCCTTTGCGGGAAAGCCGAGCATCGGTGGCACACCGGCCATCGACAGCGACGAGACGAGTGCAACGCCGTAGGCGAGGGGCATCGATCGCCAGAGGCCGGACAGCTCACGAATGTCACGCGTCCCCGTCCGTACGTCGATCTCGCCGACGATCATGAAGAGTGCGGCCTTAAAGATGGCGTGGGCGAACAGAATCGACAGAGCGGCGAAGACGGCCTTGCCCGATCCGAACGACAGCAGCACGATCATCAATCCGAGCTGGGAGACGGTGCCCCACGCCAAGATCAGCTTGGCGTCGAGGTGGCGGAGCGCACCGATGGCACCCCAGACCATCGAGGCAGTTCCGAACGTGACGCCGAGGGGCGTCCACACCGATGTTTGCGCGAGTGCTGGCGAAGCCACGGCGACCAGGACAACGCCAGCTTTCACCATCGTGGCCGAGTGCAGGTAGGCGCTCACCGGGGTCGGTGCTTTCATCGCGCCGGGTAGCCAGATGTGGAACGGGACTTGGGCCGACTTTGTGGCGGCCGCGATCAGGATCAAGACGGCTGCGACAGTGGCGCCAGTTCCGGTGACCGGTTCCAGATCACTGATGTATCGGCCGGGCGAGGCGTCGTTCAACACCACGAACCCGGCGAGCAGCACGAGGCCGCCCCCTGCCGTGATGACGAGCGCACGTCGAGCTGCGGTCCTGGCCGCGGCGTCGGTCCGCTGGTGCCCGACGAGCAGGAATGAGGTGACTGAGGTGAGCTCCCAGAACAGGAACATCGTCCAGACGGTGTCCGCGAGGACCAGGCCGAGCATCGCGGTCGAGAAGCCGAGCAGCGTTGCGGCGAATCGGCCGACGCCCTGTGCGGAGGCTGAGAAATAGCCCGCTGCATAGACGCAAACGAGCACACCGATGCCGGAGACGAGGAGTGCGATCAAGGACGAGAACGCGTCGAGTCGCAGCGCAATCGTGAGGTCGAGCGGGCCGACCCACGTGAACTCCGTACGGGTTGTCGACTGATCAGCCAGCGCGACGGCCGCAAGAGTTGCCGAGACCGCCATGGGGAGCGCGGCGACGAGAAACGACCATCGTGCAAGGCGTGCACCGATTGTCGAAACGATGGCAACTCCCAGAAGATGGGCGAGAAGGAGCAACCACAACACGATTGGTCGAAGTCTATGGACGAGGGAAAAGATAGACAACAATTGACCATTTCAAAAGGGTCTGTTAACATTGGTCCTTCAATTCCTGAAGTCCCAACTCGTCATCAGTTGAACGTCAATTTTCGAAGCACAATCTTTGCAGGTCGGTCTCCGATCGATGATGAGCCCGTCACGAAAGGAAGACGACATGCGCACCATCACTCGTTCCACCCGACAGAGCGCTCCCGTCCGACCGCTTGCCGAGATCGACACCAAGACGGCTCTTGAGATGTTGGACTCCGTACGCGATGCCAGGCCGAACGTCATTGCCGTTGCGGTCGACGGCCGCCACGAATCACGCCACGCCCTCGAATGGGCGGTACATCACGCGGAGAGCCATGGCCTCGTCATCAGAGTCGTCACCTCCTACCTCACGCCACATGTGGCGATTGATCACCCGATGCCGGTCGCCATCCTCGATGTCGATGCCGCAGAAATGGCACGAGAGCGCGCAGCCTCCGTGATCGCCGAAGTGTTCGGCAACGGCACGGCACTCCTCTCCGGGGAACATGTGGTCAGCGCCGGGCCCATCGATCGCGTGCTTGTCGATCAGGCTGGTCAGGCTGGTCAGGCTGGTCAGGCTGGTCAGGTAGCGATGATCGTGGTCGGGATCCGACGCCGTCGTCGATGGTGGGATCGGTTCCGGTCATCGCCAACCAACCGCCTCACCGGCAAGGTCGATGTCCCGGTCATGGCCATCCCGTGTCCGTCCGGTTGTCAGGGCTGATCAGCTCGGATCGAATCGCTCGACGCCCATCGGGTTGGGGTACGGAATCACCCCGGGCGACCTCGGCGCGATCGTGAGGTTGCGCAGCACAGGGCTCACGATGTGCGCCAATTCGGCGAGTTCCGACTGGATTGCGCTCACCGGCTGACGAGCCAACTCGTCGGTGAGCGCCTCGACGGTGTCGTGCAGCGCGACGCCGTCTTCGGTGATCGCACCCAGCTCGTCAATCGCGCCGCGATTGAAGAGCCGACCGATCGCCGCGATCCAGTCGTCGTCGCTCCACCCGCGGAACGGCTTGAGCGTTTCAACGGCGTCGCCCGTGCGGGCCAGCCGCAGGACGTGCGCATCGCACGGGCCGATGCCGTGCGCCCCCAGCGCGATGAGGTGGCCGTCGCCCCGATGCTCGCGAAGCACCGTGGCCCCGTGCCACAACGCCAGGTGGGGCTCGGTTGGCGCGTCGAGCGCGAGGTTGGCCTGGAACATCGGGCGCCGATCATCAGCGGCTGACTCCGCAGCGACCCTGAGAATGAATGCAGCCCGCTTGAGCTGCATCTTGTCGACCCGATCGACGTGTACCGACCACGCTGCATCGACGCCGGCGAGCCGCGCGCCCAGCGCGTCAGCGGGCGAGCAGCGCTGCCAAATGTCGGGCACGGCGCGCGCCACAAAGTCCTGGTGGAACCCGAAGAACAGCGCCACGATCGACCCGGCCTCAGCAGCACCCAGCGGTGCTGCACGGCCGCCGAAGTACCCCCGCCAGAAGCCCTTCAGGCCGGCTGTTTCAAACACCTCTTGGCACTCCGGTGCGAAGTAGGTGATCGCGTGGATCGGTTCGATCAGCGTCCAAAAGTGGCGCTCCGGTGATTCGGTCATCGCGGTCCCCGACGTGCCGTCAGCCAGAAGCCGGTGCCAGCACGGGCGGTCACACCGGTCCACTCGCCTGGGAGCGCTTCGAGGACATCGGCGGCGGGCAGGTGGATCGGTGTCTGATCACCCAGCGTGTTGACCCACACGATCATGCCGCCTGGCCGCAACACGCGGTCGACCTCGGCTGGGAAGAGGATCATGTTGATCATCAAGATGGCGTCGACGGCATCGTCGACGAACGGCAACACGGACGCGTCGGCCTGAGCGCGCGGCGCCAACTCGCCTGGCGCGTACGACAGCATCCCCATCGACAAATCACTGCACACCAGCGACCCGACACGCTCGCTGAGCACCCGTGCGCCGGCACCGGTTCCCGACCCCAGCTCGAGCCAGTCGCCGTCGAGCGGAACGTCGCCGCGCTCGAGCGCGTCTTCGACCGGAGCGCGCTTGGTCGGGTCGACATGGCGTTCTGACCACTCGGCTGCCATGCCGTCGAACAGGCCGCCCATGTTGGTTTTGTTGTCGTCGGTCCAGGTCCCGCCAAAGGCCATGATCCGGGTGATCTTGCGAATGGGGTGATCCGGCCCAGCAAACGGCTCCGGATCGGTCGCCTGGGGATGATCGGGCAGCGTCGTCAGCACACCCGCATCCTGCCATCCGTATCGCTTCGGCTTGTCGCCGCGAACGTGATTGCCGCAGCGTGGCCAACGTTGAGGCTGTCGACATCCGGCGAGATCGGAATGCGCACGCGGCGGGTCGCCCGTTGCAGCGTCGACTGCTCCAAGCCTGGGCCTTCGGCACCGAGCACGATGGCCAAGCGTTCGGGGATGGCGGTCGCCCACAGATCGACGGCGTCGTCGGCTGGTGTCATTGCCCAGGTCTCGAAGCCGGCCTCGTGCAATGTGTCGAGCGCCCCCGGCCAGTCGTCGGCGCTGGCCCGGGCGATTGGCATGTGCAGCACCTCGCCCATGCTGACGCGCACGGTGCGTCGGTAGTACGGGTCGGTGCACGTCGGGCTGATCACGATGCCATCGATGCCGAAAGCCCGCGCCGCACGTGAGATCGCACCGACGTTCTCGTTGTCGTTCAACGCTTCGAGGACAGCGATCCGTGTTGCTGTCGCAGCGAGTTCAGCGACGGTCGGCATCGGCTTGCGGAACGCCGACGCCAGCACGCCGCGGTGCAGGTTGAACCCAACGATGCCCTGCATGACCGATCGGTCAGCAACGAGCACGGGAACGTCCATCAACGCTGGATGTTCGAGGTACGGCGCAAAGCGCTCAACGCGGCTTGTTCCGAGCAGCACGGACCGCAAGCGATGCCCGGAGTCGATCAGCCGATCGATTGCCAGGTACCCCTCGGCCATGAAGAACTCGTCGCCCTCCATTGCCGTGCGGGCGGCCTGGTTGTTCAGTTCCCGATAGTCATCGACGCG
Organism: Ilumatobacter sp.; assembly: GCF_041688325.1. Classification (GTDB taxonomy): domain Bacteria; phylum Actinomycetota; class Acidimicrobiia; order Acidimicrobiales; family Ilumatobacteraceae; genus Ilumatobacter_A. The sequence continues at coordinate 16,184 of NZ_JBDNIJ010000133.1, forward strand.
CGCGTCGGCCGGATCGGTGATTGCGATCGTCATCGCACGAGTGTCTACTCGCCCGTGAAGTGCGGCGTGCGCTTCTCGACGAATGCAGCAGCAGCTTCGCGGTGGTCGGACGTGCCCATCGACAAGACCATGTTCGCAGCTTCGGCATCGAGTGCGGTCTCGACGTCGCTCGTCACTGCCCGATTGAGGTTCTCTTTCATGTACCGCATCGCGATCGGTGCACGGTCGGCGAGGCTGCGGCACCAGGCGAGCGCGGCCTCGTCGAAGCCGTCGTCGGCCAACACTTGATTGACGATGCCAAGATCGCGAGCGTCGGCCGATGACAGACGTGGCGAGGTGAAGTACAGCTCCTTCGCCTTGGCTGTGCCGACGAGTTGTGTCAGGAACCAGCTCCCACCGAAGTCGCCTGACGCACCGACGTTGGCGAACGCCGGCACGATAATTGCGCGCTCCGCGGCGAGGCGGATGTCGCAGGCCAGAGCGATCGACATGCCGGCACCGGCGGCCGCGCCGGGGATGGCGGCAACGACCGGCTTGGGGAAACGATGGATAGCGAGCGAGACCTGCTTCTGAATCGTGCGCAAATGATCTGTTGAACTCTGGATCGTGCTGCCACGGCGAGGTGCAGCTCCGGGCTGGTGGCTCTCGTGCATGCCCTTGACATCGCCGCCGGCGCAAAACGCGCCACCGTTGCCGGTGATCATCACGACGCGCACGTCGTCGTCGGCTGCGAGCACCGGAAGTACTTGGGCGAACCCGGCGTACATCGCGTCGCTCAGCGCGTTGCGTCGGTCGGGTCGGTTGAACGTGATGACACCGACGTGCCCGTCGACGTGGGCGAGGAGGTCGGTCGTTCCAGTGTCGAGGTCGTGAGTCATTGCATGAGCTTGACAGCCCGGCGGCGCTCGGTACGAACCGCGCTGACGGCCGCCACATACGGCCGCCATACGAGGAGGTCACGCCAGAAGGTGACGGCCGCGCACCGTGTCAAGCTTTCGTCAGGAACCGCAATCGGAACTCCCGTTGAGCGTGTATCTGCCGAAGACAGACTGTGCAGCGCAGCAGTCAACGAGGCCGAACGTCGGGTTGGTCATTTCCAGCTCGCACGTCGGCATATTTCCTCGTCGTCGCGACGGTGTCGATGGCAGCTCTCACCTTCTTTGGCCTGCGCGAAGTTCAGCAGATTAACGAAGATCATGTAGCGGTTCGAGTCGATCAAGCGGCCCGTTCCGCCTCGGCGCTCTTTGTGCAACAGAATGCCGACTTCGCCGTCGTCGACATCGATGGTGGGTCGATTCGCAACATCCAGATCGACTCGATCGACCGTCTCGAGCCGAGCAACTCATTCGACTCGCTGACCGACGCGATTTCCGATGTCAACCAGGGCGCTGCAGATATCTTTCGTTTCAATCAGTCGACGAGTCAGTTCGACCGAATCTCGACCAGCCTCGAAGATGCCGACGGGGCCCGCATTGGTGCGTCCCAGGTCGAACCCGGACTGATCGGCGAGGCGCATCCGGCCTATGGGTCGTTGACCCGAGGTGAGCCGTACGTCGGTGAGGTCCCGTTCGACGGCCGAATGCGCTTCGCGTACCTGACGCCGATTTTTGACGCCACGGCGGAGATGATTGGCATCGTTGCAGTCGACGTCGGCTTTGTTGATGATCTCAACCGGAGCAACTCGGTCGTCGCCAATCGCGCCGTCGTCTTGGTCCTGGCCTTGTTGGGATCGATGGCCGTTGCGGGCGTCGTGATGATGTTCTTTGCATTCCGACCTCTGAACCGACTGATCAGAGTCGCCCACAAACTTGGGTCAGACAATCCTCCGGAGTCGATCCAACTCATGGACCGGCGGGACGAGATTGGTCACCTCGCTCAGGGTTTGTCGCTGGTCGGCGACCTCCGACGAAACCTCGAACACCGTGCATACACCGACCCGCTGACAGACATCCCCAACCGCGGAGCATTCGTTCGCGAACTGGAGCGACGATTCACCCGGCTCGCTGAGGGCGGCCAGCCACAGCGCGACGGGTTCGCACTACTGATCATCGATCTCGACGGCTTCAAGGAAGTCAACGACGGGCTCGGGCACCAGGCTGGCGACGAACTGTTGGTGTCGCTCGCTCGATCCCTCCACGAAGTCTTGGAGCCGGGCGAGTTCCTCGCACGCCTGGGAGGCGACGAGTTCGCGGTCCTCACGGCGTCAGGAGTGATTGAAGTGAATGCGGTCGACGCCGTTGCGCAGCGCGTCTCGGTCAGCGTGACCGGCGTTCGCCAGACGCACGCTGGCGACACGAGTGTGACGGCGAGTATCGGCGTGGCGCTCGTGCCTGAGCATGGCATGACGTCGGGAGCGGCGTTGAGCCATGCTGATCTTGCGCTGTACGCGGTGAAACGAGGCGGCCGAGGCCACGCGCAGATCTACGAGTCGCAAATGGCGTCGCCGGTCCAGCGACGCATGCACCTCGCCACGCATTTGCGCCGAGCGCTGGCGGACGGAACTGTCCGCCTGGAATACCAGCCGCTGTACAACGCGCAGACCGGCCAGCTCTGCTCGATCGAAGCGCTGGCGCGCTGGACGCACGAGATCGAGGGCGAGATTCCTTCGCTCGAATTCATCCGTGTTGCCGAGACTGCCGGGATGATCAGCGAGCTCGGGGGCTACGTCCTCGAGCAGGCGTGCATGCAGATCGCCTGTTGGCGTCGGCAGAACTTGCTCACGCCAACTGTCGCCGTAAACGTGTCGACGATGCAGCTGTGGCAACCGGACTTCGTCGACCGACTGCGGGCCACGATGCGACGCCACGAGATCGAGCCACAAGCCCTTTGCCTCGAACTCACCGGCAGCGTCCTGGTCCATCACGAGCACGCGCAGCATGAGCATCTGTTACGAGAACTTGCAGCGCTCGGTATCGGTCTGTCGATCGATGACTTTGGAAGCGGCTACTCGTCGCTCGGTTATCTGCACGACTTGCCGGTCGATCAGGTCAAGATCGATCGCGCCTTCCTCGCGGAGGCTGCGAACGATCAAAAGCGAGGGCAACTGTTTGGCGGCATCGTGACCCTGGCGCACAACCTGGGTCTAGTTGTCGTTGCAGAGGGAGTTGAGACCACTGCCGAACTCGCGCTGGCACGGCAGCACGGCTGCGACCTGGTGCAGGGGTTCTACCTCGATCATCCAAAGCGACCAGAGGTCGTGAGCTCTCGATTCGGCCGCCTGCACTCGCTCTGGCCAGTTCCTTCCTTGCACCCGGTTTGACGTGACGAATCTCGTCAGAACGCGTCGATGTCGATGTCGATGTCGATCTCGATGTCGATGGCGCGCTGGGCGATGACGGCAGCGGCCGTCGAGCCCTGCTCGGGAATGGCGAGCTGTGCCTTGAGTGCGGCGTCGATCTGTGGCTGAACGCACGCTGCGAACGTCGCTGGATACGGGTTGCTGACTTGACCTTCGAAGTGCACCTCGAAGTGCAGATGTGGCCCCTGTGCGTTGCCGGTGCTTCCGACATAACCAATGACCTCGCCTTCGCGCACATCGCGGCTGTCTCCTTCGAACCTGTCGAGATGGGCGTAGTAGAACTTGTTGCCCAGAGATGTTGTGAGCCAGGCCGCATTTCCGCCGAGACGGCTCCGCTTGAAGTTGATCGCGCCGGTCTGCGCCGCAACGATCGGCGTGCCTCGGTCGCTGGCCATGTCGACCCCTTTGTGGCGGCGACCCCCTGAACGGCCCGTACCCCAGCTGTCGATGAACTCGCTGCCGTCAGGGATCGGGCACGCGATGTCGCGCGTCGGGGTGATGGTGACGGTGCCATGTGCCGACTGGGGGCTCTGTTCGGGTGCCTGGGCTTCGGCGGGGTTGCCGAAAGCGATTGGAACGGCCGACAAAGCGCCCGCCAGGGCGACCAGCGCACCGCGCGCCAGCCTCGATGATGGGGTGAAGGTCCTCATGGACCAAATATTACGTTTACGTTACGAACGGGTGTCGTTCAGGTGTCGGTGACTTCTGTCTCTGCATCGGAACTTCGATATCGCGCCGCACATTGACACGACCTCCTGCAACCCCCTGCACCCTCCTGTAACAGAACGCAGCCGGACTGGCGGTCTCTAGCCACCAGCGCGCGTGTTGGATCCAGGCACCGGTCGCTCCCGATGTGTTCGTCGTGAGCACCGAGCGAATGCTGCCCGCTCCGTCGCTGGCACAGAGCTCGACGTGCGTCAGGCTTCGGTATTGGCGTCGAGTATTTCTTTGGGAAGCTTGCGGACCTTGGCTCGGCGCTTGCGGCGCGTCGGGATCATCCCGCGCATCTCTTCGAGCTTGCCGAAACACGTCAGGCGGTCATCGGCTTGGAGTGCTCGCGACGTCTTCGGGTTTGGGATGACGCTGCGGTCGCGGTGCAGAGTCAGGATCGTAATGTCGAGTTCACGCAGGCCAGATTCGTCAATGGTCTGTCCGACGAACTTGGACCCTTCCGGGATGTGCAGTTCGGCAACGCCGTAGCCGGTGCTGACGGTGAGGCGCTGACGAACATCGAGTTCGGGGAACGCGACCTGGTCGTCGATGTAGTCGATGATGGCGCCGGCGATGTCGAGCCCGGTTGCCCGCTCGATGCCTTCGAGGCCGGGCGACGAGTTGACCTCCATGACGAGGGGTCCGTCGTTGCCCTCGAGCATGTCGACACCCGCAACGCGCAAGCCCATGATCTGCGCTGCACGAACTGCTGTGCGTTCGTATTCCTCGCTCAGTTCAACGGCTTCGACAGATCCGCCACGGTGGACGTTGGAGCGGAACTCGTCACCCTGTGCAGTACGGCGCATCGCCCCGACCACCCGGTCGCCGACGACGAGGGCGCGAATGTCGCGGCCCTTGCTCTCTGCAATGAACTGCTGGATCAGAACGTTCTGTTTCGTTGACTGCAAGGTCTCGATGATCGCCTCGGCGACCGCCTTGTCAGGCGCCAGGATCACGCCGATCCCCTGCGTGCCTTCGAGCAGTTTGATCACGACCGGAGCGCCTCCGACGAGGTCGATGGCCGGAAGTACGTCGGCCTTATCGCGGACAAACGTTGTTGCTGGCATTCCGATCTCGTGGCGGCTGAGGATCTGTGTGGCACGCAATTTGTCACGCGAGTTGGCGATGCCATTCGCGGTGTTCGGCGTGTACACGTCCATCTGCTCGAACTGACGGACCACGGCCGTGCCGAAGTAGGTGACCGATGCGCCAATGCGCGGCAGGACCGCGTCGTAGTCCGACAACTGCTTGCCGCGGAACTGCATGTCTGGCTCGTCGCCGGAAAGGTCGATGGCGAATCGCAACGTGTTCAGCACCTTGCACTCGTGGCCACGCTCTAACGCTGCTGACTTGAGTCGGGCGGTGCTGTAGGCGCCGGGCGAACGGGAGAGAATTGCAAGCTTCATGTGAAATCCTTGCGGTGTGGAATGACGCTGGTCGGTTCAGAATCGAGCCGAGCGATGTGCACGATCGCATCGCCCTGGTTGACGAGCGGTTGTTGTGTATGGCCGATCACGACGCCGCTGGTCGGCGCTTTCGTTGAGCCCAGTCGACGCCCGACTGAATCGTGAATGGTGATGAGGGGTGATCCCTTTTCGACGTATTCGCCGAGCTTGGCGTGCAACTGTACGAGCCCGGTCCGGCGTGCGCGGACCCACGAACTCGACCGGCTTTCCGGCACGTGGCTGTCGTCGAGCGGTTCGCCGTCGCCGGTCATGCTGAGCCGATCGAATACCCGGAGGACGCCGCGCGTTCCGGCTTCGACTGCCCTCTGGTTGAAGCGCCACGCCTCGCCGCCTTCGTACAGCAGCACGGTGGCGCCGCGACTTGTTGCGGCGGCGCGCATCGAGCCGTCACGCAGTTTGGCGTGCAACATCAGCGGGGCCCCGAACGCGACCGCCAATTCGCGCGTGAACGGGTCGTCGAGGTCGGCACGGATCTGCGGCAAGTTGATCCGGTGGTCTGAGCCGGTGTGGAGGTCGATGCCGACGTCGCATCGGTCGACGATCTGCGTGACGAACAAATGCGCCACGCGACCGGCCAGCGATCCGGTTGGCGACCCGGGAAAGGACCGATTGAGGTCGCGTCGATCGGGGAAGTAGCGGTCGCCGTTCAAGAAGCCGTGGACGTTGACAATCGGTACGGCGATGATGGTGCCGGCGAGCGTGAGTGCATTGACCTGATCGAGGACGCGCCGAATGATCTCGACGCCCGCGATCTCATCGCCATGTACTGCGGCGCTCAGCCAGACGGTTGGCCCTTCGTCTCGGCCGTGGATGACGCGCAGGGGCATTGAAATGGTGTTGCCGGTAACGAGCCTGGCGAGGGGCAGGTCACCCATTGCTTCTGCGCCGGGCGCCACTTCGAGGTCGCCGATCTTGAACGACTCACGTGGTGTCATGCATGGCCCCGGTTTTTCTGGCGGATGGCCTTTTTGGGTCGGCCGCCGACGTATGACTTGGTTGCATCGACGGTGAAACCTTGAGCAAGCGCTTCGCGGCCGACCAGCATGCGGAAGCCCATTTCGTCGCGGCTTGTGAGGGTGATTTCGGCATGGATTGCTCGGCCGCCCAGCACGATCGGTGCGAGCACGACTGGACGGTCGGTGCGCGTCCCCGACGAACTGGTGATGGTCCGGTGGTCGATGCGCGGCGCCTCAACGAGCACGGCGTCCGCGTCGGAACGTTGCCACGGTCGGACAAGGAATCGCACCCACGAGACGTTGTCGCGCTCAAAGAGTTCGATGTCGTCGGCGTGAATTGCCGATGTGCGAGCACCGGTGTCAATCTTGGCTTTCATCGCCTCGATACCCCACTCAGGAAGGGCGACCCATTCCCGCCAACCGACTGTGTTCATTGGGTGAGTGTCGCACGTCGGATCTGGTTCTGCCGGACGATCGGGCGAGATGTGCGGCGTACTCACGTCAAAAACGGCAACAACACGAACGAGACAGTGCCGAACTGCACCGGAACAGACGCCAGATTCTGCAGAAAGATCATAACAAAGCAACCATATTTATTTGGTTGTACAACACCAACTCGTCGGGGCAATCCAACGTCAGGCTGTCGCGAGTCCCGTCACCAGAAATTCGACCAAGTGATCGAAGCTCGTTGCCCGGTCGACAGGCGAGGTGAAGGCGTCGATGGACTCCAATGTGACGAACCCGTGGATGGCTGACCGGACTATGCGAGCGGCGTGCACGGCGGCATCGCCCTCGAGGCCTGTGCTGGACAACACGCGTACGAAGACGTCGGCGATCCGCTGCTGGGCGGTGGCGAGGGAGTCGTCGGGCGCGGCCGGGGGCAAGAGTTGTGATGCGTACTGGCCGGGGTGTTGGTCGGCGAATTGACGGTAGGCGTGCGCCAACGCGCGGACGGCGTCGGCTCCGGATATCGCCACGACGGCATCAAGCAGATGGTTGGCGACGGCATCAGTTGAGTGCACCGCAAGGTCGTGCTGCAGGCCATCGAGGCCGTCGATGTGGTTGTACAGCGCCGACGGCTGAACCCCGAGGTCGTCGGCGAGGTCGCCAATGGTGATGTCGTTGCGGCCCGTTACATCGACGCGCTCGGCAGCCTGCTTGAGAATCTTGGTTATCGACAGATTGCGTTTCGTCACGGTTCCACAATACCTGACGCAATGCCGCCGGATCTGAAGCGGCATCAACGGTCGGCCCGGCTGCTTCGGACCTTGACATCGCCATCTGACATCGCCATCTGACATCGCCATCTGGATGGTCACGCGACCTCAGCGGGCGAGCGCGGCCAGCGCGGCGTCGGACACCTCGGCGAATCGCTCGGTGATCTTGGCGAGCCACGCTGGGTCATCGTCGGCAAAGGCGGCCCGGACCTGTGCACGGATCGCCGGGGCTTCGTCCCCAGTCGGATCCCCGTGGGCATGGAGCCAGGCGTCGGCGCGCAGTGCTTGGAGCACGGAAATCACGTCGACCGTGCCGTATTCGAGTGCGGCGCTGGTCAACTCGACGCCGGGGAGCATCGTGTTGATCGCGCCGAGCCAGTCGCCGCTGAGGGCAGCCGAGACGCTCTGACCACTTTGCATCGAGCGGACGTCGCCCCACCACTCGGCGCTGCGGTTGTATCCGGGCGAGCCGGTCGCCTCGTGGGAAATGAGTTCGCCGTGGCCCCAGTCGCCGAGGCCGGTATGCAGGTCGATCACACCAGCTCGTGTACTCGGTGCCACGAGGTCGGCGAGGTGCTCGACCAGCCAGCGATGCGACCACACGGGGCCCGACCCGCCATGAAAGATCCCGGTCGGGTGGTCGTACTGCCCACCGCTGACCACCTGTTGGAACTGGTCGAGGCCGATCTTCCCGGCAACTTCGAGCAGTGCCCCTGTGGACGTGGACTGTGTCTCGTCGGTCCACGACAGCGGGACCAGCAGGTCGGCAATTTCGCCGTACGCCTCGTTGGTCGGCGGTGCGGTCCAGTCGACGAAGTTGCGGTTCAGATCAACGTTGTCTTCGTTGACCCGTCGCACCCAGGAAAACCCGACTGGGTTGAACCCGTGCACGACGACGACGCGTATGTCGCCGCCGAGTTGGGCTGCTCGTTCGTCGAGCCACCACGACTGCAACGCCGAACCTGCATACCCCTCGACGCCGTGGGTTGCCGAGATGAGGAGCAGTGCATTTGGAGCGTGCGGGTCACCAAGTTGGGCCACGTCGATGGCGAGTTCTTCACCCTCGACGCCCGCGAGTGGATGCGGAAACGAGCTGAGTTCGGCGCCTGCCCGGGCAGCGGCATCGATGAAGCGACCTCGGGCTGCTCGGTAGGTGGTGTCGAGTTGGCGCGCTTCCGATGTCATGGTGGGAGTTTTGCAGATGGTGTCCGCCGCTACGACAGCTGATGACGGTGCGGCATGGAGCACCTTGGCCTGGGGTGTCCGGCGACCAATATTTCTCAGAAATTCTGTGCCCCCACGACGTCCGGAAACGGGGCTCGATGCACCCCCTGAGCGTCGCGTGCCGGGGCATTCGATCGGTGAAGCGCGGTCGATATCCGGAGTAGAGCACACAGCGAAGTGGCGTCTCCGGCGAGCCTGCTGCCACTGCCGAACGGAGGCACATCGCCCCTGCTAGACGGATAGATATGGACAGTCGAGTGCGGTACAATTGGACACATGTTCACCGACCTGATCGAGGAGTTGACAACACTGTCAGCAACCGAAC
>NZ_JBDNIJ010000134.1:0-32908 GCF_041688325.1 Ilumatobacter sp.
CACCAACAACATCCTGATTGCGAACGACCCACGGCGCAGCCCACAGCATGCACGATGCTGCGAGCACGAGGACGACCGCGACAGTTCGTCGCAGGTCGACTCTGGTCAGGAGCCACGCGGCAAGGACAGCGATGACGATGCGGGCAACCTGGGGGCGAATCAGGACCGCCGGCCCGATCGTCAGTGCGAGGACAATCAGGGCGGGAATGTCTCGTCGGTCGAGCGGGCCCCGGTCGGCCAACGAGACCAGCGCAGCGAGGCAGATCGAGACGAGCATCACAAACAACGACTCGGTCAGATGCGCGCCGGCGTGGGCGATCAGATTGGGCCACAGCGCGATGACGAGCCCGGCAGCCAAGCCCGCCCTGGCACCAGCGACCCATCGCCCCGTGAGCATCACCGCGCCCGCCGACACACCCCACCACACGCTCTGGAAAACCCCGACGACAGTTGCCCGATGCGCCTCGAGCCCAATGCCGTCAGCCAACCGGTAGATCCAACTCAGCACGGCTGGATAACCCGGCGGGTAATACGCTGTGGGCTCGCCGAGCAGCGAGCGATACCCCTCGCCCTCGACGAGGCGAGTGGCAGCATCGTTGTATAACCCAGGGTCGCTCAGGCCCGTTGGCGTCCGCGCGAACAGTGCAACCCAGACCAAACGGACGACGATCGCGGTTGCGATGACGGCAACCACCTGTCGGTCGATGAGCTTTGGCTCGACGCTGTCCCCCATCGGCGCCGAGTATAAGCACGGGCCGAACGGTCGTCATGTTGGGACAGTGGGGATTCAGACGGAGTGCGGATTCAGGCGCGTGCGATCTGCACGAGCCCATGTCCTCGGCCATCGACGACCCAGCCGAGGCCGGGCCGCGCAGCAATGAGGGAACGGCGCGGCAACGTGGCACCGAGCAGATCGCCGTCGACATCTCCTGGCGACGTCAAGATGATTCCGCAGCGGCTCCGGGCAACTTCACGCGTCCAGTGGCCGTAGGCCGATCGGACGGCGTCAAGCCGCGCCGCCGCGACCACCATCACCCCGACAGGCGGATCGTTCACGAGGCCAGCAAGAACGCCAAGCGGATCGTCGACGCGCTCGGCGTCGTCGATGGCCACCAACGTCGGGGTCCTCCAGCCCGCGATGTCCTCGACAGTCAGCCCGGTCCGGCGGTCGACCTCGACGATCTGGCCGCCCGGGTGCACTTCCACCCACGCTGCGACGAGCCGTCGGAGCGCCGTTGACTTGCCCGTTGCTGCGGCACCTCCGATGAACACGTGATCACCCTGTGGTACCAGCAATGTCGATGTCGCCAGATCGTCGGCGCTCAGACCAAGTGCCAACGAGGTGCTGTCTGACACAGCGCGCCCGGTCGGACGTTCCAGATCGGCACCTGTCACCTCAGCGGGAAGCGACTCCACGGCGGCCGGGCCGTCCGCGCCATGTCGGCCGGGCAGTTCGGCCATCCCGTCGGCACCGATCGCCACCTGGCCTTCGAGGCCACTCGATGCGATCCGCAACCGCCCTGGGCGCTCCGTTCCGACTGGCACCACACCGAACGATCGGGCCACACCCGGGTCATCAACATGGAACACCCACGTGTCTGCCGCGGTCGCTCGACCTGACGAAGTTCCTCCGTCGTCGGTCCAGCAGCACGCGAGGCCAACCGCTGGGCCATCGGCGAGAACACGTTCGAGGAGGGCGAGCGTCGGGGCCATCTCGATCGACGACAACGCAAGACGCAACGAAGTGAGCCCGTCGATCGCGAGCGAGATCGTCGGCGCCTGGCCACCATCGGCCGTTGTCTGATCAATCGACGCATCGAGTCGGGCGAACAGCCGATGTAGCCGCTCGCTCTCGGTCACGCGGACGACCGCGCCGCAGTGTCCGATTCCGGCAACGCCGTCGAGCGCGTGATCACCACGAGCATCGATCACGTACCAGTGCTCGATCGCCGGAGACGCAATGCGACAGCGCGCCGCAATTACCGAGATGAGTGTCGACGTCGTCCCGGATCCAACGGCACCGACCAGCGCGAGGTGGCCGCGCTCGCGCTCCCAACTCAACAGCTTCCGACCCTGCTCGCTCGGGACGTCGATAAGCCCAACAGCATCGTGAGGGATCGCTCTGACCGTCTCGTTGACGGCGCTCGGTAGGAGGTTCGCAGGCAAGACGTCGATCCACGGTCGATGCGGCGGCTCGATCCGGGCGAGCCGAGCGGCATCGCGAATCGTCGCCACTGCAAGTTCGAGTTCGGATCGGCCAGTCGAGTCGATGCCATTATCGATGCCATTGTCGACGCAGTTGTCGGTGTTGGTGCTGCTCGGATGCCTGACAACGAGGCCACGCTCGTCGGCGACCACCGGCCCGGTGCACCGCGCCGCTTGGAACACGATGAGCTCGTCGGGCCCCAGACGAAGCGCTGATCGGCCCGGAATAGTTCGGGAAAACTGAGTGGGGCATGCGTCGTTGACGACATCGTGAGCATCAGCATTGTCATTGAGGCGGAGCGCGAGTCGCAAGTTTGTGTTGGCTCGAATCTCGTCAGTCACGACTCCCGCCGGACGCTGTGTCGCAAGAATCAGATGCACTCCCAAGCTGCGGCCGCGTTGCGCGATGCCGACGAGGGCCGACAAGAAGTCGGGAAGCTCCTTCGCCAGTGCAGCGAACTCGTCGATCACGACCACCAAGCGCGGCAAGGTCAGCGCCTCAGGATGGAGCCGATAGTCGGAGAGGTCGCTCGCACCGACGGCTCGCAGGAGGCGCTCGCGTCGATGCAATTCGGCGTCGAGGCTGACGAGTGCACGTTCGGCGAGGCCATCGTCGAGATCGGTGACGAGGCCAACTGTGTGCGGGAGGTCAGCGCACGCGTCGAATGTCGAGCCACCCTTGTAGTCGACCAGTACGAACGTCACGTGGTCCGGGCTGAGCTGAGCGGCAAGTCCAATAACCAGGCTGCGTAACAGCTCGCTCTTGCCCGAACCAGTCGTGCCCGCAATGAGCGCATGCGGCCCATCGCGTACCAGGTCCACCTCGACCAACCCATCGACGGAATGTCCCAGCGGCGTCGATGGTGCCGGGTCCGAACCGGCCGCCCGCCATCGTTCAACAAGTCGACGAGCGGCCAGGCCGGCTGGCGCTCCGACCAGCACCGGGTCAACGTCGCCGAGCGAGACGGATGTCGGCAATCGACCCGCCTGGCCTCCTGCCTGTTCCGGGTCTGACAGGCCCGCGAGTCGGCGCGCTGCGGCATGTGCCGTCGCCTCCGTGATGCCGGCCATTCGAACGTCGCGCGCCTCGGTGGGTGCGGCTTCGTCGTCAACGCGGAGTCGCCCGCTCGGCCCGACCATGATCGTTCGATCGCACACCGCCGGTGTCGATTGCTCGGGTTCGACAGCGACCAGCACTGCGGGCTGCGCTGTGTCGAGATACCGACGCAGCGGGCCGGTCCGCACAGCAAGCAGGCTGGGGTCGTCGACGATCAGCAGCGTCGGTCTCAGAACGTCGACGGCGACCGAACCGAGAAGCGCATTCAGTGCCACGGCATCGCAGGCGTTGGCAATCATCGGACGGTTGACGGCATCACGCACCTGCGGCAGCCATTCGGCCCACTTCCAGCGATCGGGGTTGACCGTGACGATGACGAGTTGCCAATCAGCGGGCCCAACCGAAATCGCAAGCTGGACGATGATCGAACGCAGCAGCGCCGCAGCGAGTACCGGCATGCCGCGCACGGCAACGGCGCGCCCCGGCTCGATCAGAAGTGGGACCCCGACACCGCTGAGCAGGCCAGCACTCTGCAACGCGGCCTGGCTATCGGCATCGGCGTTCCCGTCGTAGCGCACCGACCAACGTTGCTCGCCGCGGCCCAGCACGCAGCGCAGCCTGTCGACCGGATCACCGCTCTGTGTGAAGAGTCGACGCGCCCACACCGCACTGCGATCCCCGTCGAGCGCGTCGGTAACGGGCAGCGCGGCGAGCACGTCCGAGTGCAACGCGCAGTGATGCCGACGCGCTGCTGCCTGCTGCCAATCGAGTTCCTGATGAAAGCGGGCTCGATCGGCAACCCCTTCCGCTCGCCTTCGCCGGTTCTTGCGCCACGCGTCTCCGGCACCCACACACCAGGTGCCGAATGATGCGAATGCCCCGATGAGTGCAAAGAGGGCGAACATCATCTGTCCGAGGATGACGGCGAGTGCCGCCGCGCCCATCACCGCGATGGCCGCCCCGACGAGCCCGAGCGCCGAGGGAATCGGAATCCGCGCCGAGTTCACGGGTACGACGACCGGCGGGAGGACGAGGGCCGGTACCGCGCACGGGCCTCGCCTGACCTCGCGCCGCCACGGGTCGGCTTGCCGGTCAGCCAATGTTCCTGCATCGCAACGCTCCATGCGGCGCTCCACAATTTTGTCGACGTCGGCCGAGCATTCAATCGTCAACTCGGTGCTGCCCATCGCGATTCGAGTCGGGAGCGACACCGTGGTCGACGCCAAGATCGCCACGTTGTCGAGCAGCACCGGCACCTGTCCTGCGAGCTGCGTCACCCGAACGGTGTCCATGTCTGCATCGATCATGACGTGGTGAAGTTCGACGGTCGGGTCCTCCACTCGAAGGTGGGCAGCCGGCGACCGCCCAATGATCCATCGGCCAGTTTCGACCGCACCGACCACACGACAGTCAGGCCCGGCGGTGATACTCACAACGAGCACATCCCGGCCAGATCCTGTCTTGTTCACAAGGTTGGCAGCACCGCTTGCCGTGGCGCTGTCCTCTGCCGCGACCGCCACCGACGATCCGCTTCGCAGCCTGGATTCGGCCAGTCGTTCAGCCGGCGGCATGACGCGCCCATCAATGAATAGCCGCTGTGTCGCGGCAAGCCCAAGTGCCTCGGCGAGGTCTGCAACGGTGTCGCCGGCAGTGCGCGGAGCGATTGACAGACGGTTGCCACACGGGCCGTGGATCTCCAGCGCCGGAATCGTCGGTGACAGCTGTGGCAATGAGGTTCTGGGGTCGATGGCCGGGTTCACATCCCAACAGTGGGCAGGCTGGTGCAGCAACCGGAACCGAGGATCTCCCGGAAATCTCGAAATGTGCGCTGACCAGGTGCTGTGAAGCCGGGGAGATCAGGTGTGAGACATGCCGTCGGCGTCCGGTGAGCACGCCGGTGAGCACGCCGGTGATGGTCGGAGCGCACGGTGCAGCCATGACCGAAATTCATCGCCCACACCGCTTCTCCGACCGCCTCGATGCCGAGTGGCAACACACCGCCACTGCTCGACGCACCGTCCGCACGATCCATTCGTGGGCGGAGCTCGTCCCAACGGCTGACGCCGCTCGGTTTGGTCAACTCACCGATGCCCAGGAGCTCATCGACGCAACACAACGCGCCGACGGCGACGCCGGAAACAGCCTCCTGTTAGTACTGGTCGAGCTTGCTCGACACGACGCACTGGCTGGTCGGATCGTGGTGCAGCGGCTTCTGCCCGGATTGATCAGCGCTGCGGCCAAGTATCGGTTTTTGAGCGAGGCCGGCGACCCGGCCGAGGATGCCGTGGGTGCAGCCTGGATCGCAATCCGGAACTACGACATCGCCAGGCGCACTCGCCATGTGGCTGCCGGTTTGATCTCGGATGCGATCTACCTTGCCTTTCGACGAGACGCCCGACGCCAGCTCCCGGCCGAAACCTCGACCGAGCCGCGGCTGCTCGGTGAACGAGTTGCCTGTCCGCCGTCGCATGCACTCGTCGAGTTGGCTGACGTCGTCCGCACGGCGCGCCTTGCTGGCGTCGCTCTCCACGACCTCGATCTGATTCGAGCGCTGGTCTGCACGGGGTCGCCGGGCGCCGTGGCTCGCCAGCAGTGCGTCACCCCACGGACGATCCGCAACCGCCGTGACCGTGCGATCGTTCGACTCCAGCAGGCGCTGGCCATCGCGGCGTGATAGCCACCGCAACAAGGCCGCGATGCGTGTGGTGCCTCCCCTGGGGCTCGAACCCAGAACCAATGGATTAAAAGTCCACTGCTCTACCGTTGAGCTAGAGAGGCGGGGCCGGCGCGATTCGCAGGGGGAAACCCCGTTGAATCGGATGCGCCGGATTGTGCGTCGTCATCGTAGGGCCTGCAGGCGATCACGACGACCTCACCGAGCGATACCTTTGGTCAGCACATACCGGCGCGGTTCAGCGCTGGCTGTTTTTAATCGTTGCTTCCAGCGGCGTGCTGTCGGCATTGCCCGCCACGCACACGATCTCGCTGTCATCGAAGTCGTTCCAGCTGGCCAGCGTCGGGACGAGCCACGAGTAAAACAGCTTCGAGTCGAAGGCACTGATACCGACATACGGCTCGAACGCCTCGAGGCACACCCGCTCTGCGAAGGATTCGAGACGATCAAACCCGGGATAGACGTCTGGAATCGAACCCGACGATGTGTCCGTCAGCGACTCGAGGAACGGCGTGGCCTCGAACACCTCGTGGCTATGCGGCACGTTGCAGGCAACCCAGGGCAACTTGGTGACCTGCGCCCCGACCTCATCTTCGAACTGGAGACAACGCTCCTCGGTGGGCTGGGTATCGACGTTCAGCACTGACGAATCTTCGCCATCGCTTCCGGAGCAGGACGCGATCACCAAGAGACAGCATCCAGCAGCAACCGAGAGCAACCGAGATTTCCCGTTCGGGCCTGAAGACGACACTAAAAATAGTGTAACGTCGCACTTGTGTCATGGCGAGTTGCGTCCGGTGCGCTTGACGCTGGGACGATTCCGAGGGAGTTGATCGGTGCTTGAACTCATCGATGACGCACTCGAAACTTTCTTGCGCGCTGAGGTGCCACTCAGCTCGACGGAAATTGATGTCTCGTTCGACCCGCCTGACCGAGAGTGGAGCGCACGTCTCGTTCGGCCAACGGTCAATGCGTTCCTCTGGGATCTACGACGCTCAGCAAGCCGCTCCCAGAGCGGGTTGCGCACTGTCGAGCACAACGGAGTAATTGTCCATCAGCCTGCATTCCCGGTGATCGAGCTCCGCTACGTGCTCACCGCATGGGCATCCGACAAGGGCGACGAGCGTGACCTTCTGTCGGGGTTGCTGCGGATCATCCTTCAGCATGCAGCGTTACCGCGCCGTTATCTCTCCAACGAGCTCGATCAACTCGAGCAGCCCAGCTTGCTGATTGCCCGCGCAGGCGAGGACCACATGGACGTGTTCAAGGCGCTGGAAGGGCAAATCAAGCCTGGGATCAACATGTCAATCTCGACCGAATTCGACACCGGGGTCCACTTCCCGGCAGGCCCACCGATCACCTCGATCGAGTCCGCCGTCGGGCAGCTAGGTGAAACAGTTTCCCGTCGCCGCCGTGTCGCTGGCGAAGTGGTCGGCGCAAGCGCAGCCGCCGCCATCGGCGTTGTTGTCCGCTCCACCACCGATGCCACCCTGGTCAATGACGCGGGGCGATTCTTGCTGCGTGCGGCACCTGGTGACGAGATCACCCTCGACACCACACCGCCGCTGGTCGCAACCGTTCTCGACACAGGCGGAGTCAGGTTCGAGCTGTGAAACCCATTGAGAGTAAGGGGATGCGGACCGACCTCCGCGTCTCCCACGTCGCAGTAACACCTGGCGAGCCACTGCGCCTCCCAATCACCGTCACCAATACGGCAACAGTGATCGACGGTGTCACGGCGATTATCGATGGGCTGAACCCGAACTGGGTCAGCCTCGAACAACCTTTGATCAGCCTCTTCCCTGACGCATCGGGCGAGCTTGAGCTCATTTTTGACATCCCCCGGTCGTGTGCTGCCGGCGACTACCTCATTGTCGTTCGCGTCCTGTCGACGATCGAACCCGAGCGACAGACCGTTCACGACTTTTGGCTCACCGTGGGCGCGATCATCGACGTCAATCTGTCGCTGCGACCAGAAATCGTGAGCGGTGGCAAGTCGGCAAAGATTCAAGCCACAGTCGTCAACACCGGCAATTCGACGACCGATGTAATTATCTCCGCCATCGAGCCCACGCGAGAGATCGACTGTTCGATTCGCCCGTCACGCTTTTCTGTGCCGCAGAATAGCGAGACGCTCGTCGACGTTGTCATGCGCGGCAGTCGCCCATGGTTCGGCCAATCGGTCACACGGAACATCGTGTTCACCGTCAAGGCGGGCGATGCCGAGGTCATAAAGTCCGCGACGTTCAACCAGCGAGCACGGATTCCGCGTGGCGCGATCACAGCATTCACACTTGTTGCAATCGTCCTGTTGTGGGCGTTGATGTTCCTGCTGGTGATCTCCAAACTCAACTCATCAGATACTGCAAGCAAGGCTCCCGCTACAGCCTTCAACGTGGGGGGTGAAGCGAACGTTCCGCTCTCCAACATTGCCGGCAACGCCGCTGGCACGGTCACTGCTGCCACAACAGGCGCTGGTCTTCCAAGGGTGACCATCGAGGCACTGCGCGAAACCGTCGACGACGAGGGCGAGTTCGAACTGCTCACGGTCGGTTCAGCGGCCACCGCTGAGGATGGGTCGTTCACGTTCGAGGCGCTTGTCCCCGGGAAATACCGATTCTGTTTCAGTGGCGACGGCTTCGAAGAGTTCTGCTACCTCGAAGGGTCGACCCGCGGGACCTCGGATCGGGCGGTCGGAACCACCCTGACGGTGCGGCCCAAGAAGCCCCTCGAGAGCAGCCTCGACATCGAGCTCAACGGGATGACCGGCAACTTCATCGGCACCGTCACGCTGCCGAGCGGTGCGGACCAAGATGCTGACCAGACTCAATCGGCTGCCTCTGTACCGTCAGTCACTGCCACACAGGTCGTCGAGGGCCCAGGCAGAGAAGCTGGCGAGCCAATCGCAGCCGACGTCGATCCGATCACCGGTGAGTTCGACTTCGATCTCGACAACGACGGCACTGGCGATCTACCAACGCCAGCGACGTACTTGATCACGATCTCCGGGGACAGCTTCGCGACGCAGCAATTCAAACAGAAACTCGAGGCCGGGGCCACTCCGTTGATCCCCACCATCAACCTCGGAGCTGCCAATGCTCGCCTGAGTGGAACCGTCAGCGACATCAACGGCGGGCCACTCGGCAATGTCACCGTGACTGCACGCAGTGGCGATTTCGTCGTACGAACCATCACACCGACGATCGGCAACGTCGGAACCTTCGTCTTCAGCGGACTGAAGACACCGGAGACCTACGTTCTCACTTTTGAGCGTGACAACTATGCGAGCATGACGATTACTCGTGACATGCAACCCGGCAAATCGGTGACCGACATCAACCAGGCGCTCTCGGGCGGCTACGGCACCGTCACCGGCGTTACCGTCTCTAGCACCGGCTCCGGCGTCGGTGACCTGACCGTTAGAGTCGTTGCCCAGGATCAGGTTGCAGTTTCGTCGACGCTTTCAGATGGAAGCTTTCGCCTCGATGACCTGCCATTGACCGGAACGTATGTCGTCACGGTCAGCGGCGACGGATACCGCAGCGAAACCGTCCGTGTTGCTGCAAACACCGCCGGACCCGTCGACGTCGGCTCCATTGTGCTCGGTCCAAGAACCTCAGACCTCAATGGAACAATCTCGTTCGGCAGCACCACGCTGAGCGGTGCCACCGTGTCGGTTACCGATGGAACCAAACAGCTCATCACCACAACTTCTTCGAATCCCACAGGGTTCTACGCCTTTTCCGGCCTTGCGCCCGGTTCCTACGCGTTGACCGTCGATGCACCGGGCCTACAGCGGCGCGTTGTGGCCCTCACCATAGAGGCTGGCGTCAATGTCAACAGGAACGTCAGCCTCTCCGGCGCATCAGTCAGCGGTGTGGTGACCTTCGCTGGCGCCCCGCTCGCCGGGGCCAAGGTCACACTCGACGACGATCAAACGACGACAACTGATCGTACCGGTCGGTACTCGTTCGTCTCTCTCAAATCTGGCTCGTACCGGCTGATCGTCACTGATGAGGGCCTGCTCGAAACAGCACAGTTCACACTGATTGCCGGTAGCCAAATCACCAAGAACGTCACCCTTGGTTCAGAGATTGCCGGCACGGTGCTCATCGACGGTTTAGCTGTTGGTGGCGTGACTGTCACACTCACGAACAGCATCGGCACCTTCACCGCCAAGGCGACGACCGACACCTCGGAGACGAACCTCGGGCGCTACTCGTTCCGCGACCTTCGCGCTGACTCGTCCACGTTCTACATACTGACATTCGAGCGCCGGGGATTGACCGGCAAAGTCGAGCCCGTGAGCCCTACTGTCGGAGCCGACGTCACCCGGAACGTCACCATGTTTGCCGAGATCGTCGGCAGGGTCACAACCAGCGCGGGCGCCCCGGCGGCCGGTGTGGTCGTCACTGCAACCGGTGTGACGTCAACCGCCACAACCGACGCTGACGGCAACTACCGGATTCCCAACCTCTCGGTCGGCGCCTACACCCTGCGATTTGAGGGGACCAAGTTCATCACGCAGACATTTGCGACACGGATCGTTGCCGGTGCTGGCGGCTTCACCAAAAACATCGTCATGGCAAGTGCATCATGACCAACGTCCACACCTCTACATGGCCAGAATCGGTCGAGGTCGCCGCCGGCGAGAAGGGGTTTGTGTCCGTCGTGATCACGAACACTTCCAACGTCATCAACGCCTATCACGTTGAAGTTTTTGGCGTCGATCCTGCATGGGTCCAGACCACACCGACGACTGTTTCGCTCTTCCCCGGTGACACGCAAAGCATCGACATCAGCCTGCAACTCCCTGACGATTATCCCGCATCGGACCGGTTGCTGACTCTCAACGTCGTGTCCGCCGACGACAACTCTTTCACGATGAGCCAGGTCGAGTTGAGCGTTCGGCCCAATGCCGAGACCTCGATCCACCTCGATCCGGTGATGGTCAACGGCGGCCGCACAGCCACGTTCGGCATGGTCGTGACGAATTCAGGCAACACGCCGATCACGGCAACCGGCTTCGCCGTCGATCCGGAAGCTCTCGCCGAGTTCACGTTCGACCCACCGCACGTCAACGTGCCACCAGGCCGCCAACGAATCATCCAGGTCGTTGCGAAAGGCGGGCGATCTTGGTTCGGCCAGATCAGGCCGCGGACGTTTACGTTCGGCGTCGAAGCTGAAAAGCGAGTCGAAACGCTCGGCATCTTCCTCCAACGGGCCAAAATCAGCCGATGGTTGATCTCCCTTCTTGGTCTCCTCGCCGCTGCAGCAGTCTTTGCTGCTGTGCTCAGCCAGTCCTTCGGCGCTGTGGTGGAAGAAGCCAGAGTGACAGACGGTGTCCTCGACGCAGCGCTCAATCCCGGCGACGCCGGTGGCGCTGAGATCCCTGCGAATCCGAGCACGGTGACCGGACTCATCGTGTCGTCCACAGGCAGTGGGCTGTCCGGCATCCAAGCGGTCCTTGTCGGCGCGGCCGATCCAGCGGTACCGCTGTCGTCAGCGTCAACCGACGCCACCGGGGCCTTCACGTTCAGCAATCTCGGCACCGGTGACTACCTGATGCAATTAAGCGGAGCCGGGATCGACACCGTCTGGTACCAGCGCGATGCCGACGGCGAAGTCATCGTGACGGCTCAGGCTGCTGATGCAACGAAGGTGTTCGTTCCCCAGAAAGACACGGTCGAGCTCGGCTCAATCACCGTCCGGGGTCAGCCGGTCGTCATCGTCGGCACCATCGATATCGCCGACGCAACCGGTGTGATCTTGCGTCTTATTGTCCCCGGTCAGATCGAAGCAGGTGTCGACGCGGTTGTCGCCGAAGTCGCACTTGCGCCCGACGGTTCCTTTGCCCTTCCCGACGTCCCTACCCCTGGCAACTACATCCTCGTCGTCGAAAAACCCGGCCTCGGATCACAGCAACAAGAAATTGTCCTCGAACCGGGCGGCGAGCTCCCCGAGCTGAATATTTCGTTCAACTCCGGAGCTGGACAAATCAGCGGGACAATCAGTGCTCCCACCGGACCGCTTGACGGAGCGATCATCACCGCGATAGCCGGCCCGACCACATTCCAAACCGTCTCGCTGAGTGGACCTGGCAGTACCGAGGGAACGTTCACACTCCGCAACCTGCCGGTGCCCGCGCTCTACACCGTCACAATCTCCCGCCCGGGCTACGCAGCGCAGACGCTCCAGGTTCCTGTCGGCCCCCTTGAAGACGGTGCCGCAATCGACGTGAACGCCAGTTCTCCCGAGCTGCGAGTCGTACTCGTCCCGGCAGTCGGGTTGATCGAGGGCACAGTCCAGGTCGCCGGCGGGGGCGTGCCGCGCGAGATTTCCGTGGTGCTCACCGGAGTCGACGTCGAACGCACCGTCGATGTCATCAGCCAGAAAACCCCGATCGGCGCGTACTCGTTCTCCGAGTTGCCAGCACCAGGCACGTACACACTTACGTTCACCGGGCCAAAACTCCTGAAGCAGGTACGCGTCGTCACCATCGATCCACGAACCGGGCAACAAGTTGCCCCCGTCAGCCTCGTCGTGATGGCGCCGTACGATCGAAGGGTCACAGGAATCGTCACCACGGAACGCACCGTCGGGCAGGCCACCGCTGTCGGGCAGGCCACCGTCGTACTCAGCAACGGCTCCAGCTCGCGAACACTGCAGACATCTGATGATCCAGCTGATCCGCTGGGCGTTTTCTTCTTCAGTAACGTCGCTCCGGGGACCTACACGCTGTCTGCCTCCCTGCCTGGCTCGGTCCAAAAGGTCAAGCTCATCGAGATCAACTCGTCGACACCACCGCTCCTCAACATCGGGAGCATCGCCCTCGGCCCGCAGGCCAGCGCAACCGGAACGGTCGCAGTCTTCGAAGAAGGCGTCAATCCGGGCCAACAGGTGCAGGTGCAACGGTCAGTGATGGTCCGGCTGTTCACTCCCGAGCAGTTCCCCGAGGGCCAAGCGCTCGCAGATGTCACCACCGATCAGGTAACCGGCCGGTGGACGTTCCGGGCGCTGGAATCCAATAACTACATCGTGGCAGTGTACGAATCTGAGAACACCTCCAGCCCATTGGTGTCGAAGAGCATCGCCCTCGGGCCTGGCGAAGAAAAAGAAGTCAGCCTCAAGGTGACGCTGCGATGACCATCAGGTTTGAAACGCTGACGCGCACGATCGATGCGGCGCCGGGAGAAACCGTCGCCGGGAAGATCCGCCTCGCGAACGAGTCTGGCGAAGATGCCGAGGTCACCATCCGAGTCATCGGCTTCGGTCCCGAGTCGGTTGATTCCACGTCGAATGGACAAACGGTTCATCTGCCTGCCGGTGAAACGCTCGACGTCGACATCCCGATTGCCGTACCCGGCCTCCTCGGGATTGGTCAGCACGCCGCAGCATTCGAGGTCCGCACAGGGTTACAAGGATCCCAACCGCTGCTGGGTTCGTTCACACTCTCGGTGCCGTCAGTCGAGCGGATCCTCATCGAAACCGTACCAAGCACCATCAGAGGCAAGCGTCGGCCCAAGTTCATCCTCGACCTCACCAACAACGAGGCGCAACCAGTCACCTTCGTCGTTGACGGTTCAGCGCAGAAGGTGCGCGTCCGCTTCGAGAGGGATTCGTTCCAGCTTGCACCGGGCGAGCATGCCTCGACCCGAGCCAAAGTTCTCGGCCCACGTCGCCTGTTCGGACAACCCACACAACACAACCTTCTGCTCTCGGCACGTGGCACTGCTTCGTCGACTGCGATCACCGCCCCATACGTTCAGCGACCGCTCATCGCGTCACGCCTCCGATCGATCGTTGCAGCAATCACTGTCGTCGCGTTGTGGGCCGGCGGAATGGTTGGCTTGTATCGGTGGGATCGCAGCCAACAGGTCGGCACATCCGACCAGTCTTCTCAGACGGTTGACGCCGACGGCACGGTGCAGGAATCAGCAAACCCAGCTGAACCAGGAGCCGAAGAGGCCAACGCCACCGACAACACAGCCGACAACACCACCGAATCCAACAACTCCGACACCGGTGACGACAACACGGCCGAATCCACAGACTCCGACAACAGCGCCAAATCCAACAACTCCGAATCCAACAACTCCAACACTGGCGACAACACAACCGGCGACGACCCGACCTCTGCTGAGACCAGCAAGCGGGCTGCCCTAAGTTCGCCGATTTCGACCAGCGTGACCGGAACACTCACACTCGACACTGACAGCGGCGACTCATCGGCAGATGTGCTCGACGGCGTCGTGATCAAGCTCCGAGAGTTGCAGCTTGGCGAAGCTGCACCCGATCAGAGCGTTCCCTTGGGTTTTGCAGCGACGCGTTCCGCAAGCCAGCCGTCCAAGATCTGGTCGGCGCGGCGCAGTACTTCAGCGAGCGAACTGGGGCGCATCCGTCAGACGGTCCCAGTCACCCGCGAAGGACTCCCCAACGGTCTCGGCATCTGGCTGTTCAGCGAGGTGCAACTCCAACGAACGTATGAACTGGTGTTTCAGAAGGTGGGATTCCAGTCCCAGTCCTTCGTGATCGAACCAACCGATGATGGAACGCTTGTCGAGGTCGACGTCAATCTTGTTCCCGGCGAGGGATCAATCGTCGGAACACTGACCGGTCCGCCTGCCGGGCAGCGCAATGCGGCGATCTCGATCACCGATGGCACGCTCGAATATTCAACGACCGCCGCCAGTGACACCGGTACCTTTGAAATCGAAGGACTCAGCACGCCGGCGGTCTACACGTTGACTGCCTCGCTGCCGGGGTACGGGACGGTCGTCCAACAGGTGTTGCTCGATACCGGTGAGAAAGATAAGCCCACCGATGTGATCCTGCGACCGGGCGTCGCTACCGTTCGCGGTCAGGTGTTCGGGCCGGAGGGCGGAGTCGGCGGCGCAGCCGTCACCGTCAGCGGACGCGGTGAGCCGCGCACGACAACCACTCTCACCGAAGGCGACGTCGGCGCCTTCTCGCTGTCGGGCTTCGACATCGACGACAAGAACCCCCAGGTTGCCACGATCACCGTCGAGCAAGACGGATTCAATCGAGAGTCGACCACGCGTGTCCTTGATCGCTCCGACGTCTCCCGTGTCAACTTCCTGCTCACCGGCGACCGACTCCGCCTCAGTGGCGTGGTCCGAAATTCAGGTAACGACGTCCCCATCGCAGGAGCCTCGTTGCAACTCGCAACCGGCGACCTCACCCTTACCGCCCAGACCAGTTTCGGGTCAGATTCGGGTGAGTTCGATGTGGCCGATCTTCCACCAGGCGACTATGTGATCGCAGTCGCCGCCTACGAATACGTCACGTCATACGAATTCGTCACGCTTGTCGAGGGGACCCCCCCTGATCGTCTCGCTGTCGCCCTGCAGAAGAAAGACCCGGCCGACCTCTCGAACCAGTTGCAAGGGGACCTGACAGTCCGCGTCATCGACCAAGAGGGTGCCACGCAGGGAACGCGCGAAGTCACGAACGCCGAAGTCAGACTCTTCAACACCGCGAGTGGGGCTCCCGTCAAATTCGTTGCGAGCGAGTCGTCAAACGAGGTGCGATACACGGTTCCGATCGGCACATACACCGTGACCGTCACGCATGATGACTACAACCCGGCGGCGCGGCGCGAGGTGACCGTCGGCCTCAGCGGCCAGACGATCGAAGTTGAGCTCGACAAGAAGTTAAAAGCCAGCGCTCGCGTGATCGACTCGGTGTCTGGGTTACCACTCATCGGATACGAGCTCAGCGTCTTTCGCGAACCCGACCTTGCTGGAGAGAGCGAGAAAGAGATCACCGTCACGGTCAATGGACTTGACGGCGAATGGGAGACCGACGAAGCGCTGCCTGTCGGGTCGTACCGAATCGAGACAAACCTCGAGGGCTACCGAATCCGCAACGATCAAGTCCTTGACGCCACGTTGAATGGAGCGGACCGGGTCTTCCGCTTTGAGATTCGTGCGTCACTGACTGAAAAACTGGTCCTCAACGACATCCGCGCCGATCCGTATGCCAAGGTCAGTGGGCGCGTCTTCAGGCCGACGGTCGACAGCCTCGGAGTCGTCCAATTCGAGCCGATCGACGAGCCGCTTCTCAAAGTGACGATGAAATGCACGGGCCGATCGCCCGGGGCGAGCTCCAAGGAAGCAGCGGCAACGCTTTCCGACGAGTTAATCGTCAGTGGGTCTGATCGATACGACACGTTCACCTTCCCTCGCGAGACGTTCGCCGAGCAGCAACTCGACCGCGCCAACTGCACAATCAACGCAGAGGCCGGACCGACCTACGCTGCGGCCGCACCGATCTCGTTCTCCAATCTGAGTGTCAGTAACGGATCTGCATATACCGACCGGATTGTCAACTTCGCGTTGGCCAAACCGCTGGTCAACACGTTCAAGGGCACCACGTTTTGGATCGATCAGCGCAACGGGCAGTCGCGTCCAGTCGGCGGCGTCACGCTCACCTCGCTCGGCGCAGGTGCAATCGTCGACTTCAAAGCGAACATTTCGGGCCCAGAGCAGTCCGAGCTCGTGCCGGAGTCGTCGTTCGCCCTCTTGGAAACAAGGGGCGACAGCACGACTGGTGTCTGGCAGTTCAATGGGCCGAAGAACCAGGTCATCGGCCAAACGCTCTACCGCGTCGAAGCGCCCAGTGGCGAGTTCGCCAACGGCACCATCAACGTCACCGTCAACGGAGCAGGGGACCGCACCGTCAATGCAGTGAGCGGCGTGGTGGTGACGGGAAGCGACGCAAACGGCTTCAACATTCAGATGCTCCCACCGAATCCGGGGACGTTGAGCGGCACCGTGAAGATCCTCAGCGTCGACAACAACTTCCAGAAGGTCACAGTCAAGGGGTACGAGCCGACAAACAACCCGGTGCTCGTCGTAGCGCCCGCGACTCCGACACCCGATGAGACTGCGACCGTCAGTCCCGGCACATTCGAATTCCTCTCGGCCTCCGCTGGTACCTGGACCGTTGACTTCACAGCCCCGCCGAACCACGAGTTCCTGGTTGCGGCCACGTCGTCAACCGACGTATTCGTCCCGCCCAACAAAACAAATACGCCGTTCACCACGAAGCTCGTCGAACTGGGCCAGATCGACCTCACCTTGAATTCAAGCGTCGTAGGTGGCAGTGCGCCTTCGCTGCCAACGGTTTCCGCAACTGAAGTCGTTGCCGGAGCCAGAGTGGCGCTGGCCGCTACACCAACTGTCGTCGGAGCGGCGCCCGGGCCCTACGCGGTACGCGGCTTCCCGGCCACCGTCGACGACACCGGGACGGCCACCGTCTACACAACCAGAAATTACGACGTCACGTTCGAAGCAGCCGGGTTCGACCACGAGTCGGCAATCGTGGACTTCACGGATCCTACGAATACAGCGGCGAACCTCGCCAATTCCATCGACGTGCGGTTCGACATGCAGGCCGGCACCAAGGTGCCGGTCACGGTCACGATGCAGCCGTACGGCTTTATCAGAGGCCGCATCCAGGGTGTCCGGGCCTCCGGACTTACAGGGCTCGACATCACCCAGGCCGGCGGCAATGCAATTCTGGATATCACGTACAGCACGACAGCCGGCGGCACGTTCGCCTCCTCGTCCATCTCGCCGACGAAGCCGACCGGTTCCGACCCCGGCACATTCGAATTGACTGGACCGCCCGGCTACTACCGGCTCACGGTCACCCACCCCGAGTTCGAAACGACACCGGGCTTCATTCCGCCCGACCCAGTCGTGGGCACTCTGCCTTCCGGCGATTTCCGTATGGTCAACGTCGCCACCAAAGACACGTCGGGCACGCCCTGGAAGCTCGAGGAGCTTCGCACCGATCTTGAGCTACAAGTCTTTGACTCATTGGCCAAGACCGTAACGATGGACGCCAACTACACCCTCACACCCACAGCCACGGGCTCGGCGCTACCGATCATCACAGGAGACTGCAGCGGCATCGCTGTCGACGCCGCTTGCGTCATTCCCGGGCTTGGCGCACTCCAGGAGTACACGCTGCTCATCAAGAACAAGGTCGGAGCGCCCGCTTCTTTCCCGGCCATGACAACGATTGTGGCCCCTCAAAACTCATCAAACGCCGCAAAGTCAGTCAAGGTGACCGCTGTCCTCCCACCGCTCGACCAGAACTTCACCGTCCAGGTCGTCGGGCAGAACAGCAACGGTGACCCCGTCGCCGCTCCCACCGTCACCGTCACCAGCGACTTCGACGCAAGCGCCTTCAGAATCGATGTTGACGACAACACCGGCGTGGCCGTCAAGCCCAACCTCGCCGACGGCAAGTTTGCCTCGCCGACGTCTACCGTGATCAGCGTCTCCCAGACCGACTACTTGTTCGCCGCAGTGCCCAGCGGACCGCACACTGTGACAGCAACTCAGCAGCCCCCCGGCTACCGTGCACTGGGCACAAATGAGGCGCTCCTGACGGTTCCCAGTACGACCCCGGCCAACTTCACGTACACCGCCGAAAACGTCACGTTGACCGCAGTCCTGACGGACAACTTGACCGGTGGCGACTACCCCAATCTGAGCTGGACGCTCGCATCTGGGACCGAGGTGTACCAATCCACGGACTGGAACACGAAGTGCGGGTCGATAGCTCCTTTCCCCTCCGCGTGCCCGTCGCCCGCATGGAGCTTCGATGAGGCCGCCAATCGGTTGACGATCGCGGGAGTCCCGCCAGAACTTGAGGGTGGCGCCGGGGTCGAGACGTTTACGCTGACAATCAACGACGAACTGCATACGACCACGGTGTCGCCGAAGTTCAACATTCCGGTATTGGGCAACAATTCGGACGGCACGCATAACATCACGGTCACTACAGTTGCTGATGCGGCACGTCTCATCGGATCGGTGACACAGTTCGACAGCGCAACTGGTGTGCCAGTGTCGCTGCCCATCGGCGGCTCACTCACTCTCCGAGACAGCGCTGGGACGCTCGTCCCTGCGGTGCTCCCACCGTCAGAGGTCTACACCGGTAACGGCCTCTACCAACGGACGGTCACCCTCGGAGCTGCGAGCGCGTTTTACCTTCTCGTCTCCAACACTGGCTATGTCCCCCTCGAGAAACAGCAGTTCATGCAGCCTGGATCGGTGACCACCCTTAATGTCAACATCAACAAAGTTGCGATGGTCACCGTCATCGTGGCACGCGATACCGCTGGCACCTCCCCTGTATTGTCCCCGCCGCCCGGGCTCGACGTCTATCTGACCACGATAAACGGTCGAGTCACTCCGATTGCGGTCACGATCAGTGGTGCAACGCACAGCTTTGAGGTGCCAGGGAATGTCGAGTATCGCGTCCAAGCAACTGCGAGCGACTACGGAGAGATCTTCACGGACCCAATGAACGGCTCTTTCATTCCGGCGATCGGGCAGACGACCAAGAAAATCGTTGCCCTTCCCCGCCTCGTCCTGGTCACTGTCAGCGGGCCAGCCAGTGCCACGTTGACCAACTCGTTCGGAACAACCGAGACATCACCAGGGAGATTCGAGTTCCCACCTGGCACGACGGGATCGACGGGCGCCGGAACCCTCCAGATCCAAGCCACCGGCTACCGCACACGTGGAGGGATCCCCATTGCCGATCAGCTCATCACGAATCTGGCCGAGCAGCTCCTCCCGACGGTGACCGTCTCTGGAACGCTGACGACGAGTACCGGCAGCCAAGCAGCCAAGGACATAGCGTTCCGTGTCACCACGCCAGCGATCGTCGTGGGAGGAACGACAATTGCACAGGCGGAGTCGCTCAACGGTCTGACGACTCTCGGGAACTACACAATGGCGGATCTCAACGTCGGCCCAAACGGCGAACACCGAGTGTGGACCGTCGAATTCCTCGCCGAATCCCCCAACAGCGCCTTGGAGGTACTGCCCACGATCGATGGAACCTCAGCGACGAACATCACGAAGAACATCGTGCTCATCTGAGACGGTCCAGCTGCATCAACGGCCGAGGAACACCAAGACCCCAATAGACGATGCCGCCCAGATACACCAGAGCAGCCACGGCTTCTCTGGTGGGTCGGCCACCCACACCAGCGCCGGCGGGGCAAACACCGCGACAATCAACTCGGGCTCCGGCTCCGGCTCCGGCTGCCGAGGATCAAGTTCGACACCGCACCGCAGACAGTCAACGTTGGAAACCGGGTTCAGTTCGCCACACCCCGGGCAAATCTTGCTCCCGATAGGGCGGCGGCCGCCGGCACCTGGGAGGCGGCGAAGCGTGTTATCAATGTTGCTCCCCCGGCTCATGGCTGGGATCGCCGTGGATGCCCAGAACAGCGGAAAGTCGCACTGCGGGCAGAACTCCTCGGCACCGCGACGGATTGCCACGAGACTTGCTTGGTTGCCACATTCCGGGCACGTGATCTCAGGCATCGTTGGACTCTCCTGTCGTGCTGCGTTCAGCAATTGCCTCATTCGGGCGCTGCCCAGTGGCCGCTGCTGCACCGTCGTCTGCTGCCGGCCAGATCTGCGAGCCGGCCATCCACACGGTGAAGGTCACCGTGGCGGGCAGTTCGTCACGCACGATCTGAGCGAAGTCCTTCCGGTTGTTCCAGCCCAGCGACTGCACGTCGATCCGCACATGCGGCGGATCTTCGGGTGCCTCGCCTTCAGCAAACACGCCACCGGTATCGCGGACCTCGACATCTGCGCCAGTCAACAGTTCGAGCAACTCCACCATGCCCCGGCGGGTTCCGCGCCAAGGGATCAGCTCGGCGTAGCGCATCACGATCTCGCGCTGCAGCCGAACATCGAGCGATGAGTCGACCCAGTCGACACCAAACCATTCCGCCATCAGCCGGACCATGTTGTCTGGAGCAACCGTTGGGTCAAATGCGTGCGCGACACCATCGACCTGCTGCACGACCGTGTCGGCAACACGCTGGAAGATAGTGACAAACCGGACGAAGAAGTCGTCGTCGGTCATCCCAACCGGGAGTTGGTGAAGCAGCCAGTCGTCGCGTCTCATTGCACAACCACCTGGTGGTTCGAGGACAGGAACAGGGAATCCGGGGCGAGCTTGATCATCTCTTTGCCAAATCCGATGCGTTGCTGATTGCGGAGGTCATACTCGAAGAACAACACTTCCTCAACTCGTTCGACACCCTCGACACTGTCGAGGAGTTGGAAGATCATTGCGGCGTTGAGATCGTCGTCAAAAGACCACCCGGTTCGGTCAGGGCCGCCGGTCAGGGGATTGATGTGGTCATACAGCGCGCGCATCGCTCGCTCACGCACGAGCGCCAGGGGCCGGCCGGGGCGGCCGGTCAGCAAAGCTGCCACGGTGACACCCTGGTAGTACGGCGTTCCGACCTCGATCATGCTGCCGAGCACACGTCGATCATCGAGGTACGACGAAATCCTGGAAATCATGTCATCGGGGAGGGCAAAGTCGTCGAGCGTGAGGGTCTCGGGCCGGTTTTCAATCTTCGGGACGACAAGAAGCCGAACCGGATCGCCAGGCGTTACAGGAGCCAGGCAACGCACCCGCCCGATCCGGCTATGAGACTCGCTCGCCAAACGTTCGAAGTCCGACACGGTCACGGCCCGGCCCCCGGCGCGCACCGACTGAGGTCCACGAAGCTTGGCGTTCTCGACTGTTTCGGCGTCGACACCTCCGTCTGCCGACTGCAAGTTGACGACACCCGAGACGTACGGGATCGCGGTACGCAACCCACTCAGAGTGCCAGCACCCACGTTGCCCACCAGGCCTCCGCCACTGCGATATGTCGTGAAGCGCAGTTCAGCACCCTCGGCGGGTACGGCGCCATGCTGGCACATCGACCCGGACGGGTAGCGAATCAGTGGCCCGAAACGAATGCCACCCGTCGATGAATCGAGCGCAAAGTGTCGATCGTTGAGTGCAGAGTCGACAAAGTCGGTCACTTCGTGCCACACCTGCGTCTCGGTCGACGTGGTCACTTCGAGCGTCTCGTGCGAGTCTCGTGGGAGCACCGGCCGTCGGGCGAGATTGAACGCCTGGTCTGGCTTCCCAGTGCTCATTCCCAACATCTCCCCGTGGATGACGTCGCTGTGCTCAGCAAGGACAGTCCCCCCGACCGTCGCCGCCGATACGCGACGCAACCGCGGCGATGCCCGATACGCGGGCTGGTCAGCTGCGGGAGGCAAGAGGCGAGCACGGAGCCAGTACGCACTGGTACCGCCGAGCGTCAGCCGTTCGTGAGCGTTCGGCACCAGGAGCAGGATGGTGCCGTCACGATTCAACCCACCCGTCGTGTCGGCGAGATGGCGGTCTCCGGGAAGCTGAGGAATCTCGGCTTTGATCCACCCCTCGCCCTGCCAGACCTCCCAAATCAGTGGAGGCCGATCGGGGATGACGCCGATTCCCTGGGCGCTGCCCTGCACGTTCAACCGGACCGCGTTGCCTGCCAACGAACTGCCGAAGCCCAAATAGAAGCAGTCCCCTGGCGCGATCGGCTCACGCGGGAAGCACGTCACGTCGGACAGCCCGAGGGACAACTCGTCCCAGACGTTGACGAAGTTTGCCTCGCCCTCTGCCGTCAACGCAGCGATCAGTGGCGATTCTGAAATCGGCCGATCCGCCAATGTGGTGAACACTCGTTGTTCGCCGACCCCCCCGACCGTTGTCACCTGTGTACCGGCCGGGATAGTGACCCCGTCCAGGTCTCCACCACCCACCCAGAAGGTCAACTCAGCTTGCGCTGCTGAGGCGGGAAACTGCTCGAATCCCAACAGGTTCAGCATCCGGGTGTAGAACACATCCGGAACCTGGTTCAGACGAAACAGGGTCATCTCGGTCATCCACGCAAACAATTCGATGAGCGCAACGCCGGGGTCGGACAGGTTGTGATTCGTCCATTCAGGGCAGAGCTGCGGGATCATCCGCTTTGCTTCGTCGACAATGTCCTGGAAGGACCGATCATCAAGATTGGTCAACGGCAGACTCATGACTCGTCCTCTCGTGGAATGACGTAGAAGGGGTAGACCAGGTTTCGCTGGTCATTCGTGGCGCGGATCCGGTAGTCGAGGTGAATCCTCACCTCTCCGTTCGAACCAATTGCAGGTTCCAAACGCACGTCTTCAAGCGTGACTCGCGGTTCCCAGCGAGCGACTGCCTCCCGAACGGCCTCACTCATCAGCCCGAGCGTGTTGGCGTTGATCGGTTCGAAGAGGAGCTCCCAGATGCGGCAGCCGAACTCCGGGCGCATCAATCGTTCACCGGGGGCCGTTGTCAGCACCATTCGGATCGAGCTGTTGATGTCGTCGCTGCCCACGCTCATGGAGATCGACCCGGATTGGTCGATGCGCATCGGGAACGAGAAGCCCCGACCAATGAAGTCAGTTGGATCAGACATCAGTTGAGCTGCACCATCGCTCCCTTGATCTCAGCAATCGCTGCTGACTTCAGGGAGACGCCTGCAGTGCCGTCGACCTCGGCCTTCATTTTCGCCTTCATTTTCGCATTCGCTCCCGCCGTCAGCATGATGTCGCCACTATCGGTCTTCAGCTGCAACTTTGTCGTCGCGTGGATCTCAATGTTCTTCGCCTTCATCTTGATGTCGCCCGCTTTGGTGAGATCGATCGTGGCGTCACCCGTCTTCACCTGAATATCTTGGTCGGCGGAATGCAACTCGATTCCGTCCTCGCCGAGATAGAGCTTCGTCGTCGCGTTTTTTAACTGCAGTTCGATGAAGTCTTTACCGTCGCCCTTTCCATCATGAAATTCGAGACGATGGCCCTTTCGGGACACAAACGCTCTCGAATGCACCACAGAGTCGCCGATCATGCCGGACACGTCAGGCACCTTGTTCTTCTCGCTCCATAGCCCACCAATGACGTACGGCTGATTGATATCACCATGGGCAAAGGCAACGACGACCTCATCATTGACCTCGGGCACAATTGCCCACCCGCGACCGCCGCCGGCACCAGCAGACACGAGGCGGGTCCACCAACTCTCATTGTCATCCGACAGAATCGGGAGACGAACCTTGACCCGGTTGAGCCCATCGGGATCCTTGTTGTCGGTGACGACACCGATCGCCAGCCCGCCCGCCAGGCGGTCTCGGGTTCCGGCCTGTGGCTGCCCGAGCAGGTCGACGAGCGTCGCTGGTTCCAGCCCACCCAACGTGAAGCGGGTAACAAATGGCTTGTTCACTCCGAACACGTGCTCGGCCGCAGTGACGTAGTAGGTGCCATTCCATTCCGTCTTGACCTCCTTCAGCTCGATTCGAGCCCCAGGCACGAGCTCAGAGCACACATCAACTTCACCGCGACCGGTCAGCATCGCAGCCTGGCTGCGTTCGTCGATCCCGGCCGCCAACGTTTTTGGCTGCAGCGTGGCCGTACCCAGGCCTGGCATTGCGACACCGACGCCGGGCTTCTGGGCCGCCTTGCTCTTGTCTCGACCGCGACCAGTGATCGGAACGTCAGACGGTCCCGATTGGACAAGAGTCGACTCTGCGACTTTCTGTTGCACCGAGTCCCACTGGCGAACCGTCACCGACTTCATCTGATCGATGGCGCTGAACCGCGCCGAGAACCGTCGGAGATCCGTGTCTCCGCTCAGCTTGATCGGCGGAGACTTGGCGCGGCGTTTCACCACCAGTTTCGTGCCCTTCACGAACCACTCGCAGCCGTACGTCCGGGCGATATCGGTGACGGCTTGGAAGGCCGTACCGGTCTCTTGAAAATGGGGGAATGGCTCCATGCCAAGATCACCCTCGATATCGGCTGTCAGCCCGAAGTCGGACGCGATCGAGCTGATGATGTCCCTGGCACTCATATTCAAGCGAGAAGTCGACACAGTCGCCCGACCAAGCGCAGACGACGCGTCATGCGCCCCGACAATCAGTTGAGTCCGCCGGGCCTCGACCTCGATGCCGATGCTCGTCACCGAGCCCTCGAAAATCGGCCCCCCAGCTTGCGGACCGTCCAGGGACATGACGTTGATCTCGAGAGTTGACCCAACCTGAATCGAGTCGACATCGCTGTCGGTCATGTCAATCCACAGTTGCGCACTGGCCGCTGATCCTGACGAGCGCGACACGCGTAGTTCTGCAAGGGCCGCATCAGGATCCAGGGTCTCCAGCTTCACGCCGCCAACCTTGATCTCCGGGACGAAAATCGTCTCGGTCACGTCACGCGCCTCGCTCAGGAATTGACAGAAGTTGGCCAGGATTGAGGTCGAGCGGATCAGCGATGCCGTTCATGATCGCGATCTCGCGCCACTTCGTCGCATCACCGTGATATCGAGCCGCAATCCGATCGAGCGTCTCGCCGACCTGCACTTGATGCGTGCGATTCGGGTTCGGGGTTCCAGACGTCGGATTTTGGGGTCCCCAGTTCGCGTCCGCTTCGTACTGCTGCAAGGAAAGTTCGACGTTCGCGCGCAGTGGCAGACCCTCGTTCGAGAAGTAGGTGAACGTGACATTCGTCGACGTGATTACCGCCTTGAACGAGTGAACGTGAGTACCCCAGTGAAATTTCGCCCACGGCGGCCGCCCGTTGTTTTTCGCTGCGTCATATCCAGGCAGCGCGGTGTCAACGTCCATCAGCTTGAGGAGCTTGTTGGTGTAGGAGGTGACGGCCTTGCCAGTGTCAGTGGTGTCAAAGATCAGGCTGAGATTGAAGGTGCCACCCGCCCCGCCCGCGTACCGCAGTGACGGCGTGTCCTTGCCGGGAATTTGGTCGGATTCCCAACGATTCTGGGTGGCGAACGCAAACGTCGCCGGATTGAACATGCAGTCAATACGACCGCCTGTTTCGGTTTCGAGGTACGCCTTCTGCATCTGCGTGGCCATCTCAGAGTCCTCCCCAGATCCGCCCACCGCGGCGCTCGAGTTCTTCGATCATTCGATCCTCGATCATGTTCATGATGTGGCTGAAGTTGTCACGGAGCTGTTCTTTGAACCACTCATCTGCAGCAGGGGTGTCGAACATTTGCGATGCGGACGGTGCCCGTGCTGGCGGCGCTGCGGCTGGGGCTGCCGCCGGGGTCGGCACGACCATAGATAGCGCCGCCTGAACTGACGCCGTGCTTCGCGGTACAGCAGCGGGGGCGCCGGTCATCTGTGCTGCAAGGGCTGCCGCGCTGACTATTCCAGACGCATTGATCACTGGCGCCGGCCCTACCGGCGCACTGCCTGCGGGGCTGCGACGAATCACCGAACGTTGCGCTGGTGCCGAGGTACCCACCTTCGGTGGCGTCAGCAGCGACGCGCTCGGGCGGAGCGGCGAGCGAGACATCGTTTTGGCCATCTGCTCGGCTTGACGCTCCTCCGGGCCGTCGTCGATGTCGTCGAAGAATCGCGGTTTCGGGGAGGGATGAGCGATGTGTGTCAGCTCGTGGGCGATCACTTCAGACACCCGATGCCCAGGTACATGACCAGGATCGAAATGGATCACATCGGACACGGTCGCTGCGACCTTGCCAACCGAACGCAATGCTCGACGCGATGCGTGGTCGGTCGACAGCATGACCGAACGCCTCCCCGCTATCGCATCGGCCATCGGCCTGAACTGCATCGGCAAAGGCGCAGGCCGGCGCTGGATCGTTTCCGACAGTTCACTGAGAAATCGATCACCGAGGTCAGGCGTCGGTGACCGCTGAAGGGGCTCGTTGAGCGAGCGTTGCAACCGCGGATTCATCACAGCTGGCCGGGTGGACAGGGCGCTGGCGACCGGGCCGACGTCTGGTCCGGAGAGACGCAGGGCTTGCTCGCCGGCGACCGTTACAGGCCGGATCGTGTTGGGCCGAGACGGTCCAGGCAATGGCTGATCGGTGTGTACTTTGGCAGCCAAAGAACCCGGATGACGGAGCGCAGCGATCAACGCCCCGCTACCTGGAGCAACGATCGACCGACGTCCTCGATCGGGTGACATCGTGGTCGAGGCCTCACCGCGAATGGCCTGCTGCAAGGTGTCACGGTCGACCACCGAAGCAAGCGACGAAGGCGACAGCGACGGCTTCCGTTGCAGCTCCGGCTGCGGCGTGGAAACGGTGCAACTCCGATTCACAGGCCAAACCAACCGAGCATCCGCAAAGCTCATCACGGCAGGATTCGCAGGGATGCCGTCGACTGGTCCGTCACCAGCACGGTGCCGGTCCGAAGTCACGCGAGCAGCGGGCAGACGGACGGCCCGAGCCTGACCGACGTGGCCTGTCTCACCGGTGCGGCGAGCCTGGTCGGTCGTTCCGTCGTTGACGGTTCGGGGCTCGGTCCGAAGCCGAACGACGCGTTGAGCCTGGCCTTGCATCCTTGATGCGGGCCGGTCAGTCATGAGTCTGCGCCCCCCGCTCCGCCCCACAATCGATGGACCGACTGACGGTTCCACCGTGCCAGCGTGAGGTCGCTCGGCTGCAATCCAACTGGGCGGGGCAGGTCGCAATGACTCCGCAACCTGCCGGGGCGATGCATCGCTGGAACGGCCAAGGCGCTCGCCTGGTGTCTCCACGAACGAGACATCACGAACATCACGAACATCACGAACATCACGAACATCACGAACATCACGAACATCGTGGCGCTTCGATTCGGGTTGAGCAACGGACGGTGCCACACCGAGCGGCCGGCTCCGCAAGACGCTGACGGGACGATGCTGTGCGGACAGCACACGGGGCAGGCTGACTCGGCGGACTAGGTCGTCCGTGCCCAGGTGCAGTGATTTGCCAAGCCTCGGTAACGGGCGGGTGGCGGGCGGGGCGACGGGCAGTCGTGTTCGCGGTACGTCACGCTGGCTACCCGCAGCGGTGTCAGGCACCTGATCGAGAGATGGCAGCGCGATCACCGGACGTACATCGGGCACGGTGGCTGCACGCTCACGGAGCACTGCGGCCGTTGGCGTCGGTGGCTGGGCGAGCAGCTCAAAAGCTGAGGCTCTGTCGGACCTCAAGAGCAAGTGCTCCTGACCTTCAACGAAGCTCGTCCGTCGACTGATCGTGCGGCCGGCCCGCAATCGAGCAGATGCGGCGATCAGATCAGCAGCCGTCGGCGATGGCCACCCCGTGGCTGGCGGGCGACTCGCGGACAGCGGCGTCGCGACGGCAAGCGATTTCGACAGTGCATCGACCGCAGCTCTCGGAGACTCGCTTTGCAGACCGTCGGTCGGGGAGGGGCGCTCAATGGTGGCGCTGGCTCTGTTGCCGGGTCCCTGTCGGCTCACTTCACCCGCCGACCGTTGGTCGACCCGAGCGATACGGGGCTGCTCTGGAGATCGACCCGGCCTGGCGGCTCGCTCCTGTCGGCTCGGACGTGCTGCACTCCCGCCAGCGCGCGGATCGGCACCAGGCAATTCGTCACCGGCCAATTGGCTTTTCGACAGCGCCGACGTGCCGAGCTCGTCCATCAACCTGCGAATCGTGTCGAGCTTGTCTCCCGGCCCGGCGCCACTCGGAGCCGGTCGACCACGAGTGAACCCTCCGCGATCAGACTGAGTCGACGTCGGGGCAAAACGAGGTCCGGGTGAGGGCGGACGTGACGGCGGTTGCGTTGTGTCACGCCGGATTCCGTCGGAACGGCCCGGCAATATGAGGGCCGAGCCATCGTGTACTTCAGGCCGCATCGATTCGGCCAAGCGACCCGGGCCGGTACGTGGGCCTGCCGCTGTATCGCCTCGGCTCCCGCCGAATGCGCCGACATCGTTCGGCTCCAACGCCATCGGTCGAAATCCGCTCTGGGAATCGCGCTGCACGCGGGCCCGATCTGGTTCTGGTCGCACGTCCGGTGCGGGCGCCCGACCGGTGCGCGCATCGAACATCTTGCGCATTCGCTCGAACTTCGAGTCGGTCGGCAACTCAGACGGTGCGGATCCCACCGGCGCTGCAGCGCGCTGGGCAACTGGCACGGCGTGAGAGGTACCCGCCTGTGGCAGCATTCGATCGGTCCACGTCGTCGGACTCACCGCTGATCGACGGCTGGCGAGAGGCTGCACCGGTGGAATTGCGCCCGCCGGGTCGTATGAACGCAGGACCTCGACGTCGTCGCGGCGCCAAAAACTAGCCGGCGGCCGCAGCGCGTAAGAGTTGAGCTCCTCGGCATTGACCACCGGACGGATACCTTGGGAGCGACCAACAGCGCGACTGAAGCCGAGGCTGGCGCGTCCAACCGCACCGACCGTCATGTAGCGCATCCCAAGAGAATGGGTCAACACTGGCGACGCGACACGGCGCGCAAGGCGTTGTCCGAATGACTGCGGATCAGTGGTCACTGGCCCGGAACCCATGGTGTGTGATCTCCAGTTGTTCCCCAGCGAGCTCGGTCGAAGAGGCAGCAAACGATGGTCCCGTCCACTTCACGGGGAAGGCTCCGTCAAAGTTCCACGATCGCAAACGCTTTCCAGCGGGGCCAACCAGGACGATCGCCGCAGTCTTGCGCACGACCTTGTTGCCGTTGGCAGAGAACTGCTCGCCCGAGCTCTCGTTGAGCCACTTCAACAACGCATCGTTGCTGGTCACACCACGCTTCAAGGTGATGTTCGGCCAGGTCATCCGCCCCGGCAATTTGTGCACGAAGCTGTTCTGTCCACCTTCTTCGACGCTCTCGGTCTCGACGGAAACCTCGAGTCCGCCAGCCTCCATGAATCGACCGATCTCGACGCCATCAACCTCAAACAGAAAGGTCGCCGACGTGACCCGTTCGTTGACAAACGCATCATCTGACATCGGCCAACGACTCCCATGCTCGATCGTTCATGTCGGCAACCAACTGCACGAGTCGCGCACGGTCGGGATGCTCAAGGTCGAGCAGCCCGTCCATGTCCCAATGTAGATGATATGCCAGGTAGGCAATCTCGTTCCAGAGCGCCTGTTCGGGATAAAGCCGCACCTCTGCCACCCGTTCCGGTTCAAACGCTGGCCGAGCGTGTGACCTCTTCGATACGCCCGCGGCGACGCGAAGACGTCTGCACAGCTCCAATTTCGTCGCCTTCGACTGCCTCAACTTCGACAGCCTCGGAAACAACGTCGACCAAGTCGTCAGGTTCGCTGGCCGGCAGGACGCTGGCCTGCAGCGCCTCAACGTCGGCTTGATCACCAAAGTTGATGATGCCGTAGAGATCCTGCAGAAACGCAAGGTCGGCGGCGAACAGCCGCTCGACCTCACGTTCGCTGACGGATTCGAGTGAACCGATTCTCGTGATCACACGTGCGAGCACGAGGATCGTGAGGTATGGATCGTCAGGCCCCTGAATCGAGCGGTCACGCAACGGTTCTATTTCGTCGCGCGCTGTCGCCAACCTCATCTCACCATCGCGGTGAAGCATGCCGTCGTCATCGACAAAACCCTTCGGCAAGATGAACGAGAATTCGGTACGGAGTGTCATCGAAGAATTAATCCCAGCTGAGGTACTCGTGTTGGATGGTGAGTTCCTCGATCATCACGGCGTCGGAACCTGCAGCGAGGTCCGAAACCGACAGTTTCGACGGCCAGCACCCTTCCAGGTTGAACTCAGCAACGCGCTCACCGGTGCGATCGATCACGACAATTGCTGCCGTTTTGTATGGCGTTGCTGCCGTCGCATCGATGACCTCTTTGAACCAATCGTGGAGATCCTTGCTTGATGTGAGACCACGTTTCAACACCACTTCGGAGTACTTCGGGCGGCCAGGAATCTTCTTCTGAATTTTCTTTGAGCCTTCGGCTATCGTGTCATGTGTGATGACATCGAACTCAAGCGACAATCCGCTGCAGGCGGTGAACATATTCACGCCCGTCAAACCGTCGATCTCGAAGCTGAAAACAGATCCGAGGAATGCTGCGTCATGAACCTTTGCGTCAGTCATGGTGCCCTCACTTATCTCGCTGGATGTGTTCGATTTGAAGCGTGACCTCTTCGGACATCACGTCGTCGCTGCCGACATCAAGATCGCTTGCCGACCACTTCGAGGGCCACGCATTAGTGAATGTCCATCGCCCCGTCTCGGTCCCACTCGTCATGTCGAACACGACCACAGCACCATTGGTGCGGAAATCGGTGCCACCGTCGCGGATCTTTTTCACCCAGTCCCAAAACATCTTGTCAGGCGACAATGCACGTTTGAGCGTGATCTCTGAATACTTGGTGCTGCCCGGCCGCTTGATGGTCGAGGTATCGGTATCTGAACTCGTGTGTTCCACTACCTCAACGTCAACGCCGAGGCCGCCGACATCAGTGAATTTTCCCTTGATGCCGTTGTCGAGTTCGACGGAAAACCACGAACCAATCAATTGCTCGTCGGTCGTTGGGCCTGCTGTTGTTACTGGCATATCATTTCTCCTCGTTTCTCAGCCGGCTCAGGCCGACTCGTCCTTGAGTTGACTCACGCGGAAGATCACGAACTCGGCCGGCTTCACCGGCGCGATCCCGACCTCAACAATGACCTTGCCCTGGTCGATCGAGTCCGGTGGGTTGTTCTCTGCGTCGCACTTGACGAAGAACGCCTGCTCGGCGGTTGCGCCGAATAAGGCACCATCTCGCCACAGGCCTCGAAGGAACGACCCGACGGTGCGCTTCAGACCTTCCCACAGCTTCTGATCGTTCGGTTCGAACACTGCGTAGTTGGTGCCATTCATGATCGTGGTCTCGATCATGTTGAACAGGCGGCGCACGTTGATGTACTGCCAGTCGGTGTTCGAGCTGAGCGTCCGAGCGCCCCAGATACGGATACCTTGGGTGCCGAACGGCCGAATGCAGTTGACTCCAATTGGGTTAAGGATGCCCTGCTCGGCCTTGGTCATATTGGTTTCGACGCTGAGCGCGCCGCGCACGACTTCGTTGGCCGGGGCCTTCCAGACGCCACGAGTCTCATCGTTGCGGCTCCAGACGCCAGCCATGTGGCCCGACGGCGGGGCCATGATTGTGGTGTTGCCGTTGGTGCCAGCGGGATTGTCGACCTCGATCCACGGGTAGTACAGCGCTGCGAACGCTGAGTCGTACATCGCATCGTCGCTGCGCCATTTTTTGACCTGCATCGGCGACATTCCGGGAGGGGCATCAAGGAGCGCCATCCGGTTTGCCTGACCCTCGCAGTGGTTGATCAGCGACAGTTGCACCGACTTCCACATGCCCATGTCGATCGAACCGTCTTCTTTGGTGGCAGCCGTGATCAGGTCAGGCACGATCACCATCGTGACATCGTCAGCGATCGTGAGCCCGCTGATTCCGGTGCGGGCCGACTCGGACCCGTTGAACGCCTTGCCCGGCACTGCCTTGGGAATGGCCGGTGCCGGTTCGATGTTGAAAACTCCGGCAGGCAATGTCTGAAGAGCGGCGGCGAGTTGATCGACATCGATCTTCGTCTCGACCTTCACACGCGACGAGGTTCCGTTGATCGTGTCAGCAATGGCGCCGAGCGTGACACCGGAGTAGCTCTCGGGTTCGCCGCCCTTTTCGGTGATGAGGATTTCGAACGCTGGAGGCGCGTCATCGTCGGCGCCGTCGGCTTCTTCAGCGGGAGTGATCGTTACGGTAACGCTGGCATTCGGCTTGACCGTGGTGAACTCGACAGCCGCACCGAGTGCGCGATCACCGGAGGTCAGTGCCAGTTGGCCAGACTCTTCCGATGGAGTCGTGTGCGGGATACGCACGATGTAGGCCATGCTGCCGCCGTTGTTAAAGAAACCGTAGACCGAGTTTGGCAACATCGCACCCGCCACGAACCCGCCGTACGCCTCTTCGTACTGCGACCAGTTGGTCACAAGCCGCGGCATCAAACCGTCCGGATCAGAGGCGTCGTCGGTCGGAGCCTTTGCAGTAAAACCGACGAACGCAGCAACTGCTGTGGCCCCGGCAGACAAGGACGCGCTGGAGGAAGGAACTTCCTCAACGTAGACTCCTGGAGTCAAATAGCTTGGCACTGACAACCTCCCAAAGACGATTTTTTGCGTTCAACGCAATCCACCCATGCGGGACTACGCGTGACATCACTGCAGTGGGAGGCAAACGACTTCGTTACCGACTGCCAGACCCAGCTCATCATGTCGACCGCGAAGTTACCACGTCCTAAAC
>NZ_JBDNIJ010000135.1:0-8090 GCF_041688325.1 Ilumatobacter sp.
GGCCTTTTTGGCTGGAGTCTTGTCGGCTGCCAACGGCTTGGTCGGAGCAGCCGTGGCTGTTTCCTTCTTCACTGCAGCCTTCTTGGCGGGAGCGGTCTTCTTCACTGCAGCCTTCTTCACTGGAGCCTTCTTGGCGGGAGCAGCCTTCTTCCCTGCTGCCTTCTTCTTGGCTGGAACCTGCTGCTCGAGCAGCACGTCAGCGATGGCCTCATCGCGTTCGGCTGCTTCGGCTGCTGCCTCGGCAATAGCCCGATCAGCCATGTCGGGGACGGCACAGTCGATACTGCGACGGGAACCATTGAAGCTCACAACGACGAGCGTGACCGACGAGTCGATCTTCATGATCGACTTTGCACTGCGCGGTGTCGGGGCGGCCATCATCCGGAGTGGGACATAGCCACGCACTCCAGTGCCGTTAATCGTGATGTAGGCGCCGTGCGACGAGTAAGCGTCGACGGTGCCGTTGATGCTTGTTCCGACAGGGTGATGCTCGACGAAGTCAAGGAATGGCAGCAGTTCGTTCACCGGATCGCCGCCCCTCGGAGCTGGGCTGACCGCCGCTTTCGGCTCGCTCTGTCGTGCTGCAGCCTTCTTGCGCGTCGGCGGTGGCCCCTTCGGTACGGGCATCGGCGCGTTCGCCTCCAGACTGCCCACGCGTGCCTGGTTGTCGTCTTGCTTGGTACGACCCCGGCCACCACGTGACCGACCGCCACCGCTGCTACTGCCGCTACTGCCACTGCTGCTGCTGCTTGACCCGCGGGTGGCCTTGCGGCTGACCGGACCGCGAACCGGGTTACGCGCCACCCAAACCCAGCCGACATGCGGCACTGGCTTACCGCCAATGAGGCGGCCTTCGTCGAAGAGCCAGTCGTATTGACCGTGGAACTCTTGGAAGGAATCATTCGACAACACGGTGGAGTTCGCCTTGTTGGCGATGCCAAGTACGAATGCGTCGCCGCGACCGACAGCGCCAGCCGGCGGTGCAACGAGCTCGTTGTTCGAGATGCCCTCTTCGAACTCCTTCATCTCCTTCTTGTCGATCCGGTGCCCGAAGGTCGCATCGACCACGACGGTGATCTCGGTGTTGGGGTTGTCTTCCATGAAGCTCATGACGGCTTCGTTGAGCTGCTGCAGGCTGGGCAGTGACCGGCCTTCGGTTGCGAGGTTCGACCCGTCGACCACCACGTGGGCTGGGCCGTTCTGAGCGTTCATTATCAGTTGTCTCGTTCCTGTTGACGGGGCTCGACCATTCGAGCCTCCGTGTCGCCGATTCCGGCGATCTGCACGCTGCGTCGATCATCGCTGCGGGTACCGGCCGTGTTCGCACCAGGTGACCCGAAGTCGAATCGAGACTTTGTACTCCCCCATCGTAGGCTCTCGAACCATGCCGAACCCAACCATTGTGCGTGCAGTCTTCTGGGACTTCGGTGGGGTCGTGCTCTCCAGCCCCTTCGATGCCTTCAACACGTACGAAGAAAATCACTCCTTGCCGACCAACTTCATTCGCTCGGTCAACACTCACAACCCAGACTCGAATGCGTGGGCGTTGCTTGAACGCAACGATGTCGGACCCGACGAGTTCGACTTGCTCTTCGCCAACGAATCCGAGGCGCTCGGCCATCGGATTCCCGGTACCGACATCTTGGCGTTGCTCTCCGGGTCGGTCCGCCCCGAGATGGTCATCGCGCTCGACGCCGTCATCGCAGCCGGCTACATCACGGCATGTCTCACGAACAATGTGGTCTCAGACGACACCGCAACACAGCGCCGCCCTGACGTGGCAGACGTGATGGCGAAGTTCGATCATGTGGTTGAGTCGAGCAAGGTTGGCGTCCGTAAGCCCGAACCCCGCTTCTATGAAATCGCTTGCGAACTCGCCGGTGTCGAGCCG
This sequence comes from Ilumatobacter sp., assembly GCF_041688325.1. Lineage (GTDB taxonomy): Bacteria > Actinomycetota > Acidimicrobiia > Acidimicrobiales > Ilumatobacteraceae > Ilumatobacter_A. The sequence continues at coordinate 1,892 of NZ_JBDNIJ010000135.1, forward strand.
ACCGAATGCGTCTTTCTCGATGACCTTGGGATCAACTTGAAGCCAGCGCGGGCTCTGGGCATGCAGACCATCAAGGTCGAAAAACCCGGCCCCGCGCTCGACGAACTCGCGTCGATCCTCGGGATCTCGCTCTCAGCCTGACGGAGTCAGTCCTCGCTCGACGAGAACAACCGATCCATGAGCTGTGCAAGCTCTTGGTCGTGGATCGCCTTACTGCCTGTGGCTGGGCTGCCCGACGGTGCGCGAGTTACATGACGGAGGTCGTAGCCCTCGTCTTTGATGCGCCACACGTTGTGCTCGATGAAGTTCCAAGCACCCATGTTCTCGGGCTCTTCTTGCAGCCAGCGAAGTTCCTTGGCATACGGGTACTTCTTCAGCACGTCGCGCATTTGCTCGGTTGGCAACGGGTACAGCTGCTCGATGCGAACGATAGCAACGGCGGCATTGCGCTCGTCGCGCTCGGCTATCGCGTCCCATGCAACCTTGCCTGAGCAGAACACGATACGCGTGACTGCGTTGGCATCGAGTACACCCGGATCGTCGAGCACCTCGTTAAAGGACCCGGTTGTCAGCTCGTCGATAGACGATCGGGTCTGCTTCATCCGCAGACCAGACTTTGGCGAGAACACGATCAGCGGCGTGTGGCGTTCCGAATGCACCTGGCGGCGCAGGAGGTGGAAGAAGTTGGCCGCCGTGGTCGTATTGACGACCTGCATGTTGTCTTCAGCAGCCAAGGTGAGGAACCGCTCGATGCGTGCCGAGCTGTGCTCTGGGCCCTGGCCCTCGTAGCCGTGCGGCAGGAGCAGGACGACACCGTTCTGCTGCTTCCACTTGTCTTCGGCGGCAACGATGTACTGATCGATGATGATCTGGGCGCCGTTGACGAAGTCACCGAACTGGGCTTCCCACAGCACAAGCGCGTCACGGTTGCCATGGGAGTAGCCGTACTCGTAGCCCATCGCTGCGTACTCAGAGAGCAGCGAGTCAAAGACCCAGAAGTTCGCCGCCGCATCGTCAAGGTTGTCGAGTGGGATCCACGGATGACCGGTGTTGTTGTCGATCAACGCGGCGTGGCGATGGCTGAACGTACCGCGACGCGAGTCCTGACCGGCGAGCCGTACCGGGTGGCCCTCCTGGACGAGCGAACCGAACGCCATTGCCTCGGCAAGCGCCCAGTCGACCTCACCGTCGGCGTACATTTTGGCCCGCGTCTCGAACTGCCTGCCGAGCTTCGGGTGGATCGTGAAACCCTCGGGGTAGTCGGTCAGCTTGTTGAAGATGCTGTCGAGCTTTGCTCGGTCCACTCCGGTCGGGATGTGGGGCAAAACACCGAGCGGCTTCGGCGAGCGAGCGGCGGTCACGTCACCCGGATTTTGCGCGCGGGTCTCGTCAAGCGCTGTCTGCAACTTGTCGTGGAAGTCACTGAGCGCCTGCTCTGCCTCGTCGATCGTGATGTCACCACGGCGGACCAGCGTCTCGACGTACAGCTTGCGGACCGTGCGACGTTCGGCGATCGCCTTGTACATGAGCGGCTGGGTGTATGACGGATCGTCACCCTCGTTGTGTCCGTGACGCCGGTAACAGACCATGTCGATGACGACGTCTTTGTGGAACTCCTGGCGGTATTCCCAGGCGAGCCGGGCGACCTTGACGCAGGCTTCAGGGTCATCACCGTTGACGTGGAAGATCGGGGCCTGCACGGTCTTCGCGACGTCAGAGCAGTACAGCGAAGAACGTGAGAACTCAGGTGACGTGGTGAACCCGATCTGGTTATTGATGATCAGGTGGATCGTGCCGCCGATGCGGTAGCCGCCGATATCGCTCATTGCGAGGCATTCGGCCACGATGCCCTGACCGGCGAACGCTGCATCGCCATGAATCAGGAGCGGGAGCACAGGGAACGAACCGGGTGGTTCGATCTGGTCCTGCTTTGCACGGACCATGCCCATGACAATCGGGTTAACGGTTTCGAGGTGGCTCGGGTTGGCGGCCAGCTCAATCTTGATGTCGGCACCAGACGGACTGACGTACTTACCCTTTGTACCGAGGTGGTACTTGACGTCACCCGACCCCTGCACGGACGACGGGTCGAGGTGACCTTCGAACTCGGAGAAGATCGCCTCGTAGTCCTTGCCCATGATGTTGGACAACACGTTGAGGCGGCCGCGGTGTGCCATGCCCAAGATCGCCGAGTCAAGGCCGTCGTCGGCTGCATGACTGAGGATTTCGTCGAGGATCGGGATCGCCGATTCGGCGCCTTCGATACCGAAGCGCTTGGTCCCGACGTACTTGGTGGCGAGGAACTTTTCAAACGACTCGGCGGCGTTGAGTCGTTCGAGGATGCGGTACTTCTCTTCCTTCGTCGGCTCGGGATAGCCCTTGACCTGGTTGCCGACTTCGACGTGTTCCTGGATCCAGTGCTGCTCGTCGGTGCTCTGGATGTGCATGTATTCGACGCCGATCGTCCGGCAATAGGCGTCGCGCAAGACGCCGAGTAGGTCGCCGAGGCGCATCTTGTCGACGCCACCGACGCCGTCGGTGAGGAACTCTCGGTCGAGGTCCCAGATCGTCAGGCCGTACGTGGCCGGGTCGAGTTCGCGCGGCATGTGCGGCTGCTTCCAGCGAAGCGGATCGAGGTCAGCGATCCGGTGGCCGCGGACGCGGTGCACGCGGATCAGCTTGGCGACGGCCATCTGCTTGGCCAGCATCGTCTCTTCGCGGTTCATCGGGCTGACGTCGGGACGCCACTTCACCGCCTCGTACGGGACGCCAAGCGATGCGAAGATCTCGGCGTAAAAATCGTGCTCTCCGAGGAGGAGTTCGTGGACACGCTTCAGGAAAAGGCCGGACTCTGCTCCCTGGATGATGCGGTGGTCATAGGTGCTCGTGACGGTGACGACCTTGCTGACGCCGAGCGAGCTGAGGTTGCGCTGGTCGGCGCCTTCGAACTCGGCTGGGTAGTCGATGCTGCCGACGCCCACGATGAGGCCCTGGCCTGGCATCAAGCGGGGCACCGACTGCACTGTGCCGATGCCGCCAGGGTTGGTCAGGCTGATGTTGGCACCTTGGAAGTCGTCAACCGTGAGCTTATTGGACTTGACCTTGCGGATGATTTCTTCGTAGGCCGCGAGGAAGCCGTTGAAATCGTTGGTGTCGCAGTCGCGAAGCACGGGAACAAGCAGCGTCCGGCTGCCATCCTTCTTCTCGACATCGACCGCGAGGCTCATGTTCACGTGGTCGTGCACAATGAGGCGAGGCTTGCCATCGTCACCAACGGCGTAGGAGTTCTTCATTGCTGGGACGGCGTCAGCGATTGCCCGAACAATGGCCCAGCCGATCAGGTGGGTGAAGCTGATCTTGGTTTGCCCCGACCGGGAACGGAAACCGTTGATCACCTTGCGGTTGACTTCGAGCAGTTTGGCTGGCACGTTGCGGAAGCTGGTGGCCGTCGGCACCGTGAGGCTGGCTTCCATATTGCGAGCAATGGCAGCGCCAGCGCCACGGATTGGCTTGCCTGGCTCTTCTTCTGGTTGCTTGTCCACGGGCGCAGGGGCGGGAGCAGCTGAAGCGGCTGGCGGCGGCGCAGGAAGCTGTTCGACCGGCGCCATGGCGCCGTGGACCTCTGCGTTAGCCCTGACCTGAGGCGATGCAGCAGCAGCGGCGGCAATACTTGGCGCCTGAGACTGGTAGTCGGCAAAGAACTCCTGCCAACTGTCGCTCACCGATCCGGGGTCGGCGACGAATCGCTCGTACATCTCCTCGACGAGCCAGGAGTTGGCTCCAAATCCGGAACCACTTGCTTGATCGGCTGGTGCTGACACAGGCGACATCGTAACCGCCACCCACTCACGGCTGAGATTCGAAAAGCCCACTGAACCGAACATCTTCAGAACATGACGAGCAGTCGGTTCGTCAGATCCGATCGAGCTCTTCTGCATCGAACAACGGCGTGATGCCTTCGGCTTCGATGTCGGCCCGCATCTCGTCGGCGGACGGAGCAGTGAGATCGCCGGATGCGGCATCGACGACCATGGGCAGCTTGCGCGCATCGCTCGTGGTGTTTAAGAAGAGCTGCTCCTTCGAAAGCACGTAGCGGACAGCACGGTCGATGGGTTCCTGATCAGTCAGCGGGTCGTACCAGCTGAACTTGCCCGGTCCGCTGACCTCACCGTCGGCCCACCGGCCGCGTGCAATGGCTTTGATGGTCTGGACTGCGACGCCACGCTCGGAACAGAGCCCAAGGAGAGCTTCGACGTCCATGCGATAGGCCGGATTATCGAGCAAGATGAAGTTGATCGGCAGCAGGACCGATGCAAAGTCAAACGCCTGAAGGCTGCGCAAATGCATGCCCGCAATCCGAAGACCATGGCCAGTAACGCCGACGTGCGAAATCAAGCCTTCATCGCGAGCCGCAGCAAGTGCTTCGACCGCTCCGCCCGAAGCGTGGGCCCGCTCCCACTCGTCATCTTCGACGAGGTTGTGGAGCTGCACCATGTCGATGTGGTCGACGCCCATTCGCTCAAGGGACTTTTCGAGCTCTTCGCGTGCCCCCGCGCCTGACCGACGGCCGGTCTTGGTCGCGAGGAACACGTCGGCCCGGTGATTCGCAAGCCACGGCTTGAGCCGGTCTTCCGATTCGCCGTATGACGCAGCTGTGTCGATGTGGTTGATGCCCCATCGCGCAACGGACTCCATCGTCGCGTCGGCACGCTCCTGGCTCATTCCTCCCAGCGCCGCTGCACCAAAGATGACTCTGGTTGATTGGTGGCCCGTGCTGCCAAAGGGTGCGGTGGGGAGCGACGTCTCGAACATGTTCCGAACGTAGCCGCCCGTCGGGAGCTTGTCAGACTGCAACGACGCCAGCCTCGGCTCTGTCGACACTCGCGGTCAGGCGAACGATCCCACGGATCAGTCCAGTGTACCGATGTCGGCCGCGGTGATGCCGAGGGCGTTCCAAGCCGGCTGTAATGCGGTACGGACAGCATCGCCACCACCGTTGGCGCCGGGTGTGCCGCCGAGGGCAAAGATGGCGTTGATCGTTTCGCCATCGGCGCCAGCGGGAGTCACGTATGCCTCGATAACTCGCCAGAAGGCAAGGCCCTCGGCAATGTGCTTGGATGCAGCGTCGTCGTCGCTCTCAGCAACGTCGGTTTCGATCAGCGTTGCGTATCGAATGGCCGCCTGGCTGTAGGTGACCACGACATTCTTGATGACGTCGGCGGCGGCGGCCTTGGCCCCTTCCACGTCACTGGCCAGGAGCGCGTCTCGACCGGTCATCATTGCGGCGAGGATCGCCGCGTTGGCTACCGAACTGCCGTCATCAGTCAGCGTTCCAAAGTTCTTGCCGCGCGAGTCTGCTGTTCCGTGCGGACCACACCCTGGCTCGGCGCCAGCGTAGAACGCCCATCCTTCATCCCAGTTGTGGACCGCTCCTTTGGCGATGTCGAAGTTGCCTTCTTCCGCTTTGCTGACGGCGGTGTTGAGTTCATGAACAACCCAGGCGACCATGATTTGGTTCTGGATCCCCTTTTCGATGCCTTGTGCGCGAGCGCTGTCGGTGGCTCCTTCGAAGAGGCCGGTGCCAGCAATTGCCGACGAAACGAAGTCGTTGAGCGGCGCGGGCACTGCATAGAAATCGCTCAGGCCGTGCTTGCGGTCTGCACTCGATGCGAATCCGCCAATCGTTCGGTACCCGTCGCTCTTCACCGAATTTTTGCCGTCGGTGTACAGCACGTTGATGGCGTCATAGTCAACGTTGTCGACATCGAGGAGTTCCTTGACCTCGCAAACGTCGTTGACCACAAGACGGTGGCTGTCGACGTTCGAGGCATAGGCATACCCGGCATCTGCCGGGGTCGCCGCAACTGCTGGCGTCTCTGCGGTTGATGCAGCAGGTGCATCAGTGGACGACATGTCAGTGGTTGGTGAAGTGGCGCTGGGCAACTGAGCTGTCGGTACGTTCGTCGTCAGGCTCTCGTTGGAAGTGGAATCGGCGTCGTCGCTGCCGCATGCGGCCATCGCCAACGCTGCAGTGATGCCTGCGGCGAGGAAGCGGGAGCGGGGTCGTAGTGATCTCATAGTTAGGCAAGCTTAACAATTTCCTACTCCATTTGTTAGGTGAACCTAACATTTCATGCGAGCACAATCGAATCGACCCGTGCTGGGCCCACTTCCCCCTCCACTTCCCCCTCCACTTCCC
>NZ_JBDNIJ010000136.1:0-1691 GCF_041688325.1 Ilumatobacter sp.
GCGCAACACCAAGGGCGATGAGGTCGCGATACGCCTGGAGCGGTGTGGCCAGCGTCAGCGCTTGGCGGGCGCGCAGGTCGTCGAACGGCGGGCGCGAGGCGTTGAGCATGACGAAGCTTTCCTCCCCTGACGTGTCGATGACGTTGACGATGCCGTCGTCAGCTTGCAGGTCGATGATCGATGCCGGATTCGTCGTCTGGATCGCTTGGAGGTCGCCGCTGTTCAACAGGTCGGTACGGGTGTCAGGATCCGAGATTGGTAGGAACTCGATCGCGTCGAGATACACATCACCGCCCCACCAGTCGTCGTTGCGTACGACGCGGGTGACCGAGTCGAGCGTGCGACTTTCGATCTTGAACGGACCGGTGCCGACTGGGGCCTGGTTAAGCGCCGGATCGAGGAGGGCGGCGGCGAGCCACGTGGGCGATGCTATGTAGCCGCCCTGGGTGCTCAGCGTCGCCGGGAACCGGGCGTTCGGATCGAGCAGGTTGTATTGGATGGTGAACTCGTCGATCACCTTCGTGGCATTTTCAGCTGGATAGAACGGTCGAAGACCGAAGCCGATGAGCGGACTGTCGAACTGAGCTTGGAAGCTTGCCTGTACGGCACTGGCGTCGAAGGGTGTGCCGTCGTGGAACGTGATCCCTTGGCGGAGTGTGACCTGCCAGGTCGTCAGGTCACCGTCGACGGGTTCCCACGATTCTGCGAGGTAGGGAACGATGCTGCCGTCGGACGCGACCGCGGCGAGCGTGTCGAAAATCGCATTCGCCATGACCTGGCCGGGCGCAGAGAGGACCGACGACGCCGGGTTCAGTCCATCGACGTCGGCTTCGAGGCCATACCGCAGCGTGCCGCCGCGGACAGGTTCGGGAAGCTCTGCGGGCTGCTCGGAGTGCTCCGCCGACAACTCTGCTGGTAACTCGGGTGCGGGCTGTGCGGGTTGCTCGGGTGCGGGTTGCTCGGGTGCGGGCTGCTTGGGAGGGAGGGTGTCAGAAGTTTGGTCAGACCCTGAACATGACGCGGCCACCAGCGCGGCCACGACGATGCCTGTTCTGAAGCATCCTCCGCCGCGCATTACCGCATCTTGTCACTCACACCGCCGGTGGGCTCGCAGACGTGCTGCAGTGCTCGGCAAAGCGGCTCACGAAGTCAGCGAGGTCGGCGCCAGTTTGCGAGTCGGTGAATTCCCCGTGCTCATTTAACTTGTCGCCGTAGCGTCCGATGCCTTTGGCGGCATCGTGTAGTGCAACGACCGACTCGGTGCGCAAGCTGCCGACGATTGCAAGGATCGAAACATCTGTCATGCGCGCAGTCTGGCCCGGGCCCGGGCGACCTGCGTGGTGCCAGCGGCAGGTTCAATCAGGCGGTCAGGTTCCTGCGCTGCTGGGCGGTCGACTTTTCATCGAGGGATGGAGACAGGCCAGGCCGAGAAGCGCAGCAAACGTGATCCAGAACAGCTCCGCAAGGCCACCTGGGCCGAATGCGCCGTCGATTGATTGCACGTTGTAGATCGCGTTGCCAGCGACCATCGAGACCAACCCGAGCGCCACCATGACGAGGCTCGGCGACTGTCGACGTGCAATGAACAGCAACCATGCAGCGACTCCGAACATCACAGCATCAAGGACGGGATAGTCGACTGCAACGGCGCGCATCTTCGTGTCGAAGACTGGCTCAGCGATGTAGTCGCC
>NZ_JBDNIJ010000137.1:0-10100 GCF_041688325.1 Ilumatobacter sp.
CAGTTTGAGGAGGTCGGGGCTAAGCGCCGCGAATCGGCGTGCCGTTTCGACGACGACGCGGGGCCGATCCTCCGGGGAGTCCAGGTCATAGAACAGCGGTTCCATTGCCAGCGGCAACCCGACTCGTCGACAGTCGGCGAGAATGCTTGCAGCCACCGCTTCCTGCGCTCGGGCGAGTGGCCGGTCCGGATGGTACGACTGCAGAAGCTTTGCCGACGCGGCACCCGACGCCGCGGCCTGCTCGACTGACCAGCCGTCGAGAATCGTCGTCACCCCGGCGCCTGGATCATCAAGGTAGCCCTGGGATTCGAGCGCTGCCAGGAAACCAACGCCTTCGGGCAGTGCCCCAGCGTTAAGGACCTGCGGGATCGAGTACTCGGGCTCGAGCATCACACCAGTGGCAAGATCGGCAATCGTGCGCACCAGTTCGATCTTCAGCGCAGTGATCTCTTGTGCGGTCAACGAATCCGGGTCATCGGGTCGGAGAAACTGGCGGAGTGAGTCGCGATGATCGATCGCAAGGATCGAAAATTTCCCATCAGCATTCGACAGGTCGGACAACGCCACGGTCAGCCCGGTGTTGCTGAGCCAGCAGAGTCAGGGGGTCGGACGACGGGGAGCTCCCATGCCTCATGGTCCCAGTCGTCCTGGATCCAGGTGTGGGCTTCGTCGAAGCACGGTGGTGTCGTGCGCTCGTCGTCGTACAACTCCCCGGCAAGGTAGTTGAGGAACATCATGTGCGAACTTGGGCAGGCAACCGACGAGTGGTAGCCCTTCGTGACAAGTACGGCCTCGCCGTTTCGGGCAGTGAACAGCTCGTCGAAGTTCTCCTCATCAGTCCAGTTCCGTTGCATCACAAAGCCGTTGTCGGGCTGCGTGCGGAAGTAATACACCTCTTCGAGATATGGCGAACCGTCGCGACCGTCGTGGCGGTGTGGCGCCCAACCAGACCATGTCCCACGCGGGACATACACCTCATACAAGATGAGCCGCTCGGCCTTGATCGGCGGGGCGAGCACGTGGTTGACGTGGCGGTACGCGGCGCCACCGCCGCGCAGCTCCTGCTTCATCTCGCTCGGCTCAATCAGCCGTGTCGGATACTTACCGACTGCTTCGGCCGACCCGATCGAGAACTCGAACCCGCCAACGGCTGCGACGACTTCAATTGCGTCGCCGGGGGTGACATAGACAATGTGCGGCATCTCTTCGAACACCGAGGTCCGACTGATCTCGAACGTCTGGCCACCGGCGCGCACGGTTCCAGCACCGCGCAGCGGAACGATCGCCGTCTCTTGACCATCACGCTGATCGGTGTGGGTGTCCCCTGCATCGAGCTCAACGACGGCAAAACTGAGAAAGTCCCAACCCGAGTTTTCCGGCGTGATATCGATCCGCACCGTGCCGTCAGGTTTGCGGGCCCGGCGATGACTCGTGTCGGTTTCACGCATTGGACCCACCGGACGGGCGTGGCGGAGTGGCTGGCCCGAGTGGGACCGCTGTTCAGAAACGAATGCAGCAGCAGATTCGGAAACAGGTTCGGTCATGACTGGTTCTCCTGTGCGTCGATCTCGCGAATCGCAACGGGACGATTCTCCTGCATCGAACGCAGCGCTGCTTTGCCAATCACCAGGGGTGCTCGGCCATCAGCACCCGAAGCCGGGCTCTCGGCGCCGACACCAGCGGTGACGTACGCCAGAAAGGCAGCCCACTGGTCGAGGTAGCTGCGTGAGTACCGCTCGAGAAAGAAGTTCTGCAACGGCGGCTGACGGAACCCCTGATCGGTGGCGACAACCGCATTGAAATCGTGATGGTTATTCGACGCAGCCATACCCTTGCTCCCGAACGCTTCGACCCGCTGGTCGTAGCCGTACGCCGCGCGACGGCTGTTGTCGATCGTCGTCAACACTCCGTTGGCGTGGGTCAGCAAGACGACAGCCGTATCGACATCGCCAGCCTCGCCGATCGCGGGGTCGACCCGCACGGCACCCTTCGCATAGACCTCAACCACGTCACTTCCGGTGACATAGCGGGCCATGTCGAAGTCGTGAATCGTCATGTCGTTGAAGATGCCGCCAGACACCTTGATGTACTCAATCGGTGGCGGGCCCGGGTCACGGCTGATGATGTTGACGAGGTGAACATCGCCGACCGCTCCGTCCTTGACCGCATCAGCCACAGCCTTGTGGCTCGGGTCGTAGCGCCGGTTGAAACCGATCTGCAGTGCCACCCGCGCAGCGGCAACCGCGGCCAGGCCCCGGTCGACTTCGACGATGTCGAGCGAGATCGGCTTCTCACAAAAGATGGCCTTTCCCGCCTCAGCAGCTGCAACCATGGCGTCCACGTGAGTATCGGTGCTCGTGCAGATCGCCACGGCATCAACGTCGTCAGCGGTGACCGCATCAGCGAGCGACGTCGCGACGCGAGCACCGATGTCGGCGCCAACCGCCTGTGCCGCTGCCTCCACCACGTCGAAGACGACGCTGACCGATGCGCCAGGTACCTGACGAGCGAGCATCTCCGCGTGCATCTTGCCGATTCGCCCGCAACCGAGCACCGCAAATCTTGTCGTCATGTCATGTCTCTCTTCGTCAGTCGGTCATTGTTCGGGAGGTTGGATGATGATGTGGCCGTTGGCGGTGTCGGCCGCGTAGACAGCGATGGGTTCCTTGACCGGCTTGCGGCACGGTGCACCGGTCGACAGGTCGAATCGGCCGTTGTGCTTTGGGCATTCGATCTGTGGGCCGTCGACCCCATCGACGACCACTCCGCCAGCGAGGTGCACTTGGCCATGAGTACAGATGCCGTCGACGACACACACCGTGCCATCGGCGGTGCGCGCAACGGCGAACGTCCGGTCACGTACGTCGACACGAGTGACCGAGCCAACTGCAATCTGTGCAACAGGGCCAAGGTCGAACGACCCATCAGGGCGGACCGCGCCAATGGAACCAACCTCTGCAGGAGCAGTTGGCACGTCGGGGATGAGGCGGGTCTCGAGTTCGTGATTCGGGTCGTCGCGCTGCCGCTTCAGTTCCCCGATGATCTCGCGGTAGGCGTGCAAGCAATTCGGGCTCGGCTCGGGCAGTACATGCTTGATCTCAGCGTGCAACGCAGGCAATCGGTAGTACGGCACCGCCGGGAAGATGTGGTGCTCGACGTGGTAGTTCATGTTGAGATACAGGAACCGGAACACCGGGTTCATGTACACCGTTCGGCTGTTGGCCCGATGGTCGAGTACGTCTTCTTGCAAGCCCAGATGCTGTGTCGTCCCGAAGAAGAGCACGAGCCACGCCCCGTAGATCGTGGGCGCTCCGACCAGCAAAATCGGCAGCCAACTTTGGGTCGCAATCGCCAGCCCGACAACAACGGCATGGACCGCCACACTCAGGCGTGCTTCCCAGACGACCTTGCCGTGTTCGTTCGCTGGAACGAAGTCGACGGCGACCGGATCGATCTTCCCGAAGGCGTGCTGGATGATGCGCCAGAACATGCCCGGCTGGTTGCGGAGGCCGCTGTAGTTCTGCGCAAGGCGGAACAGCGAAGGTGGCCGCGCCAGCTGAATCTCCGGATCACGGCCGACGATGATCGTGTCGCTGTGGTGGCGGAAATGGGACCATCGCCAGAGCGTCGGCCCGCGCCACAGCATCAACGATGCGAACTGGTACATCGCATCGTTGACCCGCTCGTTCGAACACGCTGTTCCATGCCCGAACTCATGCCACCGGGCGTCGGCAGCGCCGTACAACGCGCCGTACACAACGAACAGTGGGATCGACCAGAAACTCGGGAATGCCACCGCGCCAGCAACACCGACGACGCCCAGCAAGGCGAGCCACAACACCGCATCGCCAATCGCCCGGCGGTTGGTCCGCTCGGTGAGCTCGCGCATCCGATCAGGATCGACGTGCGGGCGAAACCACTCAGCATCGACGAGCCCCACCTCGGCCGCGCGCTGTGCCTCCGGGCCGACGACCGAATAGTCGCGTGCGGTGCGATCAAGTGTGTCAGTCATAATTGAGTGTTATCGGTACAGGCTGCCAGACGCCAACTCAGGCCCTGCGCTGCGCGGCCTTCCCGGCAACAACCTCGTTGTGCGCATCGACAACTTCAGTGCGATACGACGTCTCGGGAACCCCGACTTCCCAGTACGTGCCGCCCTCGGTCCACTCGTACGGGTGGGTCTGCAGAGCGATCACGTACGTACGATCCGATGCGCGGGCCCTGGTCATTGCGGCTTCGAGTTCGGTGACGGTGTGCACGGTCTCGCTGTTGCAACCCTGCGCCTTGGCCAGCATCTCGAAATCGACGCGGACCTGGGTGTTCGGCCCCTTGCAGTCGTCGAGCAGGTTGTTGAACGGCACGCCGCCCTGGTTGATCTGCAGCCGGTTGATCACCGCGTAGCCGCCGTTGTCGCAGATGATGACGATCATCTTGTGGCCGCTGATCACCGAGCTGTAGAGGTCGGAGTTCATCATCATCGTCGAGCCGTCGCCGACAAACACGATGACTTCACGGTCAGGCATCGCCATCTTGGCGCCCCAGCCACCGGCGATCTCGTAACCCATGCAGCTGAAGCCGTATTCGCAGTCGAAGCTGTTGATCTCGTCTGCACGCCACCCGTTGTTGACCTCACCGGGGAATCCACCAGCAGCCGCCAGCACGTAGTCGCCCGGCGCCTTGTTGCGGTCGACAGCACCCACGACCTGGGCATACGTAACGGGCTCGCCCTGAGCGACTCCCGCATCGTTGGGGGCCGCGATCTTGTCGATGTAGGAGTGGTAGCCCGCACGTTCGACCGTTGCCCGTTCGCTCCAGCTGTCGTCGGCTCGCCAATCACCGAGGGCTTGCCCTAATTCAACGAGGCCTTCGCGAGCATCGGCGACGAGCGGCATTGAGCGTCGCTTACGCGCATCGAATCGGGCCGCGTTGAGCCCAATCAGTGTGACGTCGGGGTTCTGGAACAGCGTCCACGACCCCGTGGTGAAGTCTTCCATTCGGCTGCCAACGGCAAGGACGACGTCGGCATCAGCGGCCAAATTGTTGGCCGATTCGCATCCGGTCACACCAATCGGTCCGGCGTTGAGTTCGTGGGTTGCGACGAGGCTCGCCTTTCCCGCCACCGTCTCGACAACGGGAATGTTGTGGCGCTCGGCGAATGCCAACAGCTCGGCCTCGGCGAACGAGTAGTGCACGCCACCACCAGCGAGGATCAGCGGCTGCTTCGCCGATCGCAATGCTTCGGCTGCTGCAGCGAGTTGGCCGCGGTCGGGTCGGGCTCTGACGATTGCATGATGCTTTCGCGCAAGAAACTCGTCGGGTACGTCGAAGGCCATTGCCTGCACGTCTTGCGGCAGACCGAAGAAAGCCGGGCCGCAGTCGGCAGCATCGAGCATCGTGTCGATGCCCTGGGGCAGCGACGTGAGAATCTGATCGGGCATGGTGATCCGGTCCCAGTAGCGAGCAACCGGTCGGAACGCATCGTTCACCGTCGTTGACGGCACCCCATAGTGCTCGACCTGCTGCAGCACCGGGTCAGGCGTCCGCGAGGCAAAAGAGTCGCCAGCGATCAGCAGCAGCGGGAGGCGATTCGAGTGCGCCACGCCAGCAGCGGTCACCATGTTGGTCGCGCCGGGGCCGATCGACGACGTAGCCGCCATGATCTGCCGACGGCGCATCGCCTTGTTGAACGCCGTTGCCGCGAGGGCCATGCCCTGTTCGTTCTGCCCGCGCCACGTGGGCAATTCGTCCTTGTGTTCTTCGAGCGCATGGCCGAGGCACGTGACGTTGCCGTGCCCAAAGATGCCGTAAATACCCGGGAAGAGCTGCGCAGTGCTGCCGTCGCCAAGTTCGGTGGTCTGGGCAATGAGGTGCCCGACAATCGCCTGTGCGACCGTCAATCGTTGTGTCCCCATGAGGGTCTCTCTTTCTCAGACAGTTGCGAAAGGGGCCTGACCCCATGCGTAACTCTGTGCATTCAGCTGGTTGCGCTAAATGGTTGCGATGTTGGTGACGTCTTCCCACTTTTCGCTCTTCCAAGAGCGCAGCAGGGCGTCTTGGACGCTGACGTAATCGATGGCTTCACGGAAGCCCGGGTTGTGTTGGCGGCCGGCTGCGACCGACGACAGGAACTCGAAGTCCTCGATGACCTTGAGGTCTTCGTAGCCAATCGAGTTGGCATCACCGGGCACGAAGTGGCCGTGGTACGGGTACCGATCACCGGCGTAGACAGTGGTGTAGCCGCGGGCCTTGTCGCCGACGAGGTTGAGCTGGAGCTCGTTCATCGTCTCGAGGTTCCACTTGAGGGAACCCTTGGTGCCGTAGATCTCGAAGGCGCACTGACTTTCTGGGCCAACGATGGTTCGGCTTGCCTCAAACGTGCCCCTGGCACCGCTCTCGAACTGGACCATCGCGCCGAAGTAGTCCTCGTTCTCGACCGGCCCGGTCGGATCGCCGGGCTGGCCAGCGTCGTAGTGGGTGCCGCCAGCCTTTGGCAGCGGCCGGTCGGGAATATAGGTGTGGCCGGTGCCGACAACCTTCTTGATCGGGCCAACGAGCATGTGCGCAAGGTCAATCGAGTGGCTCAAGATGTCAGAGCTGACGCCGTGGCCTGCACCGTCGAGCTGGAACCGCCACGACAGGAGGCCCATCGGGTCCGAGCCGTACATCGTGAAAAACCGGCCGTTGTAGTTGGTGATCTCGCCGAGCGCTCCATCAGCGATCAGGTTCTTGGCGTACTGCACCAGCGGTGCCCAGCGATAGTTGTAGCCGACCCCGGTGATGACGCCAGCCTTGCGGCTTGCCGCTTCGATCCGGACGGTTTGCTCGGGCGTGCCACCGACGGGCTTCTCACAGAACACGTGCTTGCCAGCCTCGGCAGCTGCGATGGCGATCGGCTCGTGGAGCATGTTCGGCGCACAAATACACACCACATCAACGTCGGGGTGGTTGACCGCAGCCTGCCAATCGGTCGTGCCCTCACGGAACCCGAACGACTCGACAGCCTCATCGACTCGATCTTGCATGTTGTCGCTGATGATGATCAATTCGGGGTCATACGTGCGCTCTTGGAAAAGCGTGGGAATCCGGAGGTACGAGCGCGTGTGCGCCTGTCCCATCCAGCCAAAGCCGATGACGGCGATTCCAATTTTCTGACGCGTCATTGCGTTTCTTCTTCCGGGATGAGGTGGGGGTGAACGATTTCGGCGGCGATGGTAACCGCAGCCGCCACGTCACCGTCTGGGGGATAGAGCAGTGAGCGACCAACGACGAGGCCGCGTACGTTGGGCACAGCCATGGCTCGCCGCCACTCGTCGAAGGCAGATTCCGGGTCAGGCCCGGGTGTACCGCCAAGAATCAATCCAGGCAGCGACGTGGCAGCCATGACTCGTTCGACCTGTGCAGTTGCGGGGAGTTTCAGCCAGGTATACGCCGAGCTGGCCCCAAGGGCGCTGGCGATACCGACGCACTTGACGAGGGCGTCCTCGTCGGTGTCGAGATACTTGTCACCAGCCGGCGACGTCGTGTACGGCAGCGGTTCGAGCATCGCGATCTTCTCGGCGGCAGCCAGTTCGGTAATCCATCGGGCACATGCCTCGATCGTGGGGCGCGACCGTTCATCAGCCAGGTCGATGCGGAGCAGCATCTTGGCGCCGTCGAGACCTTGGTCGACGATCGACCGGACGGTGTGCCCGGTCAACTGATCGTCGAGTTCCCACGCCGAGCCCATGAGCCCGCCGCGGTTGATCGAACCAATCGCGACCTTGTCGTCGAGTGCGCCGAGTAGGGCCAAATCGTCGAGGATGTCAGGGGTCGCCATCACGCCATCGACGCCTGGGTCTGCGAGCGCCGTCATCGTGCGTTCGAGAAGGTCACGGCGGTCAGCCATCACAAAGGGCTGGCCGGACACGCCGACCATGCCGCGCGCCGGGTGATCGATAGCGATGATGAACGTTGCGCCGTCGTTGGCGAGCAGCGGACGCGACGTGCGTGCAGCAAGCGCTGCACCGATCGCCGTCGGGTCAGTAGCGCGAATATCGAGCAGTTCCAGCCACGCTTCGTCGGGCAGAAACGTCATGAATCAACTCGCTTCGGGACATTGCCGGTCGCGAGGAGGTAATCGATCTCGTCAGCGGTCGGCATCTCGTCGGAACACATCAGGCGGCCGGCAACGATCGCGCCTGCAGCATTTGCCCGGTACACGATCTCGGCAGGGTCCCAGCCAGCAAGCAACCCGTGGGCAAGCGAGCCCCCGAACGCATCGCCTGCGCCGAGACCGCACACCACTGGGACCCGAATCGGCTCGACGACGGTGCGCGAGTTGGCCGTGGCCACCATCACGCCTTCGCCGCCCTGCTTAACAATCGCGATTTCAACGCCGCGTTCGAGCATCCGGTCGGCCGCCTCGTCAGGTATTCGGGTACCGACTGCGATCTCGCATTCGTCTTTGTTGCCAACCGCGACCGTGCAGTGGTCGATCGATGGGGAGATGAACTCGGCGGCCTGCTCGGGTGATTCCCAGAACATCGGTCGGTAGTCGAGGTCGATCACCGTGTGCTGTTTGCGGCCACGTGCCTCGAGTGCGGCCATGGCCGCTGAACGCGACGGCTCTTCGGCGAAGCGCGAACCGGCCAACCAGAACAACGGCGCGGAGCGAATTGCGTCCATCGGCATGTCGGCAACCGAGATGGCCATGTCGGGGCCACGCGGTTCACGGTAGAAGTAGATCGATGGTTCTTCAGGCGGCATCAGCTCGCAGAACACCACCGGTGTCAGCAGTTCGGGGTCGGTTGAGATGAACTCGTCGTGGACACCGAACTCACGCAGGCCCTGGCGGATGTAGGCCCCGAACGCGTCATTGCCGACACGATTGATGACCGCAGCCTTGCGGCCTAACCGGGCCGCAGCAACCGCGACGTTGGTCGGGCTCCCACCGATCGACTTCCGGAAAGTAGAGACGTCGGCGAGCGGCACGTTGTGCTGCTCGGGGTACATATCAACGGAGGAACGGCCAAACGTGAGTATCTCAAGATCGTCGAGATTGAAGGGCGCGCCGAGCGTCAACTTGTCGCACCGGAATTATGGAGTTCGTGCTCCAGCGCCTCGAGTTCGGCGCCACCCGACATTTTCTGGGTCAGTTCGTCGACCGTGATCTCCGACTTGTGGAACGAGCCCAGGGAACGACCTCGGTTGAGGATCAGAAAGCGGTTACCCACCGGGTAAGCGTGTCGCGGGTTATGCGTGATGAAGATCACAGCGAGCCCTTGGTCGCGGGCTTCGACGATTCGCTTCAGTACGACTCCGGACTGCCTCACACCCAGCGCTGACGTCGGTTCGTCGAGGATCAGTAGTTTGGCACCGAAGTAGCCGGCGCGGGCAATGGCCACCGACTGACGTTCGCCACCCGACAGCGTGCCAACGGTTTGCTCGGTGTCGCGGATGTCGATGCCCATCTTGGCCATCTCCTCCTTCGCGATCCGCTTCGCCTTCTTCGTGTCGATCCACTTGAGCGGACCGATACCGGTGGTGGGTTCTGAGCCAAGGAAAAAGTTGCGCCACACCGACATCATCGGGACCATCGCGAGGTCCTGATACACCGTCGCGATGCCAGCGTCGAGGGCGTCTCTCGGCGAGTCGAACATCACCTCCTCGCCATTGAGCCGGATCGTGCCCTCGGACTGCTGGTGCACCCCGGCGAGAATTTTGATCAGGGTCGACTTGCCTGCGCCGTTGTCGCCAAGCACGCAGGTGACCTCACCGGCGGCAACCTGGGTACTCACCCCGGTGAGTGCAGTGATGCTGCCGTAGAACTTCGAGATGTTGTCAAGTTCAAGGAGTGGCGTCTCAGACATGGTTGGTCTCCAGTTCAGATACAAGCGTTGGTGAGATCCGGGCTTCGGCGCCGCTCATCGACGGATCCCTTCGGCCTTGTTCCGAAGGAACTTGTTCGATACCACGGCCAGCAGCAAGATGACGCCGACGATCAAGAACCGCCAGTCGGTGTTCCAGCGAGCGCTCGAGATTCCGCTGGCCGGAATCGACAGGATGCACGCGCCGATCGCTCCGCCGAAGGCAGTGCCGTACCCGCCAGTCAGCAGGGTTCC
>NZ_JBDNIJ010000138.1:0-6150 GCF_041688325.1 Ilumatobacter sp.
CGGTTGCGTTACCTTTCAGGTCGTGAGTCTGGATGAGGCAATTCGTGTCACCGCACCGGCTCCCGTCGCGCGTCGGCGCAGCAGGCACAGCGCAACACCGCCTGCCCAGACTGCCCTGACACTCGAGCAGCTGCGCTCCTTTGGTGCCCAGCCCGCTGCGATCGCCGGAGACCATGCCATTACATTCGCCGAGCTCGCCGACCGCGTCGCCAACCGGATTGCCGCACGACGCACGACGCAACGCCATGTCGAAATCATCGTGGCCCGTCCGGACCTCGACACCATCGTCGAATTTTTGGCTGCACTGCACCTCGAGAACCCAGTCGCTCTTGCGCCTGACGAGGCAGCTGCGGCACAACTCGACGCACGGTTCGGTGACACCAAACCTGACGACATCCATCCTGATCTGGCGCTCCTGATGAGCACGTCGGGCACGACTGGCACGAGCAAGCTGGTCCGGCTCTCGAAGGGCGCCGTGACGTCCAATGCGATCGCGATCGCCGACTACCTCGAACTCCGGTCGGACGATCGGGCGATCACCTCACTGCCACTGCACTACTGCTACGGCCTGTCGGTCCTCACATCGCATCTCGCGGTCGGAGCATCCGTCGTGCTGACCGACGCTGCCGTTGTCGATCCGTGCTTCTGGGCAGCGGTCGACCGGTGGAACGTCACCGGCCTCGCCGGCGTCCCGTACACGTTCGAGTTGCTCGATCGCCAGCGCGCTACCGGCGTCGAACGGCTCGCCGCCCCGTCGCTGCGCTACGTCACCCAGGCCGGAGGTCGCCTCGACCCAGCAGCCGTCGATCATCTCGTCTGCCTGGGGGACCAACACAACTTTGACATGTTCGTCATGTACGGCCAGACCGAAGCCACAGCTCGAATGACATACCTCGACCCCGACGCCGCCCGGACCTGGCCCGGTTCGATTGGTCGACCAATTCCTGGCGGCTCGATCGAGTTGCGACCAGTGCAAGGCGCCGCACCCGGCATCGGCGAAATCGTCTACAGCGGACCCAACGTCATGATGGGCTACGCAGCAAGCGGTGACGATCTCGCTCGTGGCCACGAGTTCGACGAACTGTCAACCGGGGACCTCGCACGGTTCAACGCCGCCGGACTGTTGGAAATCGTCGGACGGGCAAATCGCATCGTCAAGATCCACGGCCTGCGCACCGACCTCGATCAGCTCGAAGCCGACCTCGCGAATTGCGGCATCACCGCCCTGTGTACCGGCGACGACAACGGGATCGTCATTGCCCGGCTCGACGAGACAACCAATTCAGTCGCCCACGACACTGATCTACTCGAGGCCACTGCACAACTGGTCGCCATCCCCCCGGCGCGTCTGGCAGCCGTGTCGTTGCCAGCATGGCCACGCACACTGTCGGGAAAAATCGACCTGCCATCGGTCACGACTGCGGCGCGATCAATCCAACACGCGAGCACCGACACAGACACCACTGTGCAGCACGCGTTCGAGTTGATCGTCGGGCCAGTGAATGCGCCGTCGACGCAGACATTCGCCTCGCTCGGCGGCGACTCCTTCAGCTACGTCGAGATGTCAATCCGCCTCGAGCCGCTCATCGGCACGCTCCCGAGCGACTGGCACCTCCAGAGCGTCAGCGCACTGACTGCCCTGGCCGAAGATCACGAACCAAGCACATCAAAACGGTGGACTCGCCTCGATACCAGCGTGGTGATCCGTGCGCTCGCAATCGTGCTGATCGTCTGCACCCACATGGGGCTGTACCGGCTACCCGGCGGCGCGCACACACTGCTGCTGGTCCTCGGCTACAACGTTGCGCGCTTCCAACTCAGTTCCGCAGGCGAGCCTGGGCGCCTCCGCAAAGTGTCGACGACCATCGCTCGGGTCGCTGTTCCGACGGTGGCATGGATCGGCACCCAGATGCTCCTTTTCGGTGGGTACAGCCTCGGAGCGCTCTTGCTCGTCAACAACTATTTCGGTTCGGCCTGGCGCCGCGACGGCCGCTGGGAATACTGGTATTTCGAGACCTTTGTCCAATCGATGATCGTGATCGGGCTGCTGTTCGCGATTCCCGCAGTTCGCCGTGCTGAACGCCGGACACCGTTCGGGTTTGCACTCGTCGTCGTTGCCGTCACGCTGGTTTTCAGGTTTCAGATCATTGAGTTGGGCGACTCGTACAACTCGATGTTCCGCCCGCACATGGTGGCGTGTTTCATCGCCCTTGGCTGGGCAGCGCAGCGCGCCCGCCACGTCTGGCAGGGTCTCTTGGTGACGGGGCTTCTTGCAGTGACCAGCGTCGGCTACTTCGGCCAGGTCGACCGGGAATGGCGAATCATCCTGCTCGGGACGGCACTCATCTGGCTGCCAACAATTCCCGTGCCGCGTCTCGCGGCGAGGCTGATCGGCGTGATCGCAGCAGCCTCGATGCATATCTTCCTGATCCACTGGCAAGTCTGGCCACTGTTCACCCCGTGGCTCGATCGTCATGTGGCGCTCGCCGCCACGGTCGCGACCGGCGTCGCTGTGTGGTGGGTCCTCGACCGACTGTGTTCTGCAGCACGACAGCAGCGAAGCCGCGCTCTGCGCCGCGTCAGCTCAGGTAACGATCAAGCAGGTTCGCTGTGACTTGCTGGACCTCGGAGTCGTCGCCGAGTCCGAATGCCCAGTCCGTCGTACCGATCACGACGACTTCGCCGCCACCCTGACCATCACCATCACCATCACCATCACCATCACCGCGACCATACGGTTCGACGACCATCATCACCGAGTTGCCATGGCGAACGCGCGCCAGGCTGTCGGCGTCGACGCGCCCGTGCAGCCGAGACGCGATGAACTCGATGTCGCCCTGATCACTGAGCGCTGAGATCGACGCCGGATACTCACCCATCCCGACGTTGCTCGCCGGTGTGAATGCGACGACAACGGTGTGCTTGCCGCTGGGCGCGTTGGCGTGAGGCCGAGTGATCGGCAGCTGATAGTCGTCAAAGTCGAGCAGCCGGCCGGTCGTCTCGTAGCCGACGACGCCGTGCTTGGTCCCGAGCAAGTCGCCGTAGCGCAGGCCCGTACCCGCAACCAACCAGTGGTCGGCTCGATAGACCGTGTAGCCGCCCGAGCCGCGAGGCGTGGCCTGTCCGAAACGGCTGTACAAGCCCCACGCCGAACCGGCGCCGAACAGCGACCATTCGGGGTTGGCGATGATTGGATCGCACCACATGCCGGACATCTCTGCCTCGCGGCCCTCGGCCATCACGGGGTCGGTGTCGTGCGCGGAGTACTTGTGGCAGACCATCGCATTGCCTTCGAGGCGGACCTGCCAGAACATCGTGTTGCCCGACATCGACGCGATGTTGCCACCCTGCTCGACGTGCTGTTCGAGTGTTCGTCGCTGCGACGCCGACCAGTACTCGTCGTGCCCGACATCGATGAACAGGCCGTAGCCGTCGAGCGCGTTCGGATTTTCCAGATCACTCGAGACGCAGTAGTCAAACCGGTAACCGGCTCGTTCGGCCCACTCGACGAATCGTCGCTCGTGGGCGAACCATCCAGTCGAACCGATGGCTGCCGGATACCCGTGCGCGAACCGGTACTCCTGGAAGTGGTCGCCATTGACGTCGGGCTCTTCGCCCCAGCGCGTCGGCCGCGACTTCCGGTCGTCCCGATCGACCTCGGGCCGGCTCAGCATCCCGCGGCTCCATGGCCGCTCGAAGCTCACTTGTTTGCCTCCGGTGTACAGACTCTTGCCACCCCAGGTGTTGTACGCGTTCCAGGTGTTCGTCGACAGCATGAGTACAGCGCTCGCCCGGTCGTCCGGGTTGCCGGTGACGACAAAGCCGGAGTACGACACGTCACGGCCAGGCGCAGCGTCAGCGGCGGTGACCGTCACGAGGTAGAAGCCCGACCGCCACGACGCGTCAGCAGTGATCGACAGCGACGCCGCCCAGGCGCAGCCATTGCTGTCGGCATCACTTGGTGGCAGCGTCGACACGCCCGGGTTGTCGACCGACTTCCACACGACCTCACGTTCGCCGCCCCACCGTTCGACAACCACAGCGAACGTGGCGGCCTTGGTCGAGACATGGAGATCGATCGAGCCGCCGGGCGCGGTGCTCAGCTGTGAGCAGTAGCTCTCGATTTCGTCGTAGAACGTGATGTCGTCAGCCATGTCGTTGCTCAATCAATCAGGCTGCGTTGACCGCGTCGTCGACGATGTCATACAGCTGGTCGGCAAGGTCGTTGCCCTCACCGGATGTCGACTCAATGACGAGGTATGCGCCGTAGCCGTCTTCCAGATCGAGCCACGGGACCGTGCCGTAGGCGCCGCCATCACTGATCCGGCCACTCTCTCGGTCGATCCACCAGCCCATTCCGTAACCCGTTCCGGCACCACCAGCTGAACCGTCGTAGGCAGCAGCGATCCGGTCGGCGTGCATCGTGTCAAGCGCTTCCTGCGAGAGCACCTGCTCGTCGCCACACACGCCACCGCTGAGGTGCATGAGCAGGAGTTGGCCGTAATCGGAGGCCGTGATGTACGCGCCGCCTTCGAGGTTCGGATTGTCGGTGGCGATCAACGTCGACGGGTCGGAGTTGAATGCAACCGGGTAGTTGAATCCAGCACCGATCTGTGTGAAGTGGTTGTTGAATGCCAGCGAGTCGACGCCGCACGGCTGGACATAGGTCTCGTCGATCAATTCGGCCCACGACTTACCGGACACTGCTTCGGCCACCGCGCCAGCGACCTGCCACTGTGCTCCGCCGTAGTTGAACGCGACGTCCGGCCTGGTGATGTCAGCGTCGTCGTCCGGCGAGGTGAAAATGCTCCTGGCGCAGTCCTGCAGCGTGCCGGCCGGGAGGAACTGGCAGATGTACGGGCCGTAGCCAGGATCGGGGAGCAGCCCGGGAAGGCCCGAACTGTTGGACAGGAGCTGCGCTGGGGTGATCTCCGGGTTGTCCGACCCCCAGTCGACAGCGTCGACAACTGGCGCGTCGATGTTGAGGAGTCCGTCGTCCTGGAGGCGCAAGAGCACGCCGGCCACGAGCATTTTGCTCGACGATGCAATCAGCGAGGAGCGTTCCGGGCCGAACTCCCCCCAGTACTGCTCAAAGATGACGCCGTCGTCGGCGTCGACGATCACGAGGCCCGCACCGTTCAACCCACGGTCGTCGACAAATGCTTGCACGACCGAGTCGACGGCAGCGAAGTCGTACGCGGTCGGTTCAGGCTCAGGCTCGGTCACGACCGGGTCGGCAACGACCGGATCGACTTCGGGCTCCGTGTCGACCGGCTCGGGCACAACTGGGTCAGCATCCGGCACGGGTTCGGCGGCGAGTACCTCTGCTTCCGTCACGGGCAGCTCGGTCGCTGCGGTGCCAGCCTCATCGTCGCTGCCAGCGCAGGCCGCAACACCCAGCGCTGCAACGATCGAGAGAGACAAGAGTCGGCGGGTGTTCACGTCGTCGACCGTACAACGCCGTCACCGATTGGCCGAGGTTCGAGTTCTCATTTCTCCGGCGAGCACACCGGCGGGCCGTCCGACGTGTCAGCATCCTTGGATGGTCGCTTCTCCGAAACCGCCGACGCAGCACACGCTCGACATCCTCGCGACGTCAGCCAGCCAGTTCACTCCCGACCCTGCCGACACCGAGCGCGCCAATCGCGGGCTAATTGCGACACATGAAACCGGCTTGATCGAAGAAGGCGGACGCACGGTTTGGGACATCAGCCGACACGACTTCGTGCGCGAGTCCGAGGTCGCTCCGAGTTCGGTCCATGCCAGCCTCTGGCACCAGGCCCGACTCAACGCTGTGCACGGACTGTTCGAAGTTGCACCCGGCCTCTGGCAGGCGCGCGGCTACGACATCTCGAACATCAGCTTCCTTGCTGGCGATCGCGGCTGGGTGATCATTGACCCGCTGACCAGCGAAGCGTGCGCTCGGGCCTGCCTTGACCTGGCCAACGCCGAACTCGGTGAGCGCCCCGTCACCGCGGTGATCTACACCCATAGCCACATCGACCACTTCGGTGGTGTGCGCGGCGTGGTCGACGAGGCCGCAGTCGATGCCGGCGAGGTGCAGATCATCGCCCCTGATCAGTTCATGCGCGAGGCCGTCTTCGAGAACGTCATTGCCGGCCCAGCGATGGGCCGACGCGCTGCCTACCA
>NZ_JBDNIJ010000139.1:0-3348 GCF_041688325.1 Ilumatobacter sp.
CACCTTCGTTCTCCTCGTGGCGGTGCAGCGACGCAATCCTGTGATTCTGAACTCGGGCGACTTTCTTCTCTGCAACTTCGCGCTCATCTTGGCCTTCATGCCGACGGGCGCTGCGCTCTCGATCGACCGCTGGCGCCGTCATGGACGCGCCGCCCTCTGGACCGCTCCGAACGTCGCTCCGTGGGGGCTGCGCCTGATTCAACTCCAGTTGTGCGTCGTGTATTTCTTCGCCTTCTGGTCCAAGAGTGGCGATCTCTGGCACAACGGCACGGCTGTGTCGACGGTGTTCCGCATCGACGACATCACCCGATTCGGGAGCCCCGGTTGGCTCACCAACAACGTGCTCCTGATCGCCCTCCTCACGTGGGGAACCCTGGCCATCGAACTCGCGCTGACCACGCTGCTCTGGGCGCGCCGACTCCGCCCGGTGCTGATCGGCCTGGGCTTCCTGTTGCACTTCTTCATCGACGTGTTCATCCTCGTCGGCTTCTTCGGGCCGCTGATGATGATCGGGCTACTCTCGTTCGCCGATGCCGATTGGCTCGAGCGGCGCATCTCTACCCTGGGCGCATGATGCTGAGCGAAGGAACCCCGCTGCCGACGTTCGAGTTCGCCGCCGCTGGTGGAGCGACCTGGTCGACCGACGAGCACCGCAAGCACGACGTGCCGCTCGTGCTGATCTTGCACCGCCACCTCGCTTGACTGCCGTGCCAAGAGCATGTGCTCGCCGTGAGCGAGCGCATCAAAGAATTCGGTGACGCTGAGATCGCCGTCGTCACCTTCACCGACGCGACGCGCCTCGACGCTTACGTCGAACACCTCGGTGTGTCGTTCCCGGTGGTGACCGATGTCGACCGCGAGCTGTATCGGGCACTCAGGCTCGAGCGCGGCACGCGCCGTCAGGTCTGGTCGCTCGGCACGCTCAAGAAGTACTGGCACCTCCTGCGTGCCGGCAAGAAGTTGCAGCGCACGCACGAAGACATCCGCCAACTCGGTGCTGACGTGATCGTCGGTGCCGACGGTTGCATCATCAAGATCTTCCGTCCGGCCACACCAGATGCTCGACCGAGCGTCGACGACTTACTTGCGCACCTCGGCGGCTCAACGACCTAGACCGTGGGCAGACGAAAGCCGACGTCGGCGCCGCCGTGTTCGGACTCTGTCACCCAGGTCTCTCCACCATGTCGCGCGACGATCTGCGCCACGATGGCAAGCCCCAGCCCCGAGCCGGGCAACGTGCGTGTGGCATCGGCACGGTAGAAGCGATCAAACACACGCTCGCGATCAGCGACTGGAACACCCGGACCGCGATCGCGGACAGACACAAAACCAGCTCTGACCACGACGTCGATCGGTTCGCCAGGTGGGCTGAACTTGTGAGCGTTGCCGAGCAGGTTCGTCACCGCCCGCTCGATCATCGCCTCGTTACCAGAGACCATCGCAGACTCCGCGGTCAGCGAAATTTCACGGTCGATGCGCCGTTGCCACCGCTCCACCGAGCGCGAGACCACCTCGGCGAGGTCGACCGGTGCCATCGGTGCATCGGCATCATGGCTGTCCGTCGCTAACTCCATCAGTTCCGTGAACAGGTTGCTGAGTTCAACAACTTCTGAATTGATCGCGAGAAGAAGCTCACGTCGGTCCTCGGGAGTCAGCGGGACATCAGGTCGACTGTCGATTCGGTGCAACATTTCCACGTTGGCGCGCAAGCTCGTCAGAGGTGTGCGGAGCTCATGGCCTGCATCGAGCACGAGCCTGTGCTGCTGTTCTCGGCTGGTCTCCAACGCAGTCAACATCTCGCGGAAACTACGCGCGAGTTGACCGATCTCGTCCTGTCGGCCCACGGGTACATCGACCGAGAAGTCGCGGGTGTCGGCAACAGTCGCAGCTACATCCGCGAGGTGTCGTAGTGGACGCGTCGTGCGTCGCGCGATCCACCAGCCGGCAAGTGCCGCGAGCACGGCGGCGATCAGGCCGATGATCGCGATCCGGCTGACCAGCACGCTGAGTACGGCGTCGTTCTCGGTCGTCGACCGGGCGACTTGGATCGCGCCGCCACGCGGCAACGCTCGCGTGTACATCCGGTAGGAGGTGCCATCGATTACGACATCGTCGTATCGATCCGGCGTGCTCTCGCCCAAGCGCCGTCGCTCACCAATCAACTGCTTGACTGCGTCAGTAATGGGGAGTTCTGCGCCACTCGAACTGAGGACCACACCGTCTTTGTCGATTACCTGAACGACCGCGTCGGGATCGAACGGCAGCTGAGCCAACTGCGCCCCGGCGCCACCTGCCTGGCCGACGTCGTCGTTGTTGTCGTCGTTGTTGTTGTCGTCGCGACCGGGTCGAGGGTGCGGACTGCCTGGCTGCTGACGAATGCCCTGCGTCACCTCGACAGAGCGGCGTTCGAGAAAGCGGTCAGTCGACTCCGAAATTTCTGAACGCGTCGCCTGGTACGAGGCCGCGCCAACAATCGCGCTGACGACCAGTGCGAGGAGGCCGAACAGAATCGCAAGGCGCGAACGCAGACTCACGTGTTGGACTTGCCGGAGCGAACGACGTAGCCAATACCGCGCACCGTGTGCACAAGCCGTTCCCGGTCACCCGCTTCGAGCTTCCGGCGCAGATAGCCGACGTGCACGTCGAGTGACTTCGAGTTGGTCTCGAAGTCGTAGCCCCAGATGGTCTCATACATCTGGCTGCGGGAAAGCACGATTTCGGCGTTGGTCATCAGAGTGTGCAGGATCTCGAACTCGGTGCGAGTCAGCTCGATGGGGTCACCAGCACGAGTGACCAGGTGCTTGGCCGGGTCGAGAATGAGATCGCCACAGCGCAATGTTGCCGAGTCGCTGCGATCGGTGCGACGCAGCAGCGCACGAACACGGGCAAGCAGTTCGTCGAGTTCGAACGGCTTCGCCAGGTAGTCGTCGGCGCCAGCGTCGAGCCCGGCCACCCGGTCTGGTGTCTCCTGGCGGGCGGTCAGCATCAAAATCGGGGTGCGGTTACCGCGATCACGCAATTTGCGAACCACCGTGAGGCCGTCGACGAAGGGCATCATCACATCGAGAATCGCAATATCGGGCTCGTGAGCAACGAACGCTTCGAGTGCCGCAGCCCCATCCTTGGCGAGGACCGTCTCGTAGCCCTCGAAACGCAAGATGCGATCGAGTGCTTCGCGGATCTGCTGATCGTCTTCGGCAATGAGGATGGTGGCCATGGTGCTCTCCAAGGAGGCGGTTGCGGCGTTCGCAACATTGTGTTCAGGGTACGAGACGCAACGGTATGCATGTGAGATGCCCGTGTGAGATGCCCGTGTGAGATGCCCGTGTGAGATGCCCGTGTGAGATG
>NZ_JBDNIJ010000140.1:0-4063 GCF_041688325.1 Ilumatobacter sp.
GCGGCCGCAAACCCGAAGGCGTCTGCGCTCGCATCTTGCAACGACTCCTTGCGCTCACCGCCGCGATCTGGCACAACGAAACCACCGGCGCGACCGGACCCAACCGATCACTCCTCGCCTACGACCACCGACCCACCGACCGTCAAGCGAGCCAACAACCGGACACTCACGTACGGGCCTGATGGCCAAGAATGGGTGCGCAACGGCGACCGCTGGACCGTGAACGCCGGCACCCGAGACGAGCTGTACCTCACCAATCGCGACAACGGCCACCGACACGCGATCCCGGCAGAGTATGTGTCAGCCGGCAACTTGACCGTCGACTACGCCTCCACGATCAACCGGGCCCAGGGCGCCACCGTTGACGAAGCACACTTGATCATCGACGACCGGACGAACGCTGCACAGCTCTACGTCGGCATGACCCGCGGCCGGCATGCAAACCACGTCCACGCAGCGCCATCCGCGTTTGATCCCGATCTACACGGGCCGGCTGAGATCGACGGCGACTGGACCCCGGCCACTGCTGTGGTCGCCGCCGTGAATCGGTGGCCCGGCGCAGTCAGCGCAATCGCCCGGCGCCGTGAGCTGCGAGGGTGCGAGATCCTCACCGGTGAGGAGCAGCGAAGCCTCGATTCAGACACCACTGCTGTTGTGGACCCGGTGGCAGCTGCGATGCGACGACTCGGACGCCTCCGCAGCCGGCCGACCCAGGGGCCCGGAAGGTAGACGCACCGCATCAATGGCACTCCTGAACGCGACGTGCCACACTGATCAAGCTCAGCCCCCCGGTGAACTCACCGAGGCCTGAGCCACACCAGGGAAAACGTCACGCAAACCCCACCACGTCAAGGGATTCAAACGACGTTCGGCCGTGATCAGAGTGCTACACATGCCGGTTGTCGCGCTGGGCGAGGTCAGGTGCGCGTGAACATTCTGAGCGCCTTGGGTGGTTTGTCGTCAGCCGATCCAGTACCGCTGCTTGCGCTTGTTGCTGTCGGGATCATCGACGACGTCCTCCAGTGCGCCGCCATGGCGGAGAATGACCCGTGCGGACGCCTCATTGTCTTCATCACACGTGACGAGCACACGGGCGACGTCGAATGATCGAGCAATAACCAGGCTTTGGCGAAGAATCTCGGACGCATACCCGCGACGTCGATGATCTGGTAGGACGGCGTAGCCGATGTGCCCGCCGAGGGCCAGCAGGTGGTCGTTCAGCTCGTGACGCACCGAAGTTCGGCCAACAACTTCACCGTTGACTTCCGCCAAGAGGAATGTGGCTGGGACCCATGGCTTCGGTAGTTGACGGGCGCGGCGAAACTCGTCGAGCCGGTCGATATACGTTGTCCAAGCCATGTCCGGCTGCCAGCCGACTGCGAAGTCGAAGTCATTGGTCGCCAACGAGCGTCGGGCTGCTCGAACGACCTCCTCGTCGTCGTGGCGAACAGGTCGGAGGGTGAGCTGCGCTTCTGCCATCGAAGGATCCTGTCAGACGGTGCCGCTCCCAGCGTGGCGCATATCGCTCCGCGCGGAATCGCTTCCGACCTATTCGAGATCCTCACTTATGTGAGCGGGCACCTGCCCGAGAACGTCGGCGATGTCCGCGTCGATGAACGGCTGGGTTACGTCGTCAGCGGGTCGGCGATGTGTAGGCCCTGCCGTTCGGCTGCCTCACACAGCGCTCGGTCCGCGCTCGTGAATACTGCGGCACCGACGAAGACTGCGGCTGCAAGGTGGACTGCGTCGTAGCCCCTCAGCGACTCGGTCTCCGCGAGCTGCGCTGCATTCTCGATGAGGTCCTCGGTCACCTCGACCAGATGGAGATCGTCAACGAACGCAGCCAACTCGGTCTTGGCATTGTGCAACTGGGCAGTCGAAAGCCGCTGACCCCGTGCGGCTGCAGCGAGCGCAGCGCGCGCTTCGACCACGATCAAGCGCACCGATGCAACCGAATCGGCGGACTGCCAGATCAGCTCGGCTCGGTCCGACCCCTCTTCATCGACGATGAGTTTGATCAGGGTCGAGGTGTCGACGTACGTGATCACCGACGTTGCTCAGCAACGAGATCGCTCACATTTCCCTTCGGCTTGATCCGGGAACGAGCGCGATGACGAGTGCCGCTCGCTGGTGGTCGAACTACGCCAGCGGCGACAAGGTCAGCGAGGCGATCGTCGGGTGCGTCGAGTGGAGAGAGCTTGGCAACCGGGCGACCTCGATCGGTGACGATCACTTCTTCACCGGCCGCGACGCGATCGATGTACTTGCTGAGACCATTCTTCAGGTCGCGGATCCCGACCTCTGACCTCGAAGTAGCTATGTTCATATCGTTAGTGTAGCCACTTCGACAGCACTGTCTACGGGGTACTCGTTGCTGCGTCAAGGGCTCGACCCACGCATATCACCATCGTCCAGAAGCAGCGCAGGCCGAGCAGATCGAAGCCTCTTTGAGCAGCTACCCACTCCAGATCGCTCTCCATTTGGGACAGCGGTGATCTCGGAGCAACTAATATCAATGCATGAAAGCGTCTGAAGCGCGCGAGCGCTCGTCCAACCGCACGGTTTCCGCGAGCTCCCTGGCGAACCAAGTGAGTGCCGCTCGAACCGCTGCTGTGTTGGTCGCACTTGGCGCCGCCATTTCGGCGCTCGTTCTCGCATATCACACGACCATCGACCCGGACGGCAGCACGAGCCGACCATTCGTCGGCCAAGCAATAGCCGTCGTAGCCAGCGGAATCGGCCTCGTGGCGATCCTGCTCTTCCTTGTGGCGTGGGCCGAGGCATGGCGGGGCGCGTAGCTCTCGGCGCGCACCGACTGACATGTCGCCACAGCTCGAGGTCAGCCACAGCCGATTCCACCGCCGCTCGATATCAACAGCCCCAAACGGCGCCTGCGGCGCCGGATCATCAAGGGCACAACAACGATGACCGCAATAATCAGGACAACCGACAAGGCGATGAGCGGTTGCATCAAATCACTCGAATTCGGCAGGAGAGGATTCGAGGCGGTCGCGAGCACCGGCACAGCGCTCTATTCGCTCATGACGAGTAGCGAGGCGAACGTCAGCAGAAGTCGAGCGGTTGTCCGGTGACGGCCAATGTCCGCCACTTCAACGCTCATATTCCAGCGGGACCCCGGGGAGCACCAAGGAGCACATATCCTCACATTCGATCGCTCGACCAGCTCCAGATTGTGGGAGCGGCCGGCATCTTCGCTGCCAATGGAGTGTGTTCGACTACTCGCAGCCTGGCCAGTCCGAGCCAGGCGAGTACGAATGCGACACGCCGCTCCCTGGAACCGTGACATCGAGGGTGGAGGAATCGATGAGTGTCATTTTCAGGTCGGTCGCCTGACCGTTCGGCCAAGCAGTTTCAGTTGGATTGCCAGCACTGTCAGACCCCAGCGTTTTTGTTACCCATCGCGCACCGTTCACTTCAACGAGAAGCCACTCGTAACCGCAGTGCGAACTGACGTACTCGGTTGTCTCTTCGCCGGGCTCAAGTTGAACCGCCGAGGTCAGTGTGCGCGCTTCGCCGGGCTGGCTGTCCGAGCTACAAGAAGCCACAAAGAGTCCAGCAAACATGCACAAGCCAGAGAGTGTCGAACGTATACCGAGTGTTCGCATACGTAATGAGACGCTACGAACTCCAGCCCAGTTCCCACGACCGGATCGTAGGTGCCCCAAAACGCCTACAAGGTGACGTGTTCGATGGTGATCCAATCGTCGCATGGAGCGTCCGATAGACGAACGTTGATCGGACGCCCCCACGATTCGACGGCGAGGATCGTGCGTCCTGACCTGGGATGTCTCACATAGGTGGTCCGAAACGATTCTCAGTTGGGAGGGCTATCCGCTACACCCAAATCTGACCGAGCGGGGAGCATCGCCGCCATTAGCACCGCCCGGTCGTGAGCAGTTCGCCTCGTTGATTGCGGCGAAGTGCGCGGTGGCCGCCGAAGCATCGCGGTGCGGCGGTGCACGCGTGGGCGTCAGATCGTGGGGTCGAGGAGTTGCGCGGCTCGGGCAGCCGTGTCTGACGGACGTTGGCCGAGGCTGCGGAC
>NZ_JBDNIJ010000141.1:0-1516 GCF_041688325.1 Ilumatobacter sp.
GTTCGTCACCGTCGTGGGCCCGTCCGGGTGCGGCAAGTCCACGCTTCTCCGCATCGCCTCTGGCTTGGAGACACACACGGGCGGCGAGTGCAACGTCGATCGCGACTCGATCGGCTACGTATTCCAGGACGCCACTCTGTTTCCGTGGCGGACCGTTCGGAAGAACGTTGAGCTGATCGCCGAACTCCACGGCATCGACTCCGCGACGATGGCCCCGAGGGTCGACGAATCACTTGAACTCGTCGGACTCAAAGAGCACGAAGTCAAGTATCCGAGACAGCTGTCAGGCGGTATGAAGATGCGCGCCTCGCTCGCTCGCTCGCTGGTGCTGCAGCCCGACGTGTTCCTCTTCGACGAGCCATTCGGTGCACTCGACGAGATCAGCCGTGAACGGCTCAATGACGAACTGCTCTCGCTGTTCAAGACCAAGAACTTCGCCGGGCTGTTCATCACCCACTCAATTGCCGAGGCCGTCTTCCTCTCCACGCGTGTGCTCGTGATGTCGGCTCGCCCCGGGCGCATCGTGGCCGACTACGAGGTGCCGTTCGAGTATCCCCGCAGCCACGAGATTCGGTACGACTCGGCGTTTGCCGAACTGTCCGGAAGAATCTCCAACGACCTCCGAGGGGCGCACCCGTGAGTACCGAAACTGACCCCGGGATGAGTGACGCCGAGCCCCAGACCAACGCCATGGGGGCGGAGGTCTGGTGACGGCAGCACAGGTCAAACCGAAGCGCTCCGCTGGGCTCAGCCGATTGGTCGGTCCTGGTGCTGTTTTCGCCCTGTTCATCGGCTTCTGGTATTTCACACATCATGTCTTGATGTCTGGTCCGAAGAAGCCTCTCGTGCCAGTCCCGCACGACGTGGTGAGGGAGTCGTTCCTCACCTGGAACATCGAGCGCGGCGCCGATGGCTCACGCACTGGCGGTGGCCTGATCAAGTTGCTCGACGGCCTCTTCGAGTCGGTCCAGGTTGCAGCGCTCGGCCTGGCAATTGCGATCGTGTTGGGCTTCGTGTTGGCCACGCTCATGAGCCAAGCCAAATGGGTGCAGAACGCACTCTGGCCGTTCCTCATTGCTTTGCAGGCCATGCCGATCCTGGCGTTTGTGCCTCTGATCGGCACAGTCATCGGCTTCAACTTCAAGGCCCGCGTGATGGTGTGCGTCATCATTGCGATCTTCCCGATCGTGGCGAACACGTTGTTCGGGCTGCTGTCGGTCGATCGGGGCTATCACGAGTTGATGACGCTCAACGGCGCGTCCCGTCTGACCCGTCTGATCAAGCTGCAGTTCCCTGCCGCGATGCCGTCGATTTTCACCGGCCTGCAGATCTCAGCCGGCCTCTCGGTGGTGGGCGCCGTGGTTGGTGACTTTTTCTTCCGTCAGGGCGAACCTGGCCTCGGCCGCCTGATCAACCTGTACCAAAACTCCACCGCATACGAGCAGATGTACGGCGCCGTCGTGATGTCGGCGCTGCTCGGTATTGCCGTGTTCATGATGTTCGGTTGGATTGGCAA
>NZ_JBDNIJ010000142.1:0-25477 GCF_041688325.1 Ilumatobacter sp.
CTAGGTCCCGCTCTACAAAGTGGCTCTTTCAGAACCGATGTCCACTTTTGACCAAAGAGGAATCGGAAACTCGGCACGCGGAACGCCCTGGAGACAGCGCCTCCGTGACAGCTTCAGCAATACGATGTCCAAGATGAGCTCGCGATCGGTCGCAATCGTCGGTGCCGGCATCGCCGGCCTCGCCGCAGCCGAACAGTTGACTCGCGACGGCGAGACCGCGGTGACGCTCTTCGAGGGCTCCGACCGCGTTGGCGGCAAGCTCATTGCATCACCGTTTGCCGGTCTGCCGCACGTCGACGAGAGCGCCGACGCCTTTCTCGCTCGGGTCCCCGACGCAACAAATCTGGCAGCAACAGTCGGCCTTGCCGATTCGCTCGTCCATCCCGAAGCTGTGGGCGCTGCGGTCTGGTACGGCCAAATGCATCCAATCCCGGACGGGCTCCTCCTCGGCGTACCCGCAAAGCTGGGCCCGCTCGCACGGTCAGGATTGATCAGCTGGCGAGGAAAGTTCCGTGCCGCCCTCGAGCCAATACTGCCGCGCCAGTCGCTGGCCCATGACTCAGTGGGTCGATACGTTCGCGGACGGTTCGGGGCAGAAGTCCACGAGCGTCTGGTCGACGCTCTGGTCGGCAGCATCTACGCCACCGACACCGATCAGTTCAGCCTTGCCGAAGTTCCGCAGCTTCACGCACTGGCTACCGGCCATCGGTCGGCCTTGCTGGCTGCACGTCGCACACGGGCTGCCGGGACAGCCTCCGCATCGGCCAGCCCAATTTTTGCGAGTCCGACATCCGGAGTCGGTGCCTTGGCGACAGCGACAGCCGAGCACGCTGTTGCCGCTGGACTCGATCTCCGACTGGGCAGCCCAGTCGACACGATCAGAGAGGTCGGCTCCGGAGACGGCTGGGAGTTCGACGGTCAACGGTTCGATGCGGTCATCGTGGCAGCTCCCGCCCGTGCAGCAGCAGTGGCACTCAGCGCCGTTGCCCCGGCGGCAGCAGCGGGCTTGGCCGAAGCGGAGACCGCCGATGTTGTCCTTGTCACACTCCACATCGCCGCCGACGAGTGGCCCGATCGACTCGCCGGCCGGAGCGGTTACCTGATCCCGAAGCCGATGCAACGGTCGATCACGGCTGTCTCGTTCGGAACCCAGAAGTGGGCGCACTGGGCCCCACCCGCCGGCGGCCAAATCCTCCGAGTGTCACTTGGCCGCGATGGAAAGCCGGTGCTCCATCTGAGCGATGAAGACATCATCGCCCGAGTCCTCGACGATCTCCAACTACATCTCGGCGTGCGGTTTACCCCGCGCGAGGTCAGGGTTTCTCGCTGGCCAGGTGCTTTTGCTCAGTACCGGCCGCACCACCGACGTTGGGTGGACGACATCGAGGCCACCCTTCCCGCGGGGATCTTCCTCGCCGGCGCCAGCTACCGCGGCATCGGCGTCCCGGCCTGCATCTGGAGTGGGCAAACAATTGCCGACCAGACTGCACAGTTCGTGCGTTCTCTGATATGACTGTTTGCGATGTGCGCAACTGAGCCGCAGTCCACTTCCGTGGATTCCCCGCTCCCTGAGCCGGCCCAACGATCCAAACGCGCCACCCTCGTTGGTGTCTTCCTTGCTGCGCTTATCACCACCATCACACTCGGTGCTGGTGTTGCCATCGCGCTCAGGGGTGGCGACGATCCCGACACCTTGGCCACGCGCACCGAACCGGCCACCACCACCAGCGCCCCAGCGACCCCTTCACCTGTGCTCTCGGCGCCGACTGCTCCGAGTGTGCCACCGACGACTGCTGCACCAACGACGAACGTTGCCCCGATCACGACCGTTGCCGACATCCTGGCAGGACAGCCGACCGCGCCGATCGCTCCGCCGCCGGACCCGCGTGGCTATGAAGACCAAATCCGGCTCGGTGGGATTTCCATCCCGAAACTCGGTCTCGAGGCGCCCCTTTTCGAGGGCATTCGCCTCACCACGCTCGATAATGGGCCCGGCCACTGGCCTGGAACGGCGATGCCGGGCGAGAACGGCAACGTCGTTGTTGCGGCACACCGGACGAGCCACGGGGCAGCGTTTCGCAATATTGATCAACTTGTCGCCGGCGACCTGGTGCAGTTCAGCACAGCGGCTGGCGTCTTCGAGTACACCGTCACCGGTACGCAGATCGTCACCCCTGATGCCGTCTGGATCGTCGATCAAACCGAGAACGCGACCGCCACACTGTTTGCGTGCCATCCGCCCGGCTCGGTCAGCCACCGAATCGTCGTCAATCTCGAGCTCTTCGAGTAACCGCGCTGCCTCGCGATCTCAAGCGATTTGATTCTTGCGTCCCCACGGTGTTGAGTTATCGCCGTGTCGAGCCGTGACGTTCCGGATGTTGCCCTGTCTCACGGCAGTGCGCCTCGCCACGTCCACGTTCGGCTCGCCCGACCGGCACTGGCCCTCGGCGCCGGAGCGCTGACCGCGTTTTCCCTTCCGCCCTGGGGCTTCTGGCCGCTGGCAATCGTCGGGGTCATACTCTTTGATATCAGCCTCGGAGCGACACCAACTCGGCGCGAACGGCTCCGGCTCGGCACGTTCTTCGGCGCAGGCTGGATGTACCTCGGCATGGGGTGGATGGTCCAGCTCACACTCCCCGGCTATGTCGCAGCCGGCCTGATCTTTGCCTCGTTTCACGGCATCGCGGCAATGGCGGCGCCCACAGGCCCGTGGCGGGTCATTGCTCGACCGGCCGCGCACACCCTGGTCGAGGCACTGCGTTTCTCGTTTCCGTTCGGCGGCGTCCCATTAGCAACGCTCGGTATTTCCCAGGTCGCCGGGCCGCTCTCTGGCATCGCACGTGTCGGCGGAGTGATCCTCATCACCTGGGTCGTGTTCCAAATCGGTTTTGCCCTCGCCGACCGGCACGCGGCACTTTGGAACCTGCCCGCCGCCTTTGCCGAACGTGACTGGTCCGTGCTCCCAAACGCGCTCGGCCGGGCCGCCGTGGTCATCGTGATCGCGCTGTCGTTGATTGCGCCGTCAGGCCGCTCGACCGGGGACACACTCGATGTGGCCGCTGTCCAGGGCGGCGGCGAACAGGGCACCTCGGCGCTCGAAGTCCCGCCGTCACTGGTGACCCAGCGTCACCTCGATGCGACTGCCACGATCCCCACCGGCATCAACCTCGACCTCGTCCTCTGGCCGGAGAACACGATCGACGTCAACGATCGGCGGGCAACGGAGATCTTCGAGGACTTCTCGAATTCAGACATCCGTGACCAGGTCGCTGCTGAGGCAGCCCGGCTGGGCGTTCCAATCGCTGTCGGCATCACCGAAGATGCCCCTGCGGCCGCTGGCCGCAACCGCTACACGAATGCCCACATCTTGGTCTTGGCCAACGGCCAACTCGCCACCCGCTACGACAAGGTGCGCCGAGTGCCGTTCGGCGAATACGTTCCACTGCGCGGCCTGCTCGAACAGATCACGAGTGCGGTCGATGTCGTCGGCGAAGCCGTGGCCGGAACCGAACGCGCCTACCTCGACCTGCCGGCCACGGCCAAGCGCGGCAGCGTGCGTATGGCAACCGTGATCTCGTGGGAGGTCTTCTTCGGCGGGCGAGCCCGCGAAGGCGTGACCGACGGGGCCACCGTCATCCTCAATCCCACCAACGGCGCGAGCTACACCGGCACCATCGTGCAAACCCAGCAGGTCGCATCGAGTCGCCTCCGGGCAATCGAAACCGGTCGCTGGGTCGTTCAGGCCGCGCCGACAGGCTTCACCGCGATTATCAACGCCAACGGCGATGTACTGCAGCGCACGTCGGTCAGCGAGCGGCGCGTCATCTACGCCACCGTCGATCTCCGCACAGGCAACACCTGGTACGTCAGCCTCGGCGACGGCCCGTTCATCTGGCTGTTCGGGCTCGTGTTCACCGCATCGCTGTTGTTGAGCCGCCGCACCGACGACGGACTCGACAACCAGTCCGACGTTGCGCCAGACGAAGCAACAGCCTGAAGCTGGGATCGCTGCAGGTCGCTGCCAGCCAGCCAGGTTCTCCATGATGGAGAGATGATCGATCGCCCAACCACGCCGCGCATCACCCCCGTCGACCTCGGCGCACCCGACGTCGACCCCGAACTCGCGTCCATCCTCGAGGGCGCGCTGACCCACGACGGTGAGCCGCTGAACATCTTCGGTGCCCTCGGCAGACACCCGAAACTGCTCAAGCGGTTCAACCTCCTCGGTGGGTTCCTGCTGAACAAGGGCCTCCTGCCGCCCCGTGAACGCGAGATCGTCATCCTCCGGATCGGCTGGAGGGCCCAAGCCGTGTATGAGTTCGGTCAGCACACCGTCATTGGCAAGCAGGTCGGCCTGAGCAACGCCGAGGTCACGGCGATCACCCAAGACCCCGCTCAGCACGCATGGTCGAGCGACGACCGGGCGCTCCTCGCAATGGCCGACGAGTTGGCCGAGCACGACTGCGTTTCCGACGAGACGTGGGAGTTGCTGTCCACCCGGTGGTCCGAGCCAGAACTGGTGGAACTGCTTATTGTCGCAGGTTTCTACCGCCTCGTATCGGGCTTCTTGAACAGCGCTGGCGTGCAACTCGACAACGGTGTCCCGGGCTTCCCGAGCTGACGTCGACCGGGCCGCCCGTCGGGCCCCGCAGGTCGCCCGGTGTTGCGCCCAGCACAGTGCCCTGATCCAATGGGAGATATGACGGAATACGCCCCACCGCTGACCGACATTCGCTTCGTGCTCGAAGACGTCTGCGACCTGCCCGGGCTGCTCAAACAAGACGACTTCAATCACGTCGAGGCCGACATGGTTTTCGCCGTGCTCGACGAGGTCGGTCGCTTCGCTGCCGAGATCATCGCACCGACGAACGTCGACGGCGACAGGATCGGCGCGCAATGGCACGCTGGCAACGACAAGACCGGCGGCTGGGCGCACGTCACCACACCAGACTCCTTCCGCAGCGCGTACTCGAAACTCGTCGACTCCGGCTTCAACGCCATCCCGTTCGAGCCTGACTACGGCGGCGGCGGCTTCCCTTGGCTCGTTGCACTCGCGGTGCAGGAGATGTTCACCTCGAGCAACATGGCCTTTGCACTGTGCAACCTGCTGACCCAGGGTTCAATCGACGCTCTCCAACATCACGGCTCGACGGAGCTGAAGTCGACCTACCTGCCCAAGATGCTGACCGGCGAATGGTCGGGCACGATGAACCTGTCGGAACCACAGGCCGGATCAGACGTGGGCGCCGTTGCCACGAAGGCCGTGCCGACCAATCGTGGTGACGGGTCGTATGCCATCACCGGGACCAAAATCTGGATCACGCACGGCGAGCAAGACCTCACCGACAACATCATCCACCTCGTTCTCGCCCGCACCCCCAACGCCCAGCCGGGCACCCGGGGTATCTCGATGTTTCTTGTGCCGAAATACCTGCCCAACGACGATGGCAGCCTCGGCGAACGCAACGACGTCGAGGTTGTGTCGATCGAGCACAAGCTCGGTATCCACGGCTCCCCCACCTGCGTGCTGAGCTTCGGAGAGAAGCACAACGTCGACGACAACGGTGCCGTCGGCTGGCTCGTCGGCGACGAGTTCACCGGCATGGCCAACATGTTCACGATGATGAACAACGCCCGTCTCTCGGTCGGCCTCCAGGGCCTGTCGATGGCCGAGATGGCCTACCAGCACAGCCTCGCCTACGCCCACGAACGTCTCCAGGGCTCCGCCCCCGGCGCCGAGCGTGGCGTGCAGAGCCCGATCGTCGAGCATCCCGATGTCCGTCGCATGTTGATGACCCAGCGCGCCTGGATCGATGCGATGCGGTACCTGATGTACTTCAACGGCGCCATGATCGATCGCTCGCGATCTGCCAATGCAGAGGTCGCTGAATGGTCGACGCGCCTCGCCGCGCTGTTGATTCCCATGTCGAAGTCGATCGGTGCCGACGTCGGTAACGAGCTGACGTCGATCGCCCTGCAGATCTTCGGCGGTATGGGTTACGTCGAAGAGACCGGAGCATCGCAGTACATGCGCGACATCCGGATCGCAGCCATCTATGAGGGCACGAACGGCATCCAGGGACAAGACCTCGTGATGCGCAAGCTCGGCGGTGACGCCGGTTCGACCGTCAACACGTTCCTCGACAGCTTCGCCGACACGATTACACGCCTTGCGGCTGACCCCTCGACCTCCACGTTCGCCGCCCAACTCACCGCCAGCTTCGCCGACGCACGTCGTGCCAGTGACTGGCTGAACAGCGCCGACTCGGTCATCGACAAGCTGGGCGGGGCAACGCCGTACACCCGCCTCCTCGGTACGGCGCTGGCCGGCGCGCTGTGCGGCAAGGCGCTGCTTGCGGCCAAGGCCCGCCTCGATGCCGCCGAACTCGGTGACACCGACCGTGCCTTCTACGAAGGAAAAATCGTCAACGCCCGATTCTTCGGTGAGCAGATCCTGCCGGCGACCGCAGGCCTCGCCGTCACCGTGATGGCCGGCTCAGCCGACCTCTTCGCCGTCGACCTCTAGAGCCGTAGTCCTGTCGGGTTTCCGTCTCAAATTTCGAGCATCAGGGTGACCGGGCCGTCGTTCGTCAGGTCGACTTCCATTTCGGTTCGGAAGACGCCTGTTTCGACGGTGGCGCCTGCCTCCCGGAGCCGAGCAATGACGCGGTCGATCAACGGTTCGGCGTGTTCTGGCCGGGCTGCGCCGATCCAACTCGGCCGCCGGCCCTTGCGGGTATCGCCGTAGAGCGTGAACTGGCTGACCACGAGCACCTCGGCTGGCTGACCATCGGCAGCGACGTCAGACAGCGATTGGTTCATCACACCGTCAACGTCGTCCAGGATGCGGAGACCCCAGAGCTTCGCTGCGAGACGGTCGGCGTGATCGGGCGTGTCGTCGTGCGTGGCCCCGATGAGGACGCATAAACCGGGCCCAATGGCCCCTGCCACCTCGAACGGGTGATCAGCTGACGAGCGGCTCCGCACTTCGGCCCGCCGAACACGTTGCACCAGTCCTCGCATGGCCACAGCCTGGCATCGCTGCAATAGATTCATGCGGGTGAACGACGATATCGAGCTCACGCTGTCCGGCGAGAACGGCACCACGACCGTGACCATCGATGCCACGAATGGCGGGCGGATCGTGCAGATCGACCTCGATGGCATCCAACTGTTGATCCCGTCGCCAGCGCTCGAACGTCGTGACTCGACGTCGGTCGCGTGGGGCTCGTATCCAATGGCGCCTTGGGCCGGAAGGGTCAGGGACGGCCGCTTTTCGTTCTTCGGTGTCCACCACAAGCTGCAGCTCAATCACGACGACAGCGGCAACGACACGCCGGGTTACCAGCACGCAATGCATGGCACGGTCATGTCTCGGGCGTGGACCGTCGTCGACCAGACCGCAACGTCGGTCGAGCTGAGTGCACCGCTCGATCAGCCCGATTCTGGCTGGGTGCTCGGTGGCATCGCACACCAGCGCCTCGAGGTGCTCGACGGCCAGATTCGGTGCGAACTGTCCGTGAGCGTTGGCCCCGACGCTGCCCCGGTGCCGGCCGAGGTCGGCTGGCACCCGTGGTGGAACAAGCCCGATCGGCTGACGTTCCACCCTGCTGCGATGTACGAACGGGATTCGATTGGCCTGCCAACAGGGCAGCTCGTCGCACCGTCGGATGGCCCGTGGGACGACTGCTTCATCAACACCGCCCCGGTCACGCTGCACTACGAACGGCCGACCCACCCTGATATTACCCTGAGCTCAGACTGCGATCACTGGGTGGTCTTTGACAGGCCTGGGCACGCAACGTGTATTGAGGCCCAATCGGGTCCGCCTGATGCCTTTAACGTGCGGCCGCGGCTCGTCACCGGCAGCCACCCGCTGCGCCGGACCATGACAATCAGCTGGTGATTCCCTGCCCGCCTGGGGGCAACACGCTGCTGACTGGGCATTCGTCACACTGCGCGAACGGTTGTCATTTCGGGTCGCTCCGTTACCGGACGGTAACAAGGCGCCGATATCGTCCGGCGCATGTCATTAGGGGGAAACCACCGGCTTCTGGACCCCAGCGAGCCACTGAAACTCGCCTACCTCACATATCGAGGTAAACCGCACGTCGGTGGGCAGGGCGTCTACACGCGTCACCTCACGAGGGCTCTGGCCGACCTCGGCCACACGATCGAAGTGCTCGGTGGCCAGCCCTATCCGGTACTCGATGAGCGCGTGCCGCTCACGAAGCTGCCCAGCCTCGACACGTTCAACGACCACTATCCGGGCCGCGTTCCTGGATTCTGGGAAATCAAGAACCGCGACGATCTACTCGAGATGGCGCAGTACCTGACCGGCGTCTTCCCCGAGCCGATGGCCTTCAGCTCGCGGGCCAAGCGCAACCTGCTCCCCCGGGCCAGAGAGTTCGACCTGGTCCACGACAACCAGTGCCTTGGCTACGGGATCCTGAAGATCGAAGAGAAAATTCCCACGATCGTCACGCTGCACCATCCAATCACCAAGGATCGCAAGCTCGAGATGGAGCACGCGAAGAGCCGCTACAAGCGTTGGTCGGTCGGCCGTTGGTATTCGTTCGTGAAAATGCAGGGCAAGGTCGCGTCGCAGTTGCCGCGCATCGTCGTGGTCAGCCAGAACTCGATCGACGACATCCACACCGACATGGGTGTGAGTAAAGACCGCATGCGACTGGTGCCGGTGGGCGTCGACCCCGATTTGTTCAAGCCGCTCGAGGGCGCCACACGTCGCCCGAACCACCTGATCACCACGGCATCGGCTGACGTGGCGCTCAAGGGCTTGCCATACCTCCTCGAGGCCATGGCCAAGCTGCGCACCGAGCGCGAGATCACCCTGACCATCATCGGCAAGCCCCGTCCTGGCCATTCCATGGACCTCATCGAGTCGCTCGGCCTGAAGCCGTACATCGAGTTCGTGTCGGGCGTGACCGATGAACGAATTGTCGAGCTGTACTCCGAGGCCGAACTCGCCGTCGTCCCGTCGCTGTACGAAG
Organism: Ilumatobacter sp.; assembly: GCF_041688325.1. GTDB lineage: Bacteria > Actinomycetota > Acidimicrobiia > Acidimicrobiales > Ilumatobacteraceae > Ilumatobacter_A. Next base: position 9,012 of record NZ_JBDNIJ010000142.1, read on the forward strand.
GTTTCTCGCTCCCCGCGATCGAGGCAATGTGCTCCGGCACGCCACTCGTCGCGACCGACGGCGGTGCACTTCCCGAAGTCACCGGCACCGACGGCGAAACAGTCTTCGGTTGCAAGGCCGGCGATGTCGACAGCCTCGTCGACGCACTCAAGCGTGCGCTCGACAACCCCGAGGCGCGAGCCCGTATCGGCGCTGCTGGCCGTCAGCGTGTGCTCGAACGGTGGACCTGGCGTCTCTGTGCCGAGCAGACCGTCGAGCAGTACCGCGAGGTACTCGCAATGCCCCACAACATCGCCAAGCTCAAGCGCAACGGCCGAATCTGATCGATCCGGATCACAGGAAGACCCCTTTCACATGTTGACGATCAAGTTCGACAAGCTCGGCCTCGCGCCTGGCGACAGAGTTCTCGACGTGGGCGCCGGTTTCGGCCGCCACGTCTTCGAGTGCGCACGACGTGGCGCCAATGTCGTGGCGCTCGACTACGCCCAAGACGAAGTGGTGCAGACGCGCGCCACCCTCGGCGCCATGGTCGAAGCCGGCGAAATAGACATCGACCGCTTCAAAGGCGTGCTGCGCGGCGATGCCACGAAGCTGCCGTTCGACGACGGCGCTTTCGATGTCGTCATCACCTCCGAAGTGCTCGAGCACATTCAAGACGACGTGGCAGCGATATCCGAGATGGTGCGCGTCCTGAAGCCCGGCGGCATGTTTGCAGCGACAGTCCCGGCATGGTTGCCTGAGAAAATCAACTGGATGCTGAGCGAGGAATACCACGCTCCAATCAGCGTCGGCGGCCACGTACGGATCTACTCCGCCACCGAGTTGAAGGCCAAACTGGTCACGGCCGGTCTCGATCCGCGGGGCACGCATCGCGCCCATGCCTTGCACTCGCCGTACTGGTGGCTGAAGTGTGCGGTCGGCCCGACCAACAACGATCACCCAATGGTCGCGAAGTATCGCAAATTCCTCGAGTGGGACATCATGACGCAGCCCACCTCGACGAAGATTGCTGAGAAGGTGCTCTCGCCCGTACTCGGCAAGAGCATCGTGCTGTACGGGTACAAGCCAGCGAGTATTTCATGAGCACAATTCCTTCGCTCGAGGGCGTCATCACTGCCGACGAGGTTCGTGAAACCGCCGACCAACTCGCGTCGCTGCAGCTGCCAAACGGAATGATTCAGTGGTTCCCTGGCGGCCACAGCGACCCTTGGAACCACATCGAGTCCGCCATGGCCCTCGATGTCGCCGGGCTCCACAAAGAAGCCGAAAGCGCCTACGAGTGGCTCGCCGACATCCAGCGCCCCGACGGCAGTTGGCACAACTACTACCGCCCAGATGGGTCGGTCGAAGACGCCAAGATTGACACCAACGTGTGCGCCTACATCGCCACCGGCGTGTGGCATCACTGGCGCAGCACCTGGGACCGCGGATTCGCCGAGAACATGTGGCCGACTGTCGAGCGGGCGCTCGACTTCGTCCTGAGCCTGCGTCGCGACGACGGCGTACCGCTCTGGGCAGTCGAACCAGACGGCAAGCCATGGGACTACGCGCTGCTGACCGGTACCGCCAGCATCCAGCACGCTCTGCGCTGTGGCGCCCATCTCGGCGAAGCCATCGGTTCGCCCCGGCCCGAGTGGAGCCGTGCCGCTGCCACGATGTGCGAAGTGATTCGCTCGAAGCCTGAGGCTTTTGAACCGAAGACACGCTGGGCAATGGACTGGTACTACCCGGTGCTCACCAGCGCGCTCACGGGAACTGCTGCCAAAATCCGGCTGGAGAGCGGCTGGGATCGTTTCGTGATCGATGGCCTCGGCGTTCGTTGTGTCGACGATGAGCCGTGGATCACCGCATCCGAAACCGCTGAATGCGCGCTGGCGTGTGCCGTGATGGGCGACGTGTCGACCGCGACAGATCTGCTGAAGTGGGTCCGCCCACACCGCAACACATCGGCATCGGGTGCACCGTTGACTGACAGCGACAATGCTGCCTCACCGGGCGCCTACTGGACCGGCATCGTGCACAACTTGAGCGAGCCCAACGGCGGGCCAAGCCGCGTTCTGTTCCCGTTCGACGAACATTCGTCATACACCGCTGCCGCGGTGATCCTTGCCGTCGACGCGATTACTCAGAAAACACAGGCAAGCAATCTTTTCGTCGAGCGCACCGGCTTCCTGGACTCGAGCGACCACTCCTCCATCCGAGAGTCCGCGAGTCCGCGAGTCGAGTAGCAGCCCGCGATCAGACCTCGGCATAGCCGTCGAATTCAACCGGCGAAGTTGGCAGCGATGCGCTGCTGCAGATAGTCCGCTGCGCTGATCGGTTCGTGCCGACCGCTCGGGCTCTCGATCATGGCGTCGCGATCAGCCTGCGCAAAATAGGCGATCGAGTAGCGAGCGTCGAGTGACTCTCCATCAGTCTGGTCGGCTCGGGGCAGACGAACGCGGTGCAAGGTCGACGGAAGCTGGTCGTCGCTCCAGCGCATGAGCATGTCGCCGATGTTGCAGGTAACCGTGCCAGCTGTCGGTTCGACGTCAGTCCAACCGAGCGGTGCATCTGGGTCACGGTTGGCGGCTTCTGCGCCGGGGCAGACCTGGAGGCCATACTCCCCCGCACGTTGATGGAGCAGGGTGAGGCAGTCGTAGTCGGTGTGGGCCCCAGCGCGCCACACACCTGGCTGGCGGTCGGTGGCAGCTATGGGCAGGTAGTGCAGGATGCGCAGCGTCGACTGGTATTCAGGCGAGGTGGGGTCGTGCCGCTGGGTGAAGAAGTCGTCGTCGAACCCAAGCTTGCGGGCGAACGATTCGAGGATGCGCATGGCGAGGTCGCGATTGAGCGATTCGAACTGCTCGAGAGTGGAGCGGAAGCCGTCGATCTCTTCTTCTGTTGGCCAGAGGTCGTGTTCGACCATGCGCGGGATCGTGACCTGGTACGTCTCTTTGTGGTCAAAGGTTCCAGTCGACGGGCGTTTCTGCGATTTGAACTCCCAACCAGCGTTGCTGCGCGGTGGCATTTGACGTCGTTCCTTGACCTCGGTCGGGAGGGCGAAGAAGCGGAGAGACGTGTCGAACGCTGCGTCGATCGCTCCCTGGTCGATGCCGTGGCCAACGACCTGGAAGAACCCGGATTCGGCAGCCGCGTTCCACAGTGCGTCGTCGATGTCGCCCTGCACGACGTCCGGGTCGGACAGGTCGATGATCCTCATGTCGCGTACCACGTTGATGCCTTGACCGCCGAAAGTTCGTTCCTTGGCGAGTTCGGCTTCGACTGATCCGGAAGCGTGCTGGGTCATGACGGTCTCCTCGTTGATTCGAGGGGCAATGACCTGTGATCGGCATCGATCACTGACTGCTTCTACCCGTTGTGAATGGTCACGTTAGCGAACCACCCGTTTCGACCGCGTGAACGATCTCATCACGTCCCGCTCTCACACCGAGGTCAGAACGCGTTCAAGGGATGAGTGTGACCGGGCCGTTTGCCTAAGATCCAACCAATGGACACGAAGCTGGCCCGAACGGTCTTGAGCATCTGGAGTTGGATCGTTCTCGGACTTCTCGTCGGTGTCTTCACGCCCCTCGTTGCAGTCACCCGACTGGTCACGATGCCGTTCGACAAGGGCGCCTACGCAGCCGGCTCTCTCTTCCGCAGGCTGACAAGGATCCACTCGGCACTGAACCCACTCTGGAAGTTCTCGACCTCTGGCACGCTGCCCGACGACATGCGGCGCCCCTACGTCGCCGTCGCGAACCACGAGAGCTTCGTCGACATCTTGCTTATCTCACATCTGCCGACCGAGTTCAAGTGGCTTTCGAAGGCCGAGATCATGAAAATCCCGGTCCTCGGTTGGATGATGCGGTTGGCGCGTGACATCCCACTCGAACGCGGCGACACCACATCGGGCCGCGCTGCGCTCGATCAGGCGCGCGAGCGACTCGCCACGAACGTCTCGGTGATGATCTTCCCCGAAGGCACCAGGTCCAAGACCGGTGAGATGCGCAAGTTCCGGGCAGGCGCGTTCAAGCTCGCGATCGAGGGGCAACATCCGATCCTGCCGATCGCAGTTCACGGCACCCGCGATTGCCTCCGCAAGGACGACTGGCGGCTGGGTCGCGCTACCGCTGAGGTCCGCGTGCTCGAGCCCATCTCGACCGAGGGAATGACCGACGACGACCTACCAGCACTCCGCGCCCAGGTCCGCGCGGCGATCGAGGCAGGCCGTCAAACCCTGCGCGACGAACACGGCTACGTGCCACCGGTGTTCCTCAAGGCCGAAGCGCTTGCTGCCGAGGCACGCGACGCTCAGACCAGCGGGAGCGACCGAGACGCCGACTGATCGTCCACGTCCGTTCGACAACCGACCACGGCATTCATGCCCACACCCGACACAATGGTCAGCATGTTGATCGAGCAGATCCGTTCCGACCTCAACGACGCGACGCGTGCCCGCGACGCCACGACGCAACTCACGTTGCGGTCAATTATCGCTGCCATCCAGGAAGCCCAGGTCGCTGGCGACACGGCAATCACACTCGATGACGACGGCATACTCGCAGTGTTGAAGGCGCAGGCGAAGCGGCGCGTCGATGCCGCCGAGGCATTCGAAGCGGGCGGAGCTGACGAGCGTGGTGCAGCCGAGCGCGCCGAGAAGGTGATCATCGAAAAGTATCTGCCTGCAGCGCTGAGCGAGAACGACGTTGCCGCCATCGTTGACCGCGTGATGGCCGACAACGGCTACGCCGAGAAGTCGGACATGGGCAATGCCATGAAGGCTGTCAATGCTGAGGTCGCCGGCCGCGCTGATGGTCGCATCGTGGCCGACATGGTCAAATCACGCTTGGCGTGACAGCAGCGCCTGACCTCGCCAATCGAACGACGAGCTGATGCTGGTCCCCGTCAGGCTGCTCTTAGCGTTCAAGCCATCGGTTGCTCCGGCACTACTGGTCGCGATTGCTTCGAGCACCGTGGTGTTCAGTGCCACGCCCTTTCTGCTGCCGGCGATTGCTGCCGACCGCGACGTCTCGCTGAGCGTCGTCGGCTGGGTGTCGACCGGACAGCTCGGCGGCTTTGTCGTGGCATCGTTTCTCGCCGGCAGGTTGCTTCGTCCTGAACGGCATGTGTTCATCATCGGTGCCGTCTTGGGCGTGCTCGCAAATCTGTCGTCCGCAGTCGCGCCGAACCTCGCTCTCCTCACGGTCGCTCGCAGTATCAGCGGCCTGTCGCTGGGGCTCGCTGCATGGTTTGGTTGGCAGGCCGCCTTCGGCGACAACGAACGCACCGGCGACGTCGCCGTCATCGGCCCGCTCGTCGGCGTCGTTTCAGCACCAGCGCTGTCGCTGCTGATCCAAACGGCAGGCGTCGACTGGCTCTTCGTCGTACTCGCCGGGATCACCGGCCTGCCATTGCTCTTCGCCCACCGAATCGAGCGGTCGGTCGCGCCCGTCGATCGGGGCGAACGCCATGGCGCAACTCGCGCAGCGCGCCTCATTCTGCTTGCCCTCGGACTGATCACGATGGGTGGCTCGACGGTCTTCGTGTACGCCGCGGCGATCGGAACCCGGTTGAACGGGCTGTCGGCTGGCGTAGTCGCGTTGTTGTTCAGCGGCAACGCAATGGCCGGCATCCCGTCTGCAAAGTGGCAGGGCCGTCGAGGACCCGCTGGGTTGTGGTTCTTCGGTACCGCAGTCTGTGCAGTGCTGATCGCCAGCGTGCGGAACGACCTCGCCTTCGCCATCGGTCTGGTCGGCTGGGGATTCATTTTCTTCATGGGCTTGCCGGCGGCGTTCGGGCTGCTTGCTTCTCGATCGGCCTACCCACAAGAGCGTGCCGGTGATGCGCAAGCGATCATGGCGCTCGGGCGGGTCTTCGGGCCGCTGATCGGCGGCGCGCTCCTGGCCAGCGGATCGAGCACCTCATTGGGCATCGTCGCAGCGGGCATTATCGCCGGCGCTGCGTTGATGTTGCTCTACGCCGATCGCCGCAACTTGCCGCTCCGGCGCTCACCGGTGCCTCTCCCGGCCGTCGCCACCCCATAAGTACTCGTCCCAGAGACACTGCGGCGGCGTTCCCAGCGCTGCGCTGCCAGACTGCCGACATGGACGACAGCACGGCAGTGCTCGCAGCAAACCAGGCGTTCTACGACGCCCACGAGGCTCGAGACCTCAATGCCATGACACACGTGTGGGAGAACTCACCACGAGTGGCATGTATCCATCCGGGCTGGCCGATCCTGCGCGGGTGGGACAACGTGATGCAGAGTTGGGAAGGCATCTTCCGAGGATCTGGCCGAAACCAGTTCATTCTCACCAACGAATCACATGTGGTGATCGGCGACGCGGCGTGGGTGCACCTCGACGAAAATCTGGTCGACACAAACGGCGCTGGCACCATCGCCGCCACGAACATGTTCGCCCGTGCACCGACTGGCCTGTGGCAGTTGATCGCCCACCACGGTTCTCCCGTGATGAATCAGTGACCCTGCACAACTTGTTGAGGTCGTCTCGGTCGCGGCCCCGAGGCTCGGTGTCTTTTGACCGAACCGTCTCGGTCAGACTGATCCGATGACAATCAAACTCGACGCCTGGTCGACCGTTGCCGTCAACCTGCCCGAGCACGCCGACAACGCCATTCACACCGACGCCGGCGCGCGCGCTGCCGGCTTCCCCTCGGCACTCGTCGCTGGTGTCACCGTCTACGCCTACATGACTCACGTTCCTGCTGCGGCGTGGGGTCGCGAGTGGCTTGCGAGCGGTGGCGGCCATGTGCGGTTCCGTACGCCCATACTTGAAGGCGACCGCGTCGACTTCGTTCCGGTCAACGGCACCGTCCAAGCGCGCGTCGCGGGCGCACCACGCTCCGAGTGCGCTGTTTCGTTGGTGGGCTCCCGACCACCGAAGTGCACCGGCGAGGGTGAGCAGCTCGACCCCATCTCATTCGTCGCGGATCAGACCTGGAACGACTACGCCTGGCGCGCCGGCGACGATCTCGCCATCTACGCCGAGGAACAGATCGTGCATCCGGTGACTTGGATGCGCGTGGCCAACGACTTCTTCCACACACAGGTGGTGAGCGGTTCCTGGATCCACGTCCGGAGCGACCTGCAGCACCTCGGCGTCGCATCCATCGGCGCACGGATCGATGCCAGCGCCGTCGTGATCGAACGATTCGACTCGCGTGCCGGCAAGCGGGCAATCCTTGACGTGGCAATCAGCGCCGACGGCTCACCAGTTGCACGCTACGAGCACGAGGCGATCATCGAGTTGCCCTGACCCTTGCCCTGACCCTCATTGCTCGCGGTTCGTTGCGCAGGCCACCGATCCAGCAGAATCGTGCCATATGGCTGCATCGCTCTCGTACGAAGAACTGGTTGCGTCTCGGCGCAGTATCCGTGGCTACAAGCCCGATCCGGTGTCGAAGGAGTTGATGGCCGAAATCATCGCGATCGCGACGCGGGCACCCTCGTCGATGAATACCCAGCCGTGGAACTTTCATGCAATCACCGGTGCACCGCTCGAACTGGTCCGTGAGGGCAATACCGAGCGGATGCTCGCTGGCGCCAAGGTCGATCGCGAGATCAAGGTCGCTGACCACGGCTACCAGGGCGTGCATCGTGATCGCCAGGTCGAAATCGCTGTGCAGTTGTTCGAGGCAATGGGCATCGAACGACACGACAAGGAGATGCGCCAAGACTGGGTCATGCGCGGCTTCCGTCAGTTCGACGCTCCGGTGTCGGTCGTTGTCACGATCGACCGTGAGCTCGCCGATGACACCGTTGCTCACTTCGACTGCGGCGCGGCAACCTACGGGTTGGTGCTCGCTGCCACGTCGAAGGGCTTGGGCTGTGTGATCAACGGCCAAGGCATCATGCAGTCAACGGTCGTGCGCGAGCATGCAAACATTCCCGAAGACCAAGTGATCATGACCTGCGTCGCCATGGGCTGGCCCAACCCCGACTTCGTCGCAAACGACGTGGTGTCTCGCCGTGCCGAAAACACCGACATCGCCAGCTTCGTCGGCTGGGACGACTAACAAACCACCCACACCCACACCCACACCCACACCCGAACATCGCACTTCCCGAAATGGAGATCGCCTCGACGCGCAGGTGACGCGTCGCGGTCTCAGTTTCGGTCGGGAGCGGGATTGGTGAGATCGCTAGGTTCGGAAGATGACTGAGCTGCTGCAGCCGGCGGCAACGAGCTGGTCGCAGCACTTGCTCACGGTTCCGACTCAATCGCGATCTACAGCGGCAGCCCTGGCTACACCTTCGTCCTCAACGAGTTGGCCAAGGTGACCGGCAACGAGGTATTCCGAGACACCGCGGCGCGGCTCGTATGCGAGATGGCTGGTGAGGCAGATCCGATGGGCGCAGGCATCGGCTGGATCGAACCGATTCCCTTCTCCGACATCACCGGCATCACCGGCGAACGCGAAGTGCTCGACCTCAGCATCGGCGCGGCAGGCGCCGGCATCGGCTTCCTCTACGCACATCGGAACGGGCTCGATCCAAACTCGTTGGAGTGGGCAAGGCAAACCGCTGACCGGCTGATCGAAATGTCGGTCGACGGCGAAGGCGGCCCCAACTGGCTGATGATGGCCGACATGCCGTTTCCGTTCGATGCCCCGAACTTCGCGCATGGCGCATCCGGCGTCGGATACTTCCTCGCCGACCTGCACCGCGCGACTGGCGAGCAGCGCTACCTCGACGTCGCCATCGCTGCGGCTGGCTACGTCGAAGCACACACCACGCCATCGGGTGGCGGGCACCTGGTCTGCCACACTGAACAGCAACCTGAGCTCTTCTACCTCGGTCAGTGCCACGGCCCACCCGGCATACCTCGATGTGGCTCGACGCGTGGCAGCCGTGATTGTCGAAGCCAGCACGCTCACCGATGGTCGACGCTCGTGGGAGCAAGCCGAACATCGCAGCCGCCCCGACGTCCCCTTCACCAGCTGAACCCAGATCTGCCGAAATGGGGACCATCTCACATCACTGGTGACGAGAGATGGTCTCAGTTTTGGGTAAATGGTCAGCAGCGGCGCTTGGCTCAAGCTTCGAAGAGGGCAGCGAGGCGAACGAGTGTCGCTTCCATGTTGACCGGGTGCTTCTTCGGGTATCCGGCCAGCTCGATGGCCTTGGGTATCCTCGCCGTCGACCAGTCGAACGTCTCAGTGACATTGGTGGCGGGGGTGCCGTCGACTTCGGTGGCTTCAAGTTCATAACGCCAACGGTGCTTGCCGAAGTGGGCCCAGGCGATCAGTTCGTTCTCTTCGAACTCGACGACCGTGCTGGAGATCTTGTACGGCACGGGCCCCATCTTCATGTCCATCCCAAACTTCGCGCCGAGCTCCAGCCGCGCGCCGTCTCCACGCACCTTTTGAACCATGCCAGAACCGTCGATGTCGGCGTGGCGAGCCGGGTCGGCAAGCACACCGAAGATCGCCTCCGGGGATGCTTTGATCACACGGGAAACGGACACCATCTGCTCAGACATGGTTCAAAGATACGCCACTCTCCAGCGAACTGCATCGCTGTGCAACTGAGGCAGAATGACGACCATGGCAGATCTCGATGCGACCTCAACGCTGCTGACCAGCGTCCGGATCGTCGGCGACGGGCGCGCAGGCGGATCGTTCGCGGGTGCGCTGGCATCGGTCGGCCTCGACGTCGAAGTTGCTGATCGCCACGACCTCTCCGCCGCAGCGGCCGACGTCGATCTCATCCTGATCTGCACGCCTGACGATGTCATCGAGGAGGTCGCTCGGTCACTCGATCCTGGGCCGGCAGCCGTTGCGCACTGTTCCGGTTCCCGACGCCTCGATGTACTCGCTCCGCATCGGCGCCGATGCTCAGTCCACCCACTGATCTCCCTCCCCACTCCGACGATCGGAGCGGCACGCCTGCTCGATGGCTGCCGATTTGCCGTGGCGGGCGACCCAGCCGGCCGTGCGCTGGTTGACCTGCTCGGGGGCATCGCGTTCGAGGTCGCGGACGACGATCGTGCGGCGTATCACGCAACTGCATCGGTCGCCGCCAATCACCTTGTTGCACTCTGTGCCGAAGTCGAAGCGCTGGCGGGTCAGCTCGACATCGACCCAGCCGGGTTCTGGCGAATGATGGAGACGACACTCGCCGACGTCGCCGAACACGGGGCGGCAGCTGCACTCACCGGGCCCGTCGCACGAGGCGATTGGGCAACGGTTCGCGCCCACCTCGAGGCGCTCGAGAACGACCAACGCGAGCCATATATCGCACTGGCGCGAGTGGCCGCACGCGTTGCCGGACGCGTGCTCCCGAGCGACCTCACCTGACGACACCTGACGACACCTGACGACACCTGACTCGCCGGGACGAGGGCCGGCGCGTGCTCAGATAGCGGATCGGCTCGGATATACATGCAGCTCAGCCAGGTGGCATGATCCTGCGATGCCAACAGTCGAAGTGAACGACATCGAGATTTGTTTCGAAAGCTTCGGCCCGCCGGATGCGCCCCCGCTCTTGCTCGTCATGGGGCTCGGCGCCCAGATGATCCTGTGGAGCCCGGGGTTTACCTCAGAGCTACTTGAGCGCGGATTCCGGGTCATCCGATTCGACAATCGCGACGTCGGCCTCTCGACCAAGACCGCTGGTGATCCGCCCGACGTGATGGCGCTCTATGCACAGATGATGGCCGGCGAACCGGTCGAGGCCCCATACAGCCTGTCGACGATGGCCGCCGATGCGGTCGGGCTGCTCGATGTGCTCGGTATTTCCGCTGCGCACATCGTCGGTGCGTCGATGGGCGGGATGATCGTCCAGATGATGGCGATCGAGCACCCGGACAGAGTCCTGTCGATGACCAGCATCATGTCGACGACCGGTGCCACCGATGTCGGCCAGCCCGAAGCATCGGCGATCATGGCGCTCCTCTCGCCGTCCCCGACCGACCGCGATGGCGCGATCGCCTCGAACATTGCGACGTCCCGGATCATCGCCGGATCGTTGTTCGATGAGGCCGAGGCCCGCGCACGCGCGATCGAGACGTATGACCGTTGCTTCCACCCGGAGGGGACGGCGTTCCAGATCGCCGCCATCGCTGCATCTGGGGACCGCACCGAACGGCTGGGCACCCTGAAGATGCCGGCGCTCGTCGTGCATGGGCGTGAAGACTCGCTCGTCACCCTGTCAGGCGGCGAGGCGACTGCTGCAGCTGTGCCCGGCGCCGACCTCGTCGTCTATGCACAGATGGGCCATGACATCCCCGAGATGTACTGGTCCCAGCTCGCCGATGCCATCTTCGGCACGGCCATGCGCGCCGAACACGGCTGACTGCTACCTGATTGCGCGCCGACCGGCCATTGATTTACTTCAGCTGACGGCGCAGCCTTCGAGGTCGCCCTGCTCGCGCCAGTCGCTCAGGATCTCGAAGAACCTCACAGGGCCGGCGCCGTAGTTGCCACTGAAGAAGCCATTGGGATTCTCAGCGACACCTTCGTTGTTGTAGTACCCCGGCGTGCATTCGGCCCGGAACTTCGCGCCGACCCGAGCCTTGTCGTTCATCTCGTCGACCCAGGCTTGCTCACCCTCGGGCGTTGCCTCGATCCGTGATCCGCCGCGTTCCCGCACTTGTCCGAGCATGTACGCGATCTGCACCGCCTGCTCATTGAGCGTCTGCGGGACGTTGACCGTGACAGCGCCCTGGTTAAACCCCATGAAGAAGGCGTTCGGAAAGCCCTCGGTCTGGAGACCGTGCACGGTACGAAGGCCGTCTTTCCACTTCTCGCTGAGCTGGCGACCAGCGCGTCCGACCGTGTCGTAGCCCGCTCGACGGACATGACTGGTGCCGACTTCGAAACCGGTGGCGAAGATGATGCAGTCGAGTTCGATGTGCTCGCCGTTGGCAACGAGGCCGGTCTCGGTGAATCGTTCGACACCCTTGCCGTCGGTGTCGACGAGATGAACGTTCGGCCGATTGAAGGTCGGCAGGTACTCGTCGTGGAAGCAAGGCCGCTTGCAGAACTGACGGTAATAGGGCTTCAGTGACTCGGCGACGTCAGGATCGTCAACGATTTCTTGGGCACGACGACGCACAGTTTCCATCTTGCGGTAGTCGGCCATCTCCATCAGCTCGGCCCGTTCGTCGCGGGTCAATCGTCGACCGAGTTCCTTCGACGCAATCTTGGCAGCGATGCCGGTGAGCTTGCGGAAGATGTCGGTCCAGCCGTCGTTGACGAGGTCTTCATCGTGATCCGCGCCGGTGACAACCTTGTTGAAATTATCCATCCGGCGGTACTGCCAACCGGCCTCTTGGCCTTCAAGAAAGTCGGGCGGAGTTTCGCGGTTGTTGCGCACGTCGACCGACGACGGGGTCCGCTGAAACACGTACAGCTCTTTTGCTGCAGCCCCAAGGTGTGGCACGCATTGCACCGCAGTGGCGCCCGTGCCGATGATCCCGACGCGCTTGTCGGCCAAACCGTCGAGGCCGCCTTCGTTGCTGCCGCCTGTGTACACGTAGTCCCAGCGACTGGTGTGGAACGTGTGTCCGCCGAAGTCGTTGATGCCTTCGATGCCCGGCAGCTTCGGCCGGCTGAGCGGGCCGTTCGCCATAACGATCACGCGGGCGGTCATTTCATCGCCGCGGTCGGTGGTGATCGTCCAGCGGCCAGCGCCGTCGTTCCATTCGGTGTGAGTGACGCCGGTCGACAGCAGGGCGTTGTCGTAGAGCCGGTAGTGCGCAGCGATGTTCTTCGAGTGCTCCATAATTTCGGGAGCAAACGAGTACTTATGCTTCGGGACGTAGTCGAGCTCTTCGAGCATCGGCAGGTAGCAGTACGACTCGACGTCGCACATCGCCCCCGGGTACCGGTTCCAGTACCAGGTGCCGCCGAAGTCGCCGCCCTTCTCAATGACACGGATATCTTCGAAGCCGGCTTCGCGGAGACGGCCACCCATCAGCAGACCGCCGAATCCGCCGCCGATAATCACGACGTCGACGTGATCGGTGACCGGTGCGCGTGCGGCTGCTTGTTCGTAGGGGTCGTCGACGAAGTTCGAGAAGTCGCCGGTGACTTCGATGTACTGCGCGTTGGCGTCAGTGCGGACCCGCTTGTCGCGCTCTTCAAGGTATTTCGCCTTCAGCTCGCGCGGGTCGAAGTCGATGCCGCCCAGTGTTTTTTTCAGCACATCACCAAAGTCGACCATGTTCCACGATGCCACTGTCGAAAGCCCGGTTGCGAGCCGGGCGGCATTAGTCGATGTCTCGGTACTCGCCCTGCACCGTGACGCGCAGTCCGATCGTCGCCGTCTGCCAGATCGCCTCGGTGACATCGGCCAACCCAAGCCATGCGATCAGCTCATCCTGATGCAACGGGAAGGTCCGTGCGCACCCCTTGCTGCGCGGGGTGGGTGGGACATAGCCCGCACCGTGGATTGCTTCGTCGTCGTTGAAGTAGATCGGCTTGTACATGTTGCCGTTCAACGGATTGTCCGCAGCGACTGGGAAGCTCGTGCTGTCATGCCATCCATCGGTCTCGAGCGCCGGGTTGAATCGGAATGCCTTGACGGAGTTCACGTTCGTCGTTGCATGGCCAGACTCGCCGGTCGAAGTCGGATAAATGTTGACGAGTTGGTCGCCTTCACCGGTGAACATGACCTGACAGGTCTTGTCGATCAGGATCCACTTCTCTGCCGAGGTGTCCACACCATCGGGAAGCGAGAGCGAGTCCGCAGCGAAGAGCGTGCCCTCCTCCGCTGAACCGTCCGCCATGTGCGCCCCCGTGACCGTGAGCCCCAGCCCCAGGCGGGCAGCACACAGCAACTGTCGGGTGAGCGGCCCGGAGTCGCCGTCGATGACGAGATCGAGGAATCGGTACGGTGCAAACAGTTCGTTGAGCTTGGTCTGCTGGCGACTGACGACGGCTGCGTCCGAGGCCACGAGCGACGCACCAGTGATGTCGTCGACGTCGTTGTCGATGCACACGTCGAGGAGGTCGCCAGGGTGCAGGACATGTCCGTCGGCCAGACGGTTTTCGGCCACGATTCCCTCGATCGACGCGTCGTCGGTGCGCCCAGCGATCCTGGCAAGAAAATCCCCGGCAAGCACAGTGACGACACACCGGTTGCCGATGTCTTCTGGCTCAGGGGTGGGCGCGGCCAAGAGCGCCACCGTGGTTGTCGAAGTTGTGGGCGGCGTCGTCGTAGCGACAACCGTCGTTGCAGCCAGCTCAGCGGGTGATCCGTCGGCATCGCTGGCGCTGCAACTTACAGAAACAAGGAGTGCGGCCCCGAGGATCCACGCGGCGCGCCTTCTCACCTCATCGACAATACCAACATCAACCCAGCGAAGGCGTGAGGTCCGCGCGCACCTGGTGCGCTTACCTCACGCCTTCAGCTCAAGTTTGCGCGATGATCAGTCGATGGTCGGTGCGATCTGTCTGCAAGGTGGGAATGAGTTCGCAGCCGATTGCCGAGAAATGGACACGAGGGTATTGCAACTCGCGGGCCCTGGTTGCGTGGCCGTCATTGCTGGCGCCGCCCGACCCGGTTCAGACTACTCCGGGGCCTCGGAGCGCGCCCGGCGGCACTACGCCGCGCTCGGCAGCGATGTGGTCGTCGTGCCGGACCCACGCGAATCAGTCAGCGCAGCAGTCGATGCAATGGCCGACGCCGTCTCGCTCATCATCCTTCCCGGTGGATCACCTACGAGCCTGCGCGCAGTGCTGTTCGGTCCGGTCCTCACGCGGCTGCTCGAAATGCACGCGACTGGTGCAGCAATTTCCGGAGCATCTGCCGGCGCCATGGTGCTGTGCAGCCGAATGGTCTGCCCCGGCCGCCCCGGCCCCGAAGTCCAGTCCGTCGACATCGTCGACGGACTCGGACTCGTGAGGGGTCTGGCGCTCCCACACTGGACCCCTGGTTCCGACCGCGGATGGCCGGTACCGGACGACCTCGACCTCTGGGGGCTGCCCGAATGCGGCGGAGTTGTGCTCATTGATGGCACTGCGTATGCGGTCGGCCGCGGCGAACCTGCGTTGCGCCGCGATGGGAAGTGGCAGCCAATTCCGCGCGAGCCGACTGGAGTCCGGCCGGGGCAGGACAACACACATCACCCAAACGGGTAAGTCGGAGCTGACCTCTACCAATTCGCGTCCAGACGTGGAATACTGGCAATCTGATGACCCAAGCTAAACCCGGCGTTCCGCTTCTCTTCGAAGCCCACGCCACCAAGTCGGTAAGCGGAACAACTCGTGATGCCTCCGATGGACGAATCGCCAATCGACTCCGGAATCGCCAGCACGTCATCGATACGTTCATCGAAATGGTTAACGAAGGCAAGGAAACCACACTCGACCACGTAATCGATCGGTCAGGTGTCGCTCGACGATCGATGTACCGGTATTTCGACGACCTGTCCGACCTGTCGATGCAAGTGTTCCGGCATGTGGCCGAAGATGCTGCCGGGGATGCACTACTCGACAATCCAGGGGTGGGTCCGCGGCCCGAGCGGATTTCCGTCTTCGTGTCGGTCCGCCTCCGCACGCTCGCCAAGACACATGCGTTCGGATTGTTGGCTCGCCGCCGCCTGGCCAATATCGACGACGTCCGAAACGGTCTCGCTGTCATCACCAACATCACGCGGGTGCAGCTGGTCAACCAGTTTGAACCAGAGCTGGCAGAGATGGACCCCGAGCGACGCGAACGCGTGATCGACACCATGATCCTGCTGACCAGCTTCGAGAGCTACGACGTGCTGAAGCGACAACTGGACCGGTCGGCCGATGTCGTTGAGACCACGTGGAGCGAGTCCCTCACCACAATACTCAACGCCGGCTGACCTCGGGATTCATCCGCCTGAGACGCTCAGGAGGCGCGCTGCAATCTCGCGCAGCTCGGTTTTCTGGATCTTCGTACCATTGGGCCCGGGAGTCGTGGGGAACTCGTCGATCACGAGCACTCGTACCGGAACCTTGTAGCGGGCAAGCCGTTCGCGGCAGCGGTCGATCGCTGCCGATTCAACGAAACCGGTCCCTGCGCCGACGACGAACCCAACGGGGCGCGCGCCGTTGGGCAGGTCGACGGCGACGACCTGTGCCGCATCGACGGCATCATCATCCATGAGCACTGCTTCGATCTCGGTGGGGCTGACAAGGAACCCGCCCAACCGCAAAACGTCACCCATCCGTGCGATGTACTCGAAGCTGCGGTCACTTTCAGCCTCAGCGAGGTCACCCGTCCGAAACCAGCCGTCGTCGTGATGCTCGGCCGTCAACTCAGCGTCAATGTGTTCGCCGCCTTCGGCCAGATAGCCAGCGAACAGGCTCGGCCCGCGGAGTTGCAGCTCTCCGTGGACGACGCGATACGACGCGTGCGGTGACGACAACGTGCCACCCGCTCGAGTGCGGTGGGTTGCGTCACCGTCGGGGTCGCGCAGCGTAAACAACGCCTGCACCTCACTCATCCCGTACAGACCGGTCAACGTCGCTCCCGTTGCTGC
>NZ_JBDNIJ010000143.1:0-7034 GCF_041688325.1 Ilumatobacter sp.
CGTCCCACACGTGGCAGCCTTCGCCTCGCGCCAGAAATTGGGGATACGCATCAGGCAGCGAGTTGGCGCTCTGATGACCATACATACCGGCGGGAATGACCGCGGCGGCCCGCTGACGCCATTGCTTGTCGATGCCGAGCTTCGATGTGTCGGCAGTTGATGATGGGGGGGTCATGAATGCTCCTGAGGGTCGGTGACGGATCGTTGGACGACGTTCACTTCTTCCGGATGGTGACAGGCAACCAGATGACCGACTCCAGGATCAGTGAGGAGCGGTTCTTCCTCAGCGCAACGTTGCGTCGCCTTCCAACATCGAGTCCGGAATCGGCAGCCCGACGGTGGATCGAGCGGACTCGGGACCTCTCCCTCAATGATGATCCTCGATCGTTGTCGCTCGAGGATCGGGTCCGGAATCGGTGCCGCAGCGAGAAGCGCTTGCGTGTACGGGTGGGAGGAGCGCTCGTAGACCTCTTCGTTGGTTCCGGATTCAACGATCTTGCCGAGGTACATCACGGCGACCCGGTCACTGAGGTGCCGGACGACCGACAGGTCGTGCGCGATGAAGAGGTAGGCCAGGCCAAGTTCGTCGCGCAGGCTTTCGAGCAGCCGGATGATCTCGGCTTGGATGCTAACGTCGAGTGCCGACACTGGCTCGTCGAGCGCAATCATGTCCGGCGACAGGGCGAGGGCTCTGGCGATGCCGATCCGCTGGCGTTGCCCACCGGAGAACTGGTGGGCGTAACGATCAAGATCTCCTGCTCGGAGCTGCACCAGTTGCATCAACTCGTCGACTCGCGGGCGGATTGCCGCCTGGTCGGCATCATGCACTTCGAGCGGTTCGGACAAAATCTGGCGCACTGTCATGCGGGGGTTCAGCGACGCCTGCGGGTCTTGGAATACCATCTGGAACCGTCGCCGTAGTCGTCGGAGGTCCTCGTCGGGGAGTTCCGTCAACTCCTGACCGTCGAACTGGACTGATCCCGATGTCGGCGACAAGATCTGCATCACGCAGCGAGCGGTGGTGCTCTTGCCGCATCCCGATTCGCCGACGATGCTGAGCGTTTCGCCCCGTTGGAGAACGAACGACACATCCGATACCGCTTGAACCACCTGTTTCGAACCACGCAGCAGGGAACCCCTCGTGCCGAATTCCTTGACCAGATGACTCACTTGCAGAAGTGGTTCGGTCATCGCGCTGCTCCCCGGATCGGAGCGTTCACGCAAGCTGCTTCGGTGGCACCAACAGGTGCGAGCTGCACGTCAGCCGACATGCATTCCAAGGAGACATGGGGGCAGCGATCCTGGAATGCGCAACCGGGAGGCAGCGCATCGAGCGCTGGCGGGGCGCCACCGATCGGGACGAGTTCCGAACGGGAATCCAGACGAGGCAAGCAGGCCAGTAATCCACTCGTGTACGGGTGCTCGTGGCGATAGAAGACGTCCTCGACCGCTCCCCGCTCGACGATGCGACCTGCGTACATCACGTTGACAGTGTCGGCGATGCCGGCCACAATGCCGAGGTCGTGCGTGATAATCGCGATGGCGAGGTGTCGCTCTGTGCGGATTCGTCTGAGAACGTCGAGGATCTGGGCTTGCGTCGTCACGTCGAGCGCCGTCGTTGGCTCGTCGGCGATGAGGAGATCGGGGTCGTTTGCCATCGCCATGGCAATCATCACCCGCTGGCGCATACCGCCGGACAGTTCGTGCGGGTACGAACGTACCCGTGCCTTGGGGTTCGGCATCGACACCATGTCCAGCAACTCGATGGCCCGTTCTCCAGCCGTTCGCTTGGAACCCTTTTGGTGCACGATCACTGCCTCGCTGAGCTGGCGCCCGATCGTGAGCGCCGGGTTGAGCGACGTCATCGGATCTTGGAAAATCATGCCGATTCGGCCGCCGCGGAGGTGACGCAGCTCAGCCGCAGGCGCTCCGATGAGTTCACGTCCCCGAAACCGCACCGATCCCGAGACCTGGGCTGCCGGTCCGTGCAATCCGAGAACGGACAGCATGCTGGCACTTTTTCCGGAACCGGATTCGCCGACGATTCCGACCACCTCGCCGGCGTGCACCGTGAGATCCAGGCCGCGAACCGCCTTGATCGCGCCACTCGACACCGGGAACGTGACGTGCAGGTCGTTGAGTTCTAACAGCGGTTCACTCACGGGCGTCCTCGCGGATCGAAGACATCGCGGAGCGAATCGCCTAAGAAGTTGAAGGCGAGAACAACGCTCAGAATCGCCGCACCGGGCGCGAGTGCGATCCACCACTGATAGAAGTTTCGCGAGCCTTCATCGATCAACACGCCCCATTCGGGCGTTGGCGGCACCGCACCGAGGCCGAGGAAGCTCAATGACGCTGTCAGCAGGACGACCTGGCCGAAGTCCATCGTGGCGTTGATCAGAACAGGGGTGGTCGCCAGCGGCAGGATGTGGCGCCGCAAAATGCGACGCTTCGGCACGCCAACGGATACCGCTGCTTCGATGTGCTCGCGATGTCGGATGGAGATCACCTGCCCCCGAAGAAGCCTGGCGTAGATCGGCCACCACACCACGATCAACGCAAGCACGGTGTTGCGAAGGCCAGGGCCGAGGGCGGCGGCAACCGCCATGGCGAGCAGAATGGGTGGGAAAGCGAGCACCACATCACTGAATCGCATGATGACGGTGTCGATCCAACCGCCGCGGAAACCGGCGAGTGCACCTAACGACGAACCGATTACGACCGTGAACGCGATAACCGCAGCTGCGGTTGGAAGCGAGTAGCGGGCACCGTAGAGCGTGCGAGTGAGCACGTCGCGCCCGAGCGTGTCCGTGCCGAGCCAATGTGATGAGTTCGGTGACTGGAGTCGGTCGCCGGCTTGTTCGAGCGGTCCGTACGGCGCCCACCAACTCACGGTGATGATCATCAAGATCCAGAAGGCGAGCACACCGAGCCCGATGGCGAACTGTGGTCGCCGCAGTGCACGAAGGAACGGGTGACGAGTCGGGACGAGTGAGACGGTGACTGCTTCGAGCACAACCGTCATGACAGCCGGATCTTCGGGTCTACGACGGCGTACATCACGTCGGTCACAAGGCTGGTCAGGATGAAGATGGCGCCTCCGAGAATACAGACACCGTTGATCGCTGGGTAGTCGAGCGTTCGTGTCGCCTCGACGGCGTACGAGCCAATGCCGTTCCACGAGAAGATCGTCTCAGTCAGGACTGCACCTGTCAGTAACGCACCGAACGACAGCCCGATAATCGTGATCGTTGGGAGGAGCGCATTACGAAGCACATGGCGGATCATCACCGTGCGTTCGGCGAGACCTTTCGCACGGGCGGTGCGCACATAGTCGGCGTACAGTTCGTCGAGCATGGACGCCCGGATGAGTCGCGACACGATTCCGGTCAACCCCCAACCGAGGACGAACGCCGGCATGATCAGCCGTTTCGCACAGTCCCAGAACAGACTGAAGTTCCCTGCCGCGAGCGAGTCGATCGTGTAGAAACCGGTCAGGTGCGGTGGAGGGAGGGTGCGCGGAGGCAGTCGCCCGGGTCCGGGGAGCCATCCGAGACGCGCGTAGAACACGAACAGCAGGATGAGGCCCAACCAGAACACGGGAATCGACGAGCCAGTCAACGCGAAAAGGCGGGCAAGATGGTCCAGTGCGCGGTCGCGCTTGACGGCGGCCACCACCCCGAGCAGCACACCAGCCACGGCCCCGAATAGGAGCGCGGCAAGTGTGAGCTCTGCGGTTGCCGGAAGGCGCTCGGTGAGGTCATCCCACACGCTGCTCTTTGTGCGGAACGACGTACCGAAATCGCCTCGTACGAGGTTGCCCATGTAGCTGGCGTACTGCGCAGGAATCGACTTGTCGAGCCCCCACCGCGCCTCGGCAGCAGCCACCACGGTCGGATTTCCCATGTTGCGTTCACCGACGATCGAGACAAGCGGGTTCGCCGGTATCAGCCGCGAGATCACAAACGCAATAGTGACGATGCCGATGAGGAGGAGCGGAGCGATGGCCAGCCGCTTCAGAACGTAGCGGGCCACAGGTCAATCACTTGAGGCCCAACAGATTGAGCTCGAGATTGCAACACGCGCTGTTATGCATGTTCGTGATGTCGGCAGCGTACGCCTGCACCAGTTGCGAGTTCACGAGTGGCACGATGATGTTCGCATCCATCATAGACTGACCGAGTTCGGTGTAGAGCTTGGTCTTCTCTTCGCCTGATGATGCGAGCGCCTGGGCGAGCAACTCGTTCTGATTCGGGTCGATGATCTGCGCTCCGGCGGCACCACCACCGGCGCGAGTCGCCCACGACGACCCGTCGACGCTGCCGAAGTACTGCACGTACTGACTCGAGTCGGTGTGGTCGGGAGCGAAGTACACCGCCGTCACCGGAATTCCCTCGGCGTTGATCTGATCGATCCACTGCGGGAACTCAACGGGTTGCAGTTCGAGTTCAACACCGATCGCCTTCAGGTCCTGTTGGACTTTCTGCATCATGGTGTCGAAGTCAACGCCGTACACGTTCACGGTCGGGTACATCGCGTTGACGGTGAAGCCCTCGGGGAAGTCCGATGCAGCCATCAGCTTCTTCGCTTCCTCGAGGTTTTGCTCCGGCGGGGTGAGATCGGCGCTGCCGATGAATCCGTTCGGGATCGGAGATGCCTGCTTCTGCCCGGCGCCCGCAACGGTGACATCCAGGATGCCGTCATAGTCGAGCGCTAGCTTGATCGCCTGCCGGACGTTGTCGTCGACGAGCCCCTCTGCCCCTACCGCTCCCGGGCTGAGTGCGATGTACACGTAGTTATACGAGTCGACCGTGTTCGAGACGATGTTCGGATCACCTTCGAGTTGGCCCATCGCATCGACGCTGATCTGCATGGCGATGTCGACGTCGCCGGCCTGCAACTGCTGGAGCTGTGCCGTCGAGTCTTGCACCTGCTTCATCGTGACCTTAGGGAAGGTTGCCGGCGTGCTCCCCCAGTAGTTCTCGTTGCGAGACAGCACGAGAGCGTCACCGTCGGTGTATGACGCTAGAGCGTAGGGCCCGCTCCCCGCCGAGTTACTCAGGAACCATTGCTCCGCCTGATCGTCGGTTGCCGCTCCCGGAGCTGCGACTGCCCCTCCCTCGGCCTCGGCAACCTTGGAGTTCACCACGCCCAGGTAGCTCGCAGAGACAATGGGAAGAAATGCGGAGTTCGGATTCTCGAAGGTCACGATCACCGTGGCGTCGTCGGGTGTGTCGATGGCCGTGTATCCGCCCATCAGGTACGACGCAGGTCCTTCGATGTTGGCGAGGCGCTCCCATGACCATTTGACATCAGCGCTTGTCACCGGCGTTCCGTCAGCGAAGACAGCATTGGGGTCGAGGTTGAACGTGAACTCGGTGCTGTCGTCGTTGGCGGACCAGTCGGTGGCGAGCCGTGGCACCTGAACGTTCGGGTCGTTGGGATCGATCCCAATCAACGTCTCATACACGGCGGTCAAATAGATCTGGCAGGTGTCGCAATAGGCGCGTTGAGGATCGAGTGTCTGAAGATCCATGTCGCGAGCGATGATCAGCTCGCGTGCATCGCCACCCGAGCTCGTGCTTCCAGCAGTGTCACTCGTCGCTGCGTCACCGGCCGGTGTCGATCCTCCGCTGTCTGTTCCACTGTCACTCCCGCATGCGGCCGCGATCAACGAGATCGCGCAAAGAGCGGCAACGGCACCACTCAGCTGGCGCCGCGGACGTCGCGCCTTGTGGATCGTGTTGACAGGATTCCCAAAGTTTTCCATTTTACTCCCCAAGATTTATTTATTTCGGACGACCAGTCAACTATAGTGAGACCTCGGAATCGGGTCAAGCGTCAAATTGCTGCGCTCCCGTGAACCAGAATTGAACCCCATGCCAAAGATCGTCGACCACGAAGCACGCCGCCAACTGCTGTCCGACGCGGCTTGGCGCGTGATCGCCCGAGACGGAATCGACAATGTGACGGTTCGAAAGATCGCCGACGAATCCGGATACTCACCGGGGACGCTTGCCCACTACTTCGTTGATAAGGATGCAATTCTGCGGTCGACACTTGAACGAGCCGACGACAACATCCGGCTCCGAATCGAGGCGATGCCCGAGGATCTTCCCCCGCTCACATCACTGCGCCAAGTCCTCTGTGAGGCCCTACCACTCGATGAAGAGCGATCCTTCGAGCTGACACTCGACGTGAACTTCTGGGCACGGGCACTCAACCAGCCAACGCTGCGCACTATGCAACACGCTGACCACGACGCCTGGCGGGCCAGCGTCATGGAACGGGTGGCGACCGCTCAGGAGGCTGGCGAGTTCCCAGCCCACGCTTCGGTCGAAGATCTCGCCGACCTTCTAGTGGCATTCATCGATGGCATCGGCCTGCAAGCCCTGATCTATCCCGAGCTCATCACCACCGACCGGGTCATCCATCTTCTCGATCAGCAGATCGAACTCATGACTGGAGCAACCCCATGATTCCACGACGCGATACCCCCGAACGAGAGGACCTCGTCGACTCGCTACGCAGCCGCGCGATGTTCGTTCGAACCGAAACCGTGCGGCTATCACGCATAGCAGGAGCAGGTCACTACGCCTCGACATTCTCGGCTGCTGAGCTCCTGGCTGCGCTGTACTACGCGACGATGCGCATCAATCCGGCTGAGCCACGATGGGCGGATCGCGATCGCTTTGTTCTCTCGAAGGGCCATGCGGCGATTGGGCTGTACCCGATCTTGGCAGACCTCGGCTATTTCGATCCGGCGATCCTCGATGAGTACACCCGGATGGGCAGCACGCTCGGTGATCACCCCGACATGAAGAAGATCCCCGGCTGCGACTTCTCGTCGGGCTCGCTCGGCCACGGACTCTCCGCTTCGCTCGGCATCGCATTGGCTGGCCGCATGCAGGGTCGAGACCACCTCACCTACTGCATGCTCGGAGACGGTGAACTTGCCGAAGGGCAGGTTTGGGAGGCAGCAATGGCGGCCGGCCACTACCGCGCAGGCAACCTTGTCGGCATCGTTGACCGGA
>NZ_JBDNIJ010000144.1:0-3109 GCF_041688325.1 Ilumatobacter sp.
ATCGGTCTCAACATCCTCGACACTGGCGCCGACTCGCCACCACGAGGACATCACGCCGCGGCGCTTCGGCGAGTCGATGCTGAGCTGTGTGGGCCCTCCGAGCACGGCGACCTCGGCGACTATGCAACGCTGCTCGACGATGCGCTCGACGGTTCCCGGCGCCACTTCGCACAGATCGACGACGTGCTCGCAGCTTGGCGGCTCGTCGAGGACCTCTCGACATCGACCCGTGAACTTCAGTTCTATGCGCCGGGTTCGACGGGGCCGGGTCGCTGATGTCGCGGCCACTCGAAGAATATGGATTGGTCGGCGACACCGAAACGCTCGCCATCGTCCACGAGACCGGTTCGATCGACTGGCTGTGCTGGCCCAGGTTCGACTCGCCTAGCATCTTCGGATCGCTGCTCGACCCCGAGGGCGGTGATTGGTCCGTTCGCCCCTCCGGTGCCAGTGACGGCCACATCGAATCTCGTCAATTCTACCTGTCGGGCACCAACGTTCTGCTCACCCGCTTTCACACGCCAACCGGGATCATGGAGATCGAAGACTTCATGTCGATGGGACTCGGCGACCATCACGGTGCTCGTCAACTCGTTCGCGTCGTGCGCTGTCGTCGTGGTCATGTCGAAGCGACCTCGAACCTGCTCATGCGCCCCGACTACGGTCGCGGCGAACGGACGGTCGAATGCTTGGTTGATGACGGTAACTCGATCCGGCTGAGCAGCAGTGGCGAGCACGAGTTCGAATTGACGATGTCATCGTCGGTCTCCCTCGACATTACCTCCGCAGACAATGGCGACGACCCCACCCCGGTCACCACCTCGCCGCTGTCCGCCACGTTCGAACTCGCGGAGGGGGAGTCGGCGTTCTTCGCCCTCGGAGACACCGTGCTCGACCAAGCTGGCTGCGATGAAGCCTCTCGACAAACACTGGAGTTCTGGCGTGATTGGTCGGGGGCGAGCACCTATGACGGCAGGTGGCGAGAGCACGTCGAGCGGTCGGCGCTGACCCTCAAACTACTTACCCACGCGCCGACCGGCGGGATCATTGCCGCAGCGACCACGAGCCTCCCTGAGGTCATGGGTGGCGAACGCAACTGGGACTATCGATACGTCTGGATTCGCGACGCATCGTTCACGTTGTACGCATTCATCGAGCTCGGGTATCTCTCCGAAGCCGAGGCTTTCACCGAGTGGCTCGTCCAGCGCGTGCAGACCTGCGACCGGTCGGGCGATCGACCGCCACTGTCACCCCTATACGACCTCGACGGCAACGCGCAGATCGAGGAGATCGAACTCGACCACTGGTCTGGGTACGGCGACAGCACGCCTGTTCGAGTCGGCAACGCGGCCAGTGGGCAACTGCAGTTGGATATTTACGGCGAGATGATCGATGCGCTGTACCTGGCTGACAAGCACGGCGATGGGCTGGGCCTCGACACCTGGCAGAACGTTTGTGTGCTCGTCGATTGGGTGGTCGAGAATTGGAAGCGTCCCGACGAAGGTATCTGGGAAACTCGAGGTGGTGAACAGCGACACACGTCGTCGCTGCTGATGTGCTGGGTGGCTGTCGAACGCGCCATGCGCATGGCGCGCCATGGGGGCCGGCCTGCACCGTACGAGCATTGGCGAGCCGCCCGCGACGAGATGCATGCGTGCCTCGTCGACGAGGGCTGGAACGACGACCTGGGTGCGTTTACGCAGACACTCGGCGGGTCGACGCTCGACGCGTCGCTGCTGCTCATGCCGCTCGTCCGATTCGTCTCACCGACCGATGAGCGCTGGCTCTCGACGCTCGATGCCATCGGCGACCGCCTTGCGCACGGACCGCTCGTCGACCGCTACGACTCGACAGCGACCGACGACGGGCTCGACGGAGACGAGGGCTCGTTCACCATGTGCTCGTTCTGGTACGTCGAAACATTGGCGCGGGCTGGGCGGCTCAACGAGGCGCGATCGATGTTCGACCGGCTGCTGTCGTATGCGAGCCCGACCGGTCTGTTCAGCGAAGAGATCGGCCCCAACGGTCGACTGATCGGCAACTTCCCACAAGCGTTCACACATCTGGCGCTGATCAGCGCAGCGGTCCACCTCGACGAACTACTCGCATGAACAGCGTCGGGCGGAGCGCAGGCGCGTTCCTGATCGAGGACAGAGATCGGGGACAGAGATTGAACGCGCGGTTGAACGGGTACTGCTGTCCCATGAGCTATTCACATGCCGAACAGCTGGACCCGACCGTCTTGGGCGAGGAGGTTGGTGACACTGGACGCCCCGGTGACGATTTCCCACGCGACGAGCCACTCGCTGTCGAGGATCCGTCGATCATCGCACACGGCGTGATCGCGCGCGACGACGTGGCGAGTCGCGACGAACGTCTCGTTCCCGAAGCCGAAGAACGCGATGCCGCAAACGGCGCTTCGACAATGCAGGGTCGCCCTGCCGGCCTCGTCGACCCGGCGATGTCCACTGCGACGGCACCATCGATCGATGATGACGAACAACAGCTCATCGCGACCGAGTCGGTTGAGCAAGAACAGAGCCCGGAGGCCCGCGCTCTGCACGAGGAACCCAGCGAATAGTTCTGAGTTTGATCCGTCCTGATGCAACCTTGAGTTGAGCCAGCTGGGCTGGCGCGAATACAACATCACGGAGGGTCGCCAGATCGAGAGCGTCGACAGTGATCCGCAGGCCGGCGTTCATCCAAAACCTGAGACGCGGCGACTACGAACTCGGCGTCGAAGCCTGCCCCGAATATCTACGCGTCGCGGCAGCATTCCACGAACTGACGCCCCTCATTCAACGAGCTAGCTCGTCCGGAGCCCCTCGTAGCGAAGGACTCGTTCGTCTTTCGGGTAGTCGGCGTACCCCTCGCGAAAGGTGGGGTAGGTAGGCAACCAACCGCTGGCGCGAAGTAGCGCGTTACTCAATCGTTTGCCGTGAGCCTGCTCGGGGTCGGCTGTCGGGGGACCCGGCAACGCCAAGCGTCGAGCGATGTACGCGGCAACGTCGCCCCGCAGGGCTGGTTCGTCGTCGGCACCAAGGTAGAGAGGTCCCGGAGGTTGCGGTCGGGTGAGCAGATGAATCACCGCTGCGGCGGCGTCTTCGCG
>NZ_JBDNIJ010000021.1:0-2526 GCF_041688325.1 Ilumatobacter sp.
AAGCTGCCGGCCACCCGCGGCCCAGCACGGCGAGCCCGAGCCACCGCACCAGCCGCGCCGCCCACAGCGACCAGCACCGGCCAGCGGGGCCGAACGCGACGGAGCGTGAACGGAGACCGCAGCGGTCGCCAGAGCGGTCGGCTTGCCAACGCTCCGACAGTGGTTGCAGGCGGCGGCCCCAGCAACGACAACTCGACAAGCAGAAGAACCCCATTGCCTTGGTAAAGGCCGACGGTTTCGCGAAACGGGACAGAAAGCGTCAAAAACTTCAGTGGCGTCTTCCGTGCAGCACGAGCACCGATCGTGTTTTCAGCCTCATACGACGTCTGTCCGATGCGCCGACATGTGCCGATGTCCCGCGCCGTTCGTCGCATCGCCTTTACATCAACATGACGACACAGAAGCACCCTCCGATCAACGCCAAGCACGAACTCGCCCGACCGCTACTCGTCGATGTCACCGACGCCGCGCGAACACTTGCGATCAGCCGATCGTCGCTGTATCAACTGATCTGGAGCGAGCAACTCACACCAGTTCGCATCGGTCGCAGCGTGCGATTCTCGATCACACAGCTCGAACAGTTCGTCACCGATCGCCTGTCGACCTCTCAAGGTTCGGGCACGTCGCGACGCGGAGCGGACGAAGTCGGGGGATCCTGACGATCGGGCCGGCGCCTGTCCTCTGCCCACGGGACTCACTGGCAGGCACTCGATACGTCAGACTGGCCACATGGAGCGCCAAAGTGCACGACATGTCGACCTCGAATCGGTCGTTCGCGAAATGCAGCCACCCACGGACGACGACGTGCCGATGACCCTGGATTGGCAGCCCCTCGACACGAAGGAAAAGCTGTTGGCCTACCTTGCCGGGATCAACGATGCCCGAGAACGAGCGCGTGTCCGCTGAGGGGCCGACTTTCGATCCCGTACGAAGTGTCCCGGTGGCCGGCCAGCACGACGGGTCACCCGATCACCGCTGGTAGATCGACCTGATCGTGTGCGCGATCGTGAGCGTTGGCACTGTCATCCCTCGTCGGGCGCAGCGGTCCAGTCCGGGTCGAGCAGCTCGAAGGCTCGCTCGCTGATCTGGCGTGGGCGATCGCCCTCGTGCTGCACATAGCCGCGAGTGGTCGAGGTGTCGCTGTGCCCGACGAATAGCGCGACGTCGCCGAGGTCCATCGCACCGGACGCGAACAGATTGGTCACGACGGATCGGCGGCCGGCGTGAGTGCCGAGCCCTGTCGGATCGAGACCTGCACGAGTAGCTGCCGCCCGAATGGCCCGATCGACATGCTGGCGCAGCATGGGTGTGCCGGCGGCGGTCGTGAAAACCAGGTCGAGGTGCTCGCCGTCGTACTCGACGTTGGGCCAGCCTCCCACCTTGGCCCGATCCTCTTCCTGGATCTGACGGCGCATCGACAGCAGCCTGATGACCGTCGGGCTGAGCGATTGCATGCCCGCAGTGCGCTGCGTCTTGGTCGGCCCGAGGACCATGCCGACGCCGTCGGTGTAGGTCGACCCGCGCCGTAGACGTACGGTCCCCGAGTCAAGATCGATGTCGACCCATGCAAGCCCGAGTGCTTCGCTGATTCTCCAGCCTTGGACGTAGCAGAGCCCGACGGCCGCGGTGAACCGATCGTCGACCTCCGCGAGCAGTTGCTGCGTTTCCGCAGGCGTCACCGTTCGGCGCTGCACCTTCGGCAACTTCGGTGCCTTCACTTGGCGCGCGTAGTTCTCGGCGGCGAGCCCGAGGCCGACAGCCTGATCCATGATCTGCACGAGCAGGGTCCGCACGCTGCGCGCACGCGACGCCGACCCCTCGTCGAGCAGGTCAGAGATGAACGCGGCGACCTGGGCATGCCGCAATTGGCGCGCCGGAGTGTCGCCCAAGCCAGCCTCGATCAGACGGGCCTGCTTGCGATACGTAGCGAACGTCGTGGCCCGAACGCGGTGACGAGCGACGTTCTGCAGCCACCATGCCGTGACGTCGGCAACCGTCGAGTCAGCCTCGAATCCTTCATCCAGGGCGGCGAAGCGTTCCTCCTCGGCAGCCTTCGCCATGTGGCGATCACGTGATGCAGCAGCGAGCACTCGCGTCTTGCCCGTCGGACGACCGATCTTCCCCTCAGGCTTTCGCCAAGGCGCAACCCACACGCCGCGCGATTTGTCGAAGTACGGCACGGCTTCGCCGTTCGGCGCCTTGTTGACAACCTGAAACGTGCCCGTCGAAGCATCGACGATCCGTTTCCCCCGAGGTGTCTTCGGCACTCGACATCGCCTCCTGCGTTACTCTCAAACCCCTTTTGAGAGTAACCGTGAGAGTAACGGACCGCAAACGGCCACGAACGTCCGTGGATCGAATTTCGCATGACCCCAGCGTGTGGGGCTTTCGAAACACACCAGCGGACATCCGTGGACCCATTGGCGGAGATGGACGGGAATCGAACCCGCCGGACGGGGATCGCCCGTCCCAACCGCTTTGAAGGCGGCGGAGCCCACCAGGTACCCAGACATCTCCGCATTCGAC
>NZ_JBDNIJ010000145.1:0-2196 GCF_041688325.1 Ilumatobacter sp.
GAATCCGCAAGGGCAATCGCCATCCCGACCTGGATCGAGCCGAGGCTCGCCCCGCCGGAGAGAACGAACGCCGTCGTCATGACGAAGAGAACGCCAGGCCGGTTGCCACTGTTCCGGTTCTGCTCACGAACTATTTCTTGCCGTCCCCGCTGCCGTTCCCGCGGAGCCGCAAGTAGAGCGACAGGAGCGCTCCGACAACGACGAGGAACACAACCACCCGGAAGATGAATTTGATCGCTCCGAAGATGCTGCCGAACAAGACCCAGACGATGATGGCCACGATCAGCCAGCCGATCACCGAGGCGAGAAAGTTGCGTCCGCCGGAGTTACTCATGGACCCAGGCTAGGCGCCCGGTCATCGAGACAGGTGGCCGCCCGGTGAGTCAGACCAGCTGTGTATCGATCGCAGCACCTGGCCCCGCTGCCGGCGCGATGTCAGATGGGGTTGGTAATGGCGCCGGTTTCGGCACCCTGCACGAGCCGTGCGTACTTGCCGAGAACCCCCGTCGTGTAGCGCGGTGGGTTGGGCTGCCAACCGACCTTGCGCGCCGCGAGCACCTCGTCGGAAACCTGCAGGTCGAGCTTCTTGCTCGGCACGTCGATGAGAATCGAGTCGCCCTCTTCGATGAACGCGATCGGGCCACCATCGGCTGCTTCCGGCGCGACGTGACCGATGCAGAAGCCCCAGGTACCGCCCGAGAATCGACCGTCGGTGATCAGCGCGACGTCACCGCCGCGGCCAGCACCTTTGAGTGCCCCTGTGATGGCGAGCATTTCGCGCATGCCGGGCCCGCCCTTGGGACCTTCGTAGCGGATAACGATGACGTCGCCAGCGTTGATCTCGCCAGCAATAATCGCCTCCATTGCAAACGACTCGTCGTCGTAGACACGGGCCGGACCTTCGAAATGCATCTGCCCAGCGGTGAGACCGGCCACCTTGACAACCGCACCCAATGGGGCGAGTGAACCGGTGAGGATGTTGATGCCACCTTCGCTATGGATCGGGGCGCTGACGGGGTGAACAACGACGCCGTCAGGCTCAGCAATATCCATCGCGTTGAGGTTCTCTGCCATGGTCTTGCCGGTAACTGTCATGCAGTCGCCGTTCAACATGCCATTGTCGAGCAGGTGCTTGAGGACGCCTGGGACGCCTCCGACCTTGTCGAGATCACTCATGTGGAACTTGCCACCCGGAGTCATGTCGGCGATGTGGGGCACCTTGTCGGCGATCCGGTTGAAGTCTTCGAGTTCGAGGTCGACGCCGGCCTCGTTGGCAATTGCAAGCAGGTGGAGCACGGCGTTGGTGGACCCACCAAGCGCCGACGTCACCGCAATAGCGTTCTCGAATGCGGGCTTGGTCATGATCTGGCGCGACGTGATGCCAAGGCGGATTAAACCAACCACAGCTTCGCCGGCGAGGCGTGCATCGACTTCGCGACGTGGGTCGATAGCCGGCGGCGATGCGGAGCCCGGGAGGCTCATCCCAAGGGCTTCGGCAATAGAACTCATCGTGTTGGCGGTAAACATGCCGCCACAGGCACCCTCACCAGGGCATGCCTTCACTTCGATGTCGTGCAGTTCCTGGTCGTCGATCAGGCCCGCAACGTGTGCACCAACGGCTTCGAACACCGAGGTGATGTCGAGCGCCTTGCCGTTGTGCTCACCCGGCATGATTGAGCCGTTGTAGACGAACACTGAGGCGAGGTCGAGGCGGGCAGCAGCCATCAGCATGGCGGGGATCGACTTGTCGCAACCGGCGAGGCCGATGAACCCGTCGAGGCGCTCGGCGTGCATGACGGTCTCGACCGAGTCGGTGATCACTTCGCGTGAAACCAGCGACGCGCGCATGCCTTCGTGACCCATCGAGATGCCATCAGACACGGTGATCGTGCCAAACTCCATGCCGAAACCACCTGCGGCGTTGACGCCAGCCTTGGCCTGCGCAGCAAGCTTGCGGAGCGTCATGTTGCATGGCGTTACTTCGTTCCATGCATTGGCGAGACCGATTTGCGGCTTCTCCCAGTCATCGTCGCCCATGCCGATAGCTCGCAGCATTGAGCGTGATGGCGCTTTCTGGATGCCGTCGGTGACGTCGCGTGAGCGGGGCTTGATGTCGACAGGGGTGTTCTGATCGTCAGCTGACATGGTGGCGAGGATACTCGGGAGCATCCAACTGGAACCTGGTGCTGCGCGCAC
>NZ_JBDNIJ010000146.1:0-22761 GCF_041688325.1 Ilumatobacter sp.
AACCTGAACACCGCCGCGCTCGGGCCGGTCGGCCACTTGGCTGGCACTGCATCGGCTTACGGCGGAGCAATCCGGATGGCTGGCGGCGCGGTGCTCGGCACGATCGTGAGCGCATTTGTGAGCGACTCGACCACACCGTTCTCGATCGGTATCGCGGTGCTCTGCATCGGTTCTTGGATCACCGTGCTGATCGTGCGTCGACGTTCACCCGAGCTGACCACAGAGCACTTACAGACTCCTGGCGCGGCCATCGTCTCGTGACCTTGTCGGCCCGGGCGCTGAACCGCACCCGGCGTGCACAGAGTTGCGAAAGGGGCCTGACCCCATTCGCAACTCCGGTGCGAACGTCAGATCAGATCAAGCCGAGTTCGGCGACAGCGTCACGCTCGGCGACCAATTCGGCTGCCGATGCGTCGATCTTCGAGCGGCTGAACTCGCCGATCTCGAGACCCTGGACGATCTCGTAGTTGCCGTCCTTGCAGACGCAGGGGAACGAGCTGATGATGCCCTCGGGCACTCCGTAGCTGCCATCGCTCGGCACCGACATTGAGACCCAGTCGCCGTCGGGCGTACCGAGTGTCCAGTCGCGGATGTGATCGACTGCTGCCGAGGCTGCCGAGGCTGCCGACGAGGAACCGCGTGCGTCGATGATCGCTGCGCCGCGCTGAGCAACCGTGGGGATGTAGCTGTCGGCGTACCAGTCCTGATCGCCGACCAGTTCGAGTGCGTTCTTGCCGCCGACTTCGCAGTGCGCGAGGTCGGGGTATTGCGTCACCGAGTGGTTGCCCCACACGGTCATCTTCTTGATGTCATTGACGGAAGCATGCAGGCGCGTGGCGAGCTGGCTGATTGCACGGTTGTGATCGAGACGAGTCATTGCGGTGAAGCGGCTCGGGTCGAGACCCGCAGCGTTGTTCATCGCGATCACCGCGTTGGTGTTGGCCGGGTTCCCGACGACAAGGATCTTGACGTTTTTCTTGGCCGAGCGGCTGAGTGACTCGCCCTGCGGCTTGAAGATGCCACCGTTGGCCGACAGGAGGTCGGCGCGTTCCATGCCTGCTTTGCGCGGCATCGAGCCCACGAGGATCGCCACATCGGCGTCACAGAACGCCACATCAGCGTCGTCGGTGCAGGTGATCGAGTCGAGCAGCGGGAATGCGCCGTCGTCGAGTTCCATGCGAACACCCTCAAGTGCGCCGAGCGCCGGGGTGATTTCGAGTAGCTGCAGTGCAACCGGAGTGTCTGAACCGAGCATCGTGCCCGATGCAATGCGAAAAAGGAGGCTGTAGCCGATCTGGCCTGCAGCCCCGGTGACGGCAACGCGTACTGGAGTGGTCATGGCGTCTGAGGCTACGCCGATGCGGTGGCAGGGCCAAGCCCAGCGGCCCGAACCCTGTCTGCCAGATGAGATCAGGTCAGACGAGATCAGGCCAACTGAGATGAACTGAGCTAAATTTTACGCCAAGCCCAGGAGCCGGCGAATGATCAACGAATAGAAGTTCTGACCCGGCTGTGTGAGATGGATGCCGTCGTCGTAGAAGCAGCGGTCCTCACAACTGGCCGACATCACTTCCCAGTCGAGGACCGTCACGTTTGGGAAGGTTCCGGGCAACGCTCGAATCATGTCGTTGTTGCCAGCTATCCAGTCGCGATTGCCCTTCCCGGTCAGCATCACCACGGTTGGCACGTCGACGAGGACGCCCATGAGTAACGCAAGCGACGCGTCGCTGACGGGGCCGTTGGTACCAAGGTGCACCACAACCACAGACGTCAGCGCACCCGCAAGCTTCACCGCTTCAAGCTCGGGCACGTAGGAAATCAACTGACGATTCTTGACCGCATCGACGACGAAGCCACTCGCTGTGAGCTCTTCGGCGGCACCAAGCATCACCGAGTCACCGACGGCAACCAATGGAAACCCGGTGGTTGCTGGTGTAAGTGTCAGCGGCGTGATCGCGTTGAAGTCGGCGATGACACCGAACTGGGTGACCGGGGCGGGTGGCAGCGTTGTCGGCGGCGGTGCGATCGTCGAAGCGGGTACGACCACGCCAGAGGCAGTTGTCGGCGGGACCGTCGTCGGCGCGGCATTGGCGGTGGCGGCCGGAGCTGGCTCGGCGCCGTCAGGCAACGTTGTCGGGGTTGGTGCCAGTGCTGCATCGGTGGTGGTCGGAAGCGTTGAGACCGTGGCGGGAGCAACAGCGCCCGGCGGAGTCGTCACGGGCACGGGGATCTCCGCATCGGACAGGCTGACGGTGAAGTCTTCACCATCAGCGAGCGACTCGGTGATGTCGTTCTGCTTCAGGTCGGCAGTCGCGAGCGCCACGCCAGCAAACATTGCCATGGCCGCGGTGAGAGCGGCGGCTCCGACCAGCAATCCCGTCGGTCGGCGGACCTCACGATTTCGAACCCGTTGCGTGAGCGCTGCGACACCACCGATCCGGATCGGTGTCTCAACGAACCGATACGACAGCTCGGTGATGATCAACGTCGGGATCATGGCGAGAAGGAACTCGTGGAGGCGGAGCGAATTCCCTGCCACATTGCGGATGATCTGGTAGATCGGCCAGTGGAAGAGATAGAGCCCGTAGGAACGGGTACCGATCCATGTCAGGACCCTGCCGCCGAGCAGCCGGTTCGCCGCGGACCCCTGATGCGTGACCGCAGCGATGATCAGCAGCGTCAGGACCCCCGCACCAAAAAGCCCGCCGCGGAAGAGTCGGCCGTCGGCACCGCTCGGATCGACGAGATGGATGTTCCAGCACATCCAACCGAACCCGGCGAACGCCAAGACTGCAACGATGTCGAACGCCCGGCCACGATCACGGAGCGGCCCGCGAACGATGGCGAAGGGCCGCCACACCATGGCGAAACCAGCCCCGAGGAGGAGACCACCGGCTCGGGCAACGGTGCTCAGGTACAGCGTGTCGAGCTTGGAGATCGGCCGGCCAGCGACGTTCCAGTACGCCTCGGGCGTGACCTCGGGTTCGCCAATCACACCTGGGTGGTATGCGAGGCCGACGAGGATCGTGATACCGATCGCGCCGACAAACAGCCAGCGGCTGAAGTTAGCGACGCGACGCGTGCCCGTTCTGCCGAGAAACGCCACCATCACGAGTGGCCAGATCAAATAGAACTGCTCCTCTACCGCCAGGCTCCACAGATGGCGGAGCGGCGCGAAGTCGCCGCTTGCCGTGTAACCGAGACCCACCCACACCTGGTACCAGTTCGAGACGTAGAAAAGCCCGGCAAACACGTCACCGCGGAGTTGTCCGAGGGCATCGCGTTCAAACAGCGCTGTCCAGACGGTGAGCAGCCCCATCAGCAAAAACATCGCGGGCAGGAGTCGGCGGGCACGGCGCAGCCAGAAATCGATCAGCGAGATCCGGTAGGTCCGCTCACGCTCGGCAATGAGGAGCAGCGTGATCAGGTAGCCCGAAATCACGAAGAACATCTCAACCCCGAGAAAGCCGCCGGGCAGCCACGAGCTGTTGGCGTGGTAAATCATCACGGCGACGACGGCAATCGCACGCATCCCGTCGAGGCCAGGCAGGTACGGCACACGGCTGATATGGGCGCGCACGAATCCACCTGAGTGGTCGACAGCGGTCGACGGGGGGAACGCGTTGGTCACGGCCATAACCCGTCAAGTATCGCTGGGGTCACGGCGCAATTCATGTCACACAATTCTCAAGATCGGTTGACGGTGAGCGAGTCAGACAAAGAGGGAACTGTCAGCCAGGACGGTCTCGATCAGCGTCGTGTAGTACACGGCTCCCGTCGACTTGAGGTGGATCCCGTCCTGATAGATGCAGTCGCCCTGGCACTGCTGAGCGAGGCCATCCCAATACAGCACCTCGACGTTCGACAGGCTGCTGGCAACGTTGATCATCAGCAGGTTGTTCTCCTCGTCGTAGCTGCTGTCAGGCACAACGTTCTGAATCAACAACACCTTTGGGACATCAGCAACGAGGCGCATCATCGCGTCCATCTGTTCGTTGCTGATCGGGCCGTTCGTTCCGAGATGGATCACCAGCTCCTGAGGCAGTTGGCTTCGGTCCGACAGCGCCTGGACGACATCGATGCCGCGCACGAACGCCCGGCTCTCTGCCGCGTCGACGGTGAAACCAGCGGCTTTCAACTCGTCAGCGGCGCCCAACATCACCGAATCGCCGATCGCGAACTTCTGAGGGGCTGGCGGCAGCGGCACCGTGGTCTCAACGGTCGTTTCTGGGACCCCTTCGGCTGGCTCAGCCGGCGTGTCGAGGCCATCTGATGCAACAGGAACAGGTTCGGGAGTCGGTGTGATCTCCGGCCCCACTGCGGCGTCCGGCTCATCGTGGCACGTCCCCAGGAGGACGCTGCACGTAGCTCCCGCACTCTGTTTGAGTGACTCATCGACCGCGTTCTGCTTCAACTCGGCGGTCGCCAAGCTGGCACCAGCGAAGATTGCCAGCGCCGTGCCGACGAAGGCGCCACCGAGCACCGCTCCACGGTTCTCGTTCCGACGCGATCGTTGACCACGCCGTTGCCATAGAGCAGCCAGCTGGCCTTTACGGATCGGAGTCTCGATGTAACGGTAAGAGATCTCGGTGATGATCGCCGTGGCGACCATACACAGCACCCATTCATGGAACTTCAGCTTGGTCCCGGCGGTGTTCCGGACGATCTGGTAGATCGGCCAGTGATAGAGGTACAGCCCATACGAGCGTGTACCGATCCACAGCATCGTTGGACCGCTCAACGCCTTGGCGGTCAGCGAATCACGGTGCGTCACTGCCGCGATAATCAACAGCGTCGCGATGCCGGCCACGAAGAATCCGCCGCGGAACAGCCACGGATCGGCGCTGTTGTCGCCGAAGGTATCGATGAAACCGACCTTCCACGACATGAAGGCGAGGATGGCAAAGCCGACGACCGCCAGCGCGTCGAGCGCATGCGCCTTGTTTTGTAACGGACCGCGCATCATCGCGACGGGGCGCCAGACCATCGCGAATGCTGCGCCCAGGAGCAGGCCGCTGGAGCGGGACAGCGTAGAGAGGTAGAGAGCGTCGCCCTTCGAAATGAACCGGCCGCCGATCTCCCAGTAGGCCGCCGGAGTGTTCGACGGGTCGGCGTCAATCGGCCCCGGGTGATACAGCACGGCGACGACGACGGTCACGAACACGGCAGCACCGAAGAGCCACACGCTGAGATCGGCGATCCCGCGACTGCCCTTGCGCAGCAACGCGACCATCACGATCGGCCAGACGAAATAGAACTGCTCTTCGACTGCGAGGCTCCATAGATGGCGGAGTGGGGCGAAGTCGTTGCCCGCGCTGTACCCGGCACCGATGAAAATCTGGTACCAGTTCGAGATGTAGGCGACACCGCCCAGCAGGTCGCCGCGGAGTTGGCCCAGCGCATCGCGTTCGAACACTGCAGTCCAGATCGACAGCAAGAGCAGCATCATGAACAACGCCGGAAGGAGCCGTCGGAACCGGCGCACCCAGAAGTTCTTCATGTCCACTTCGCCGGTCTTCTCGTGTTCGGCGATGAGGAGCAGTGTGATCAGGTAACCCGAGATGACAAAGAACACCTCGACGCCGAGGAACCCACCCTTGAGCCACGTGCTGTTGGCGTGATAGATCATCACGGCCACAACGGCCACTGCCCGCATGCCGTCGAGACCGGGCAGGTATGGGACCTTGCTGATG
Organism: Ilumatobacter sp.; assembly: GCF_041688325.1. Lineage (GTDB taxonomy): Bacteria > Actinomycetota > Acidimicrobiia > Acidimicrobiales > Ilumatobacteraceae > Ilumatobacter_A. Next base: position 5,694 of record NZ_JBDNIJ010000146.1, read on the forward strand.
TTCACGTCCGCTCGTCGAGGTGCGGTCGCGGCGTCGGGCGCGGAAAGAGCGGACATCAACGTCAAGTATCGCTCAGACAAGCACCGATCCGAGGTTCACCTTGATTTGTTTCGCTACTTCGGACCGGTTGAGCGTGTAAAGGTGGAGGCCCGGAGCGCCCGCACCAATCAAGTCGATACACAGCGCTGAAGCAAGCTCCATGCCGATCCGTTTGGCCTCGGCATCGGTCCGGGCCGATTCGAGACGATCGACGAGCCAGCCCGGCACCTCGGAACCACTCATCTTGGCCATCCGGTGGATCTGGGCCAGGTTCGTGACGGGCATAATCCCCGGCACGATTGGCTTGTCGACGCCAAGCGCGGCGAGCTCGTCGACCAACCGGGTGTAGTGCTCGACGTCGAAAAAGAACTGGGTGATCGCGAAGTCGGCGATCCGCAGCTTGTCGGCGAGGTGTTTGCGGTCAGTGGCTCGATCGGATGAACGCGGGTGCACCTCGGGATGTGCTGCAACCCCGACCGAGAAGCAACCGGTGGCAGCGACATCAGCCAGCAGATCGAGTGCATACCGGTAGTCGCCTGCCGGGGTGGAACCGTCAGCGGGCAGGTCTCCACCGAGGGCGAGGATGTTCTCGACGCCCATGCGGCGGTAGTCGACGAGCAGCGCGGCGACGTCGGTACGGGTGTGGCCCACACACGTGATGTGTGCCATCGGCTCGACATCGGTCTCTGTGCGCATCCACCCGACGACGTCGCCCGTTCGATGGCGGTCAGACCCACCTGCGCCATACGTGATGCTGACGAAGTCAGGTCCCAGCGGCGCGAGTTCGGCCACCGTACGGCCGAGCGTCATCTGCGCACTCGCTGATTTTGGCGGAAAGAACTCGAACGAAAGGGTCCGCCCTGCTGCCAGCTTGTCGGCGATCCGTGCCATAGACCTGTGAACGTAACGAGCCGGTTACGGGGCTCAGCCACGAGATCAAGAACATCCCGCCTACCGGAACGATTCCACGATATGGAACGCTTTGCACCATACATCGTCAGCGGATCGTCAGCGGATCGTCAGCGGATCGTCAGCGGATCGTCAGCGTTTGCTGACGCTGATGTCAGTGACGGAAGTGGCGTTGGCCGGTGAAGACCATCGCCAGCCCCTGTTCATCCGCTGCTGCGATCACTTCGTCATCACGCATCGACCCGCCCGGCTGGATCACGCACGACACGCCTGCTTCAACAGCAGCATCAAGGCCATCGCGGAACGGGAAGAACGCATCGCTCGCGCAAGCCCCACCGCTGGCGCGGCCGTCGGCGCGGCCTGTCGCAATGCGAGCCGAATCGAGCCGGTTCTGCTGCCCGGCACCAATACCGAAGGCCTGGCGGTCCTTGGTATAGACGATGGCATTGCTCGTCACGGCGGCACACACCGTCCAGGCGAATTCCATGTCGGCCCACTGGTTGTCAGTCGGCTGCAGGTTGGTGACGATCCGCCATTCATCGCTCCGGCCAGCAACAGGATCGGGCTGCTGGACGAGCAGCCCACCATCGATCGGGCGAACATCGAACGGCAGGGGCGATGGTGCGTTTGCTGCGATAACACGCAGGTTCTTCTTTTTCGCGAAGGTTGCGAGTGCGTCGTCGTCGAACCCCGGAGCAACGACCACTTCGGTGAACACGTCGCCGAGAGCGATTGCCATCTCGTTGGTGACAGTGCGATTGACGGCGACGATGCCGCCAAAGGCACTGACCGGGTCGCATGCATGAGCCCGGATATAGGCCGTCGTGATGTCGTCGGCAAGAGCGACGCCACACGGGTTGGCGTGCTTGACGATCACGCATGCTGGGCCGTCGAAGCGTTGGACGAGCCGCCAGGCAGCCTCAGTGTCATACAGGTTGAGGTAGCTCAGCGCCTTGCCGCCATGCTGCGTCATTGAGTCCCACCAGCTCGTGGCACCAGCTTGGCGGTACCGCGCACCTTCTTGGTGCGGGTTCTCGCCGTAGCGCAGTGACTGTGCCTTCGAGAGAGCGAGGTGGATCGATGCCGGCAGAACGCCTGCCGTCTCGACGTCGTCAACCTCGATTGTTTCGTCGGCGACGTCAGGATCGTTGTCGTCGAACCACGTGACGATCGCTGCGTCATACGCCGCCGTGTGTGCAAACGCTGCCCGGGCGAGCCGCCGCTTGGTGTCGGCCGACAGTGCCCCATCAGCACGCAGTTCGGCAATCACCGGGTCGTAGCTCTTCGGGTCGACGATGACCGCGACATGCGCGTGGTTCTTGGCTGCGGCACGGACCATTGCCGGGCCACCGATGTCGATCATTTCGACTGCCGAGCCGCTGCCGTGCTCAAAGTCATCGAGACTCTGGCCGAACGGGTACAAGTTTCCAACGACGAGGCTGATCGGCTCGATGCCATACTCGGCCATGTCGGAGATGTGCCCCGGGTTGGTTGGGTCAGCAAGGATGCCGCCGTGCACCTTCGGGTGCAGCGTCACCACTCGATGGCTCAGGATCGCCGGCACACCGGTCAGGTCTGCCACGTCGGTGACATCGACTCCTGCTGCTGCAATTGCCTTTGCCGTACCGCCACTCGAGACGAGCGACCACCCCAATTCGCTCAGGGCGCTGGCGAAGTCAACGACTCCGGACTTGTCGTACACGGACAGCAATGCGGTGGGCACGGCACCGAGCGTAGACAGGCAACTCGCCGCGCGCTCTGCCTGGTAACTGCAACCAGGTCGCAAGAGGTCACGCCGCATGCCCCAAAGCGACTACATTTCAGTTGTGGTCCGTGTGACCTACAACACAAGGCAGCTTCTGCCTCCTGAATCTCGACAGTAAGTCATCAGACAAGTTCACAGGAAGGGGTCCAACATGGACTTCAGTAAATTCAAGACATCCGATTGGCTCATCGTTGGTGGAGGCGTCTTGACGCTCATCGGCGGTTTGTTCCTTGACTGGCTTAAGGCAGACGGTTTTGGCGGCGGCGCTCATGCCTTCGACTTCACCCTCACCGGCGCACTGCCGTGGATTTTGCTCATCGCTGCTGCAGTCATCACCGTCCTACTTGTTTTGGGCAAGCTCGACTCGAAGACGCAACCGTGGCCGCTGATCGTGCTGGGCGGCACCGTCCTTGCAGCGCTCCTCCTCCTCATCCGAGTGATCTTCAACCCAGGTGTTCCCGACGGCATCAGCCGAGGCCTCGGCATGCTGGCCACCTTCGTCGCTGCGCTGATCGCCACCGCAGGTGCGTTCCTCAGCTTCCAAGCGTCGGGCGGCAAACTGTCCGACCTGGCCGACATCAACAAGCTCAAGGCGAGCTTCGCGGGGGGCAATGAAGCCGATTCTGGCGACATGCCCCCGCCCCCGCCAGCCCAGTAACCACCACTTTTTTTCTCCGAAGGCGTGAGGTTGGTGCACCTACCTCACGCCTTCGCACGAGAGCCGGGGTTGATTAGAGGGCGGCGACGATCTCAGCCATCAGCTCGCCCGCTTCGGTCGGGTTGAGGCCGACCTTCACGCCAGCGGCTGCGAGTGCATCCATCTTGCCCTGAGCCGTGCCCTTGTTGCCGGAGACGATGGCGCCTGCGTGGCCCATTTTCTTGCCGGCCGGTGCGGTGACTCCAGCGATGTATGCGCTCATCGGCTTGGTGACGTTGGCCAAGATGTACTCGGCTGCTTCCTCTTCGGCCGAGCCGCCGATTTCGCCGAGCATCATGATCGCGTGCGTCTCGGGGTCGTTCTGGAACTCCGAGAGGCAGTCGATGAAGTTGGTACCGGGGACGGGATCGCCGCCGATGCCGACACACGTCGACACGCCGATACCACGCTGCTTGAGCTCGTAGAGCGCCTGGTAGGTGAGCGTGCCGGAGCGGCTCACGATGCCGACGTTCGGGCCATCAGCGGTCGGAAGCTGAGCGATTTCACCGGCGGTGATACCGATGTTGCACTTGCCGGGGCTGATGATGCCGGGGCAGTTCGGGCCGAGCAGGCGGGTGCCGGGGAAATCACGCTTCAGGCGGTTGTACACCTTGGCTTCGTCTTGGGCTGGAATGCCCTCAGTGATGCAGACGATAAAACCGATACCGGCTTCAGCTGCCTCCATGATGGCTCCCGGAGCGAACTTCGGCGGGACGGTAGCGAACGACGCGGTTGCGCCTGTCGCCTCGACAGCTTCTGCCACCGTGTTGAAGATCGGGATGCCATCGACGTCTTGGCCGCCCTTGCCGGGCGTGACACCGGCGACGACCTGCGTGCCGTAGTCGCGGTTGCGGAGGCCGTGGTACTTGCCCTGGCCGCCGGTGAGGCCCTGGACGATGACCTTTGTGTTTTCGTCAACAAAAATTGCCATGTGTCAGTATTGCTTTCGGCTCTTATTTCGCGAGCTCGACGGCCACACGGGCAGCGTCAAGCATGGTCGGCTCCGAGCGGAGCTTGTCTTGCGGGATACCGGCGTCGAGCAGGATCTGACGCCCCTCTTCTGCGTTCGTGCCGTCGAGACGGATCACAATCGGCGCCTTCAGGTCGACGCGGCCCATGGCCTCGACGATGCCCTTGGCAACTTCTTCGCCGCGCGTGATGCCGCCGAAGATATTGATGAAAATCGACTTGACGTTCTCATCAAAGTTAATGACTTCGAGTGCCCCCGCCATCACGTCGGCGTTGGCGCCGCCGCCGATGTCGAGGAAGTTGGCAGCGGAGCCACCGACCTGGTTGACGACGTCAAGCGTCGACATGGCGAGGCCAGCGCCGTTAGCAATAATGCCGACGGTGCCGTCGAGGCCGATGTATTGGAGATTTTTCTCGGCGGCCATCTTCTCGCGTTCGTCCATCTCGGTGAGGCCGCGGAATGCGTCCCACTCGGGGTGGCGGAACTCGGCGTTGTCATCGAGCGTGACCTTGGCGTCGAGTGCGTGCACTTCGCCAGTCGGCTTGAGAATCAACGGGTTGATCTCGGCGAGGTCGCAGTCCCCTTCGTCGTAGCAGCGGTACAGCTTGACAAGAATGTCGGTCGCACCGTCGATCGCGCGCTCGGGAAGTTGCGCGTCGAGACATGCCTGGCGAGCAACGGCCTCGGAAAGCCCGTCGACGGGGTCAATGTGCAACTTGACGATCGCGTCAGGGTTCGTTTCAGCAACGACTTCAATCTCGACGCCACCTTCGCGGGAGAGCATCATCAGGTGCTTCTTCTCGCTGCGATCGAGGGTGAACGAGACGTAGTACTCCTCCTCGATATCTGAAGCAGCTTCGACCCAGAGCCGACGTACAACGTGACCCTTGATGTCCATGCCCAGAATATTGCCAGCGTGCTCGCGCACTTCGGCTTCGTTGTCGGCGAGCTTGATGCCGCCAGCCTTACCACGGCCGCCGACCTGCACCTGCGCCTTGACGACGACGGGGTAGCCGGCAGATGCGGCCTCCTTCACCGCCTCCTCGACGGTGTCGGCCGGCCCGCCCGGGCTGACCGGAATGTCATAGCGGGCGAAGTACTGCTTGCCCTGATACTCGAAGAGATCCACGTTGGGAGCCCTCTCTTTCTTGTTTGCGGATGTTGAAATGATCTGATCGACCAGCGAGCCGGTCAGGATTCGGTTTCGTCGAGGGCACCTTCGAGCCACTCGCCGATGGCCTTCAGCGATGAGCCTGGGCCAAAAATCTCGGCAACGCCCTGCTCGCGCAACGCGCGCGCGTCAGCATTGGGGATGACGCCACCGCCGAAGACGAGCACGTCACCGAGGTCACGATTCCGGAGCTCTTCCATGACACGCGGGAAAAGCGTGAGATGTGCCCCAGACAGTAGTGAGAGGCCGACGCCATCGGCGTCTTCCTGCAGCACCGTTTCAGCGATCTGTTCGGGCGTCTGGTGGAGACCGGTGTAGATGACCTCGAAACCGTGGTCACGAAGAGCTCTGGTGATGGTCTTGGCGCCTCGGTCGTGGCCGTCCAGGCCGGGCTTCGCGACGACGATGCGATAGGTGCGCTTCACAGAACACGGACCCTAGGCCGCTGGCAAGCCGATCCACCAACCCATGGGATCCTGAACGGCCGCCATTGATGAAGGCGGCCTCCGCGACGGCAGACTGGGGCCGTGCCCAAGGAATCCGCTCCTCCGGTCAGGACGCGCTCGCCGCTTGTTCGCGCGTTGCTGCCCAACGTCGGCGGCATCGTCATCCTCGGGCTGATCGGCCTGATGCTGTGGGGCTTTGCGGCGTTCATCTCGCGTGGCGGCACGGCAACGTCCGAGCGGCTCGCTCCGTCGAACCTCCGAGTCGGGAGCGTGCAGAACGCCGCTGACATCGTCAACGAAAATGGCCCAATCCTCTTCGCCGACCTCGCGACCAACCGTGGTGCGCGCACGATCGTGCTCGACCACACCGGCGATGACCCCGCGAACGGTTGGGTCATCTACTTCGGCTACCCGGCTGACGGCGACGAAGACTGCATTGTCGAGCAGGTCATCGGGACACGTCAGTTCATCGACTGCGACGGTAACGCCCTCGACGTGAGCGAGTTGGCACCACCACCGCCGGGCGTCAACCCAGTTGTCGAGAACAGCCGCTTGTTGTCGATCGACCTCAGCGGCGTCACAGACGACTGAACAACACCAGCGTCTCGACCCCTGAGGCCCTACCGCAGCAGAATCAGGCGCCGACGGGCAGGCTGTCGGTTGCGCTGAGCAACCGACTGGCGAATTCTTCGGTGTGCTCCGGGAGCTTGCTCCGGCTCATGGCGAGGCCGCCGATCACGTAGGCGCCGGTGTCGCCAAGGGAACTGGTCAGCTTGTCGAGGCTGTTACCCGGGTGCAGTGCAAACGTGCAGAACGCCGCAGCCTTCTTGCCGCGCATCGACGGGAGGTTGGCGATGCCGTTCACGTTCCAGGGCGCCTGACCAAATACGAAGGCTCCATGCACCCACGTACCGACCAGCACAATGTCGGCTTCATGGATCGACTGATGGTCGGGTTGCTTGACCTTGGAGAGGCCGGTGATAGTCCACCGCTCTTGCTGGAGGAGGTCGGCAACGCCTTCGGCGGCCTTCCATGTATTGCCCGTCAGACTCTCGACCAGAATTGCTGCCTTCATATTCGACAGTCTGGCACGGGGTGGGGCCAGTCAGCTGATCTTCTTAAGTGGCGCCCAGGCCAAGCTCAGATGTTTTGTGCCCACGCCGCTGAAGTTGATGGTTGCTTCGGCCTTTTCGCCTTCACCCTTCACGTCGATGATGACACCCGCCCCGAAGGTCGGATGTTCGACGCCGTCGCCGATGTGGAGCCCAAGTTCCTGGCTGTTCGATGGTTCAGGCGTGTGCTTCTTGGCAAATTGCATCGCTGCTTCAACGACTCGGTCCCGGTGGGCGTCCTGCTGTGCCTTCGCATCGCTCTGCACATCGGCGTTGATGTCGCGGCCAGGAAGTTCATCTCCGTCGTTGGCTCGCCGGTACGCGGGCGGCTGGTACGACGAGTCATCACCGCCCTCAACCTTCTTACTGTTGGCGTAATCGGAGCCGTATTTCGAGCGGTAGCTCTGTCGCCCGTAACTCGATTGGCCACTTACGTTGCCAATCGACTTGATCAGATCGGCCGGAATCTCGTCAAAGAATCGAGACGGCGGGTTGTACTGCGTCGAGCCGAACAGCTGACGGCTCCAGGCATGACTCATGTAGAGCCGTTGCATTGCGCGGGTGATCCCGACGTAGGCCAGGCGGCGTTCCTCTTCCATCTCGACCGGCTCGTTCAGTGATCGGATGTGCGGGAAGATCCCTTCCTCGACGCCGACGATGAAGACGACAGGGAATTCGAGGCCCTTTGCCGAGTGCAGGGTCATCAAGATGACGAGGTCTTCAACTTCGCCTTCGGGCAGGTCGTCGGTGTCGGCAACGAGTGCGACCTGCTCCATGAATTCGACAATCACCGTGAACTCGCGTGCCGAGCCGATCAGCTCGCCGAGGTTCTCAAGCCGAGTGTGGTCTTCGATCGAGTCGGAGGCTTCGAGCTCACCGAGGTAGCCCGACCCGTCGAGCGCCAGTTGCAAGACGTCGGCGGGGCCGTATTGGTCGTCGGTGGCCATACCCGACATGCCGTCGAGCAGCTCGACAAATGAGGCAATGCCACGAACTGCCGGACCGGTCACGCCGGCCTCGTCGTTTCGGCGCAGTGCCTCGGCGAAACCGACTCCTTCGGAGAGAGCAAACGCATCGAGTTTGGCGACACTTGCATCGCCGACACCGCGCTTGGGCACATTGAGCACTCGCTTGAGGCTGACCTCATCGGCCGGGTTCACGACGGCACGCAAGTACGCCATTGCGTCTTTGACTTCGCGCCGGTCGTAAAAGCGTGTGCCGCCGACAACCTTGTACGGGACGCCCTGCCGCATAAACGCCTCTTCGATCACACGGCTCTGCGCATTGGTGCGGTAGAGGACCGCCATGTCGCGGAAATTGGCCTCGGCCTCACCCTGGAGTTGCTTTGCAATGCCAGCAACCCAGTTGGCCTCATCACCTTCGTCTTCGCCGTGATAGCGAATGATTTTCTCGCCACTCCCACTGTCGGTCCACAGGTTCTTCGGCCGTCGCTCGGTGTTGTTCTCGATCACTGCGTTTGCCGCGTCGAGGATGGTTTGGGTGCTGCGGTAGTTCTGGTCGAGGACCACGGTGGTGACGTCGGGGAAAGCTTCTTCGAACTGCAGGATGTTCCTGAAGTCGGCGCCGCGGAACCGGTACACGCTCTGGTCGGTGTCACCCACGACGCAGACGTTGTTGTGGCCGCGCGCGAGCATCAACACCATCTGATTTTGGGCGTTGTTTGTGTCCTGGTACTCGTCGACAAGGATGTGGGCGAACCGATCGCGGTAGTGCTCAAGGACCTCGCCGTGGTTCCGGAACAGTTCGACGGTCTTGGCGAGCAGGTCGTCGAAGTCCATGGCGCCAGCCTTCAACAGCCGGGCCTGGTATTCGGTGTAGACCTCGGCGTGTTTGCGGTCAAAGATGTTCTCGGCCGCAGCAGCAGCTTCGGCCGGCGACACCAACTCGTTCTTCCAGTTGCTGACGATCTGATGGACGCCGCGCGGGGTGAACCGCTTGGTGTCGAGGCCGAGGTCGCGGATGACGTAGCCGGTCAGGCGGTTCGCATCGGCCGAGTCGTAGATCGAAAACTGACGCGGGTAGCCGAGCACGTCGGCGTTTGCTCGCAGGATGCGCACACACGCCGAGTGGAAGGTCGACACCCACATCGTTTTGACGACCGGGCCAACGAGCTCAGCGACGCGCTCGCGCATCTCGGCGGCAGCCTTGTTGGTGAACGTGATCGCCAAAATCTTCGACGGGTGGACACCTTCGTGGATGAGGTGGGCAATGCGATGTGTGAGCACCCGGGTCTTGCCGGAACCGGCGCCGGCCACGACCAGAAGCGGGCCCTCATCGTGCACAACAGCATCGAGTTGATCTGGGTTGAGACCCTGCGCGAACGGCGATGGGCCCCTCGAGCGGCGCTCACCACCCTGCAGCGGGTCAACGGATTCTTCCATCGAATCAGCCACGAAGTCAGGATCCGCTTCGGTCGTCGCGACATCGGCCGGGTGCGGAATGTCGGCGAACAGCTCTTCGTCACTCATCAGTTGATCACTCTAGAGATGCGCCCCGCCCCACAGCGTTTGCGTCGACGTTTCGGTTGGCATGTGCGCGAAAACTTCGACGCAAACGGGCTGGGACGTACAGTGCGGCGATGCTGACGTGGCTCGAACTCGGTGCCGGCGAGGCGATCTTTGCCGCCGTCGTGCTCGGCATTGCATCGTTCATCCGCGGGTACTCGGGTTTCGGGTTCTCGGCGGTGTTGGTGGCCGGCCTTGCTTTCGTCGTCGAACCGCTCGCCGCGGTGCCGCTGGCGATCGCCTTCGAAGTCGCTGCAAGCATCGTGCAGGGGCAATCGGTCCGCCACGAGATTCGGTGGAAGGACTTCTGGACACTGCTGATCGCCGCCATCATTGGCAACCCGGTTGGTGTGCTGATCCTCACGACGGTCGACGGCGACGCGCTGCGCGGCGCAACATTCGGGGTGCTCTTCGTCCTCAGCCTCGTGCTGCTCTTGCAGCGAACGGCACGCATCGAACCAACGACTGCCTTGGTGTTCGGTGTTGGTGTTGTTGCCGGCGTGGTCAACGGCGCCACGGCTATGTCTGGGCTGGTGCTGGTGCTGGCGATGTCGTTCATCGTGATTTCGGCCGCCGAGATGCGAGCAACCCTCGTTGCCTATTTCTTCGCTTCCGACCTCGTCGTCCTTGTGGTGCTCGGCGTGCGTCGAGAACTCCCGGATGAACTGTTCTGGCGGGTCATTCTGGGGCTGCCGCTCCTCGCTGCAGGTGTGCTCGTCGGGTCGCGTGCCTTCAGATCAGCCACCCAAGCATCGTTCCGGCAGAACACGCTGCGCCTGTTGTGCACCATCTCGGTCGTCGGCATCGCCCGATTGATCATCTGAGTGCGGCGCCCGGGTTCGGTGGCGTGAGTACCGTGGCCTGATGACGCTGCCGATCGCCGACCGATGGTTCGACCGACGCACGATCTCCGGCGGAGTCACGCTGCTCTGGGAGCCGCACGTAATCGAGCTGATGCGGTGCAACATCTGGCATGTTGCTGGGCGCGATCGCGACCTCGTGATCGACACAGGGATGGGTGTGGCCAGCCTCGTCGACGAAATGGAAGACCTGCTCGACAAGCCCGTCACCGCAGTCGCCACACATGGCCACGGCGACCACATTGGCGGCCATCACGAGTTCGATGACACCGTGGCGCACGCCGCCGAAGCCGTCGACCTCGCTCAGCCCAGCCTCAACTCACTCGACCCGTTGGAAGCCTGGGGTCAGGGCGGCATCGACGCACTCACCGCAGCGGGATACAAGTTCGACAGCAAGTACTTCGTCACGGCACTGCCCGCCGGCGTGACACTCGACAGCTTTCGCCAGCAATCGGCGCACGTATCGAGGACCGTCGACGAAGGCGATGTGATTGATCTCGGCGACCGCTCCTTCGAGGTACTCCACCTGCCCGGTCACTCCCCCGGTTCGATCGGGCTGTGGGAGGCGTCGACCGGGACATTGTTCTCGGGCGATGCGGTCTACGACGGCCCGCTCCTCGACCAACTCGACGGCTCAGACGTCGACGACTATTGCATCACAATGCAGCGCCTGCTCAAACTACCCGTCGACGTGGTGCACGGCGGCCACGACCCGAGCTTCGGCCGCGCTCGGCTCCGCGAGATCGCCCGCAACTATCTGACCCTGCGCGCCTGACCCTGCGCGCCTGACCCTGCGCGCCTGACCCTGCGCGCCTGACTTGTCACACTTTGGTCAGACCGGAGCGTGACGCTGGGCGACAGGTCGGTCAGCCTTCTGATTGTTCGGCGAGTTCGAGCCAGGTGGCTTCGAGTCCGTCGAGTTCGGCCTGCGCTGCGCCGAGCTGGTTGCCAACCGCCAACAGCTCGTCGACGGCAGCAAGGCCGCTGAGCTTGCCGGCCAAGGTGTCGACCCGCTTCTGGGTCTTGACCATCGCCTGCTCGGCTTCTCGAAGTTGACGACCAATCGTCGAGGCGCTCGGTCCGGCACGCGCCGCTTTCGGCTTACCGCCGCCCGAGGTCAAACCTGCAGTCTTCGGCTTGGCTGATCCGTTCGACTTCTTGCCCTCTGACTTTTTGCCGGTCTTCTTGCCAGTCAATGCTGCTCGGTCCGCAAGCCAGCCACTGACACCGCCGGGGACTCGTTGCATGGCGCCGAACTCGTCGATTGCCAGCACGTGGTCGGCGACGCGATCGAGGAACGCACGATCGTGGCTTGACGTGACGAGCGCGCCAGGCCAATCGTCAAGAAACGCTTCGAGCGAGCGAAGTGTGTCGAGATCGAGGTCGTTGGTGGGCTCGTCGAGGATCAACAAGTTCGGCTTGGTGGCAAGCACCATGACGAGCTGCAGCCGTCGGCGCTCACCGCCCGACAGCATCCGGATGGGAGCAAACTGAGCAGTCGAGTCGAACCAGAACTTCTCGAGCAGCGCCTTGTCTTCGTGGTCTGGCTCTCGGTACGGACCCGCCACGACCTTGCGCACGATGGCGTCCGCGTCGAGTGCGCTGGAGTGCTGATCGGCATAACCAACTACCACGGTCTGACCGCGGTCGACCACACCGGCCACCGGGTCTTTGCGCCCCGCAATGATGTCGAGCAGCGTTGTTTTACCCGATCCGTTCGGCCCGACCACGGCCAACCGTGCACCAGGCTCGATCAGCAAATCGACGTCGGAGAAGACCGTGTGATCACCGAACCGCTGGGTGACACCGGTGAGTTCGATCACCTGGTTGCCAAGCCGCGTGGTCCCGGCACCGAGTTCGAGATCGTTGCCACGTACCCCGGCAGCAGCAGGGCCCCCAGCGATGATCTCATGAGCGCTCCGCAGCCGCGCCTTCGGCTTAGTCGAACGGGCTGGCGCGCCGCGCCGCAGCCAAGCGAGCTCTTTGCGAGCGAGAATCTTGCGTGTGGATTCTTCGGACGCCTCGCGGTCAATCCGGTCGGCACGAGCATCGAGGTACGTCGCGTATGCGCTCGTGCCGACTGCAGCCTGATGGATGTGCGACCGTCCGTTGTCCAGTTCGACGACACGACTCGGGCCGACGGCACTGGTCAGCCGGTCAAGCGCATGGCGGTCGTGCGTGACGAGGACAAGTGCCGCCTTCATCGCGACGAGGCGCGCCTCGAGCCACTCGATGGCTTCAAGGTCAAGGTGGTTGGTCGGCTCGTCGAGCACGACCATGTCGAATGCACCCTGCTGGTCGTCAGCCAGCACCTTGGCCAGAGCAACACGCTTGGCCTGCCCACCGGAGAGCTCGTCGGTCCGCCGATCGAAGAGCGGCAGCACACCGAGCGAGGTGGCAGCGGCCTGGACTTCCCAGCCGTCGCCGAGCACGTCGCGCACGATGCCTTCGGGCAACTTGGGATCTTGTTCGAGTGAGACGATCCGAGAACCTCGGCCGAACCTGACAACACCACTGTCAGGCTGCAGGGCTCCGGTCATGATGCGCAGCAGGGTGGTCTTGCCAGAGCCATTGACCCCAACAACCGCAACACGATCGCCGACCGAAATGGTCACGTCGACATCGCTGAAAAGCACCTTGTCGGGTTGCGCCATGCCAACCCCGGATACGTCGACACAAATCACTGAAGCGACGCTACGGCCGAAAACAGCAAGCGCCGACGAACACCCTGGTGACGGATGTTCGTCGGCGCAAGAATCAGCCGAGCAGAAGCTCAGTTGTCGGCGGGGATCTGACCGTTCACCTTGGCGGTGATCCGCTCTTCGGCCTCGGCAAGCTTCTCCGCTGCCTCGTCGGCCGTGATCTTGCCAGCCTCGACAGCAGCGTCGACCCGCTCCTGCATCTGACCGACGATGGCGTCGACGAGAGCGTCAACCGACACGCCCTGGGCGGTGGCAACCTCAGCCAGAGTCGAGCCGGCCTTCAATTCGGCGCGCAGGGTGGCGGCGTCGATGCCGAGGAGTTCCGCCACGACGTCGGAGCCACCGAACTTACCCTGGCCGCCGGACTTGCCCTTGCCACGATCACCACGATCATCGCGATCGCTGCGATCACCGCGATCACCGCGGTTCTCCATCAGCTGCTCGGTCACTGCGTCAGCCTGCGCTGCATCAATGGTGCCGTCGTCAACGAGGGGCTGCAATACGGTGCGGAGGCGCTCGCCGGGCTGCGCTGCTGCGTCATCCGCAGGCCCTTTGTCAATCGAGGCGTCATCGACTTGCTGGACGATTGCAGCTGGGGCGACAGCGGCGCCAGTGTCGGCAGCAGCGCTGGACAGACCAGGAACGCCAAGCACGAGGCCGGCGGCGGTGCCACCCAGGAGGCCAGCGGCAAGGCCGATGCCCGTCTTCGAGTTGCGGGCCTTCTTCGAGTTGCCACCGTTGGGCTGGGCTGTTGTCCGGTCAGTCATGTTCGTCATTGGAGAGTTCCTTTCGAGAACGTCTGGTTGGGGGTGTCCACCACGATGACGACTGCCGGTGAGACCGAGTCCAGAAGGTTGTAAAGATTGGGTAAGAACACTGCGTCAGGCTTCGGGCAAAGAGAAGCCGACGTCGGCACCGCCGCCATCGCGGTGCCGTGCACTGACGGTGCCACCACTTCGTTCGACGATCTCACGAACAATGGCGAGGCCGAGCCCTGAGCCCGGCATTGTCCGGGCCGTCACGGCGCGGTGGAATCGATCGAAGATCAGGGCAAGGTCCTCATCCGGGATGCCCGGCCCCCGATCGAGGACACGAAGATCGCCGTCACGCACGACGACCTCGATCGGTCCGCCCGACGTGTCGAACTTTGCGGCATTCTGGATGAGGTTCGTGATCGCACGCTCCAGGCCAGCGGGCGGAGCCAGCACGATGCCTGCGGCCGCAGCGTCCACATCGACAACGCGTTCCTTACGGCGAGCAACTCGCGCTCCTACCGATTCCGCCAACGCACCGAGATCGATGATTTCTGCTGGCTGATCGGCGAGCTCGCCAGATGCAACCGACACGAGTTCGTTGACCAGATCGGTGAGCTCTCGCACCTCACCGTCGAGATCATCAAGAATGCGTTCTTGCATTTCGGAGCCCATATCCGGGTGTCGCCGGATCACCGAAAGATTCGTGCGCAGGCTGGTCAACGGGGTCCGCAGCTCATGGCCAGCGTCTTGCACCAGGCGCTGCTGCTCGGTTCGCGACCGTTGCAGCGCACCGAGCATCGACTGGAACGCCGCACCGAGACGGCCGACCTCGTCGGCACGCGGCTCGGCCACAGCCAGGTCGAGATTGCCAGATGCCTCGACTTCTTCCGCCGCACGCGTCAAGCGGCGAAGCGGCGCCGCGACAGTCGATGCGAGAAGCCAACCGACCGCAGCCGCGACCAGCGATACGACGATCACCAAGAAAGTCGTCCGCCGCCGCAAGTCCGAAAGCACCCGGTCGGTCTCACCCAGCGACCGCGCGACTTGCACCGCGCCGCGGGTCGCACCGACGGTGTGGACCCTGAATCGTTCGTTGTCGAACGTGATCGTTGCGACGTCGAAGCCCTTGTCGTCTCCGATGGCCAGTTTCGCTTTGGCGGTCAATTCAAGGTTCTTGTCAAACGACGAATTCACGACTTCGGCCTTGCGGTTCAACAACCGCACCGAGTAGACGCCGAGTAAACCACGGCTCGGAATGCCGACCCGGTCGTCACCACTGCGGATGTTGACCAGCAGCGACGTCGCCTCCTTGATCGATCGGTCGACCTCGTCAACCAGCCGCATGCTCGTCGAGCGATAACTCACTGCGCCGACCATCCCTGTCGCCACGAACCCGAGTACTGCCATGGCCACCGCGATCTTGACGCGCAGCGACCTCATAACGGTCGGCCCATCACGCGGCGCCGCTCGAACGCGCCGTGTAGCCGACGCCCCGCACCGTGTGCACCAGTCGTTGTTCGCCGTTCTCCTCCGTCTTGCGTCGGAGGTAGCCGATGTAGACAGCGAGATTCTTCGAATCGGGCCCGAAGTCGTAGTGCCAGATGCGTTCGTAAATCGTGGTGTGGTCCAGCACGATTCCCTGGTTCTGCACCAGCAGTTCGAGGAGGTCGAACTCGGTTTTGGACATCACGAGCTCGCGCTCGCCGCGAAACACGCGGCGCGCCGACGGGTCAAGCCGCAGATCACCGAGCGTCAGCGGCGCTGCAGTCTCGGCGGTGCTGTAGTCAGCGCGCCGAACCAACGCTCGTAGACGAGCCAGCAGTTCGTCGAGGTCGTACGGCTTCGGCAGGTAGTCGTCAGCGCCGACATCGAGGCCAACCACACGGTCGGACGTCTCGGTGCGAGCCGTAAGCATCAGTATCGGCAACCGGTTCTCTTCAGATCGCAAGACCCGACAGACGGTGAGTCCGTCAACCAACGGCATCGAAACATCGAGGAGCAAGATGTCGGGCTCGCCCGATCGAACAGCATCGAGGCACTCGGCACCGTTCGTCGTCGCAGTGACGCGATACCCCTCGAGTTCGAGTGCTCGAACAAGGGCTTCACGCACAGCGCGATCGTCCTCGGCGATGAGCACGTGTTGGTTCGCTGCGCTGGTCACGTGTGCAGTCTTGCCGGTCCGGGTGAGAGTCAGGTGTGAATGCGTCGAGCTGCGTTCGCCTCCAGTCGAGTCGCGTGTGCCCAAAGTCCTCTGCTACGAAGTGCGAGTGCAACTCTTCCCGGCACCGGCCCAAGTTAGGGGCCGGCTCCTCCCGATCGCGGTCGCTCTCGTCGCGGCCGGCGGGGCAGTTGGAGCAACGGCGCGCTGGCTGGCCGGAACGTTGCTCGAGGCCGAGCCGGCGACCTGGCCGTGGTCAACACTCTGCGTCAACATCGTTGGCTGCGTGATGATCGGTGTTGCTGCCCGGCACATCGAACGCGGCTCGCGGCAATGGGACTTCATCGTCACCGGCGTGCTCGGTGGATTCACGACGATGTCGTCGTTCGCCATCGAGTTGAACGACTTCGTCGACGCGGGCCGGTCGGGCATGGCATTCGGCTATGGCACGACAACGGTCGTCGTCGGCGCAGGCATCATCACCCTCGTTACCCGAGAACCGTCGTGACGCCGCTCGCATTCATCCTGGCGGCTGCAATCGGTGCCGTACTGCGCTTGGTGATCGGCCTCACCGTCTGCAGTTGGCAGGCCCTGCTTGTTGCCAACACGACGGGCGCGGCTGTGCTCGGGTACGTGAGTGCCGCCGATTTCTCGGCGTCGACAACCACGGTGATCGGTCTCGGATTCTGTGGAGCGCTCACGACCTACTCGTCGTTCGCGCTCGAAGCCCGATCGCTGGGCTGGCGGTGGGGTGCGTTCTACGCAGCTCTGACGATCGGTTGTGCGTGCGCTGCGGCATCGATCGGCTCGACGTTCGCTTGAAGCAACCGTTCGACGCTCAGGCGGTTTCGAGAATCCGGACCGGCAAGACGCGCGGACCGCGGATCTGACCGACGCTCCACGAGACATCGCCGGCCAATTCGAACTTCGGGAAGCGCTTCACGAACTCTTCGATTGCG
>NZ_JBDNIJ010000147.1:0-8566 GCF_041688325.1 Ilumatobacter sp.
CAGCCGGAGCGCGTCGGCGCATGAACGCAATGTTGCTCGGGTAACACTGACGGTATGACAAATCTGTTCGAGCAGGCGATTGCCCGCAAGGAAGTGCTGAAGTTCGCACTCGGTGAGGACGAGTATCTGGTGCCTGACAGCGCAGGGAATGGCGATCACTGGGTACTTGGGAGCTGGAACCAGTCGGTGATGGAATTGCACGACGACAACGCTGCAGCGTGTGCTGCAGGCGTCAATTCCATGTTTTCGTCACTTGTCGGGAACTCCCCGGCCGCGACCGCCACGCGCATCTGGCCCCTGATCGACCACCTAGGTCAGTACTGGACGCAACGGCACGGCGGTTGGCTCCAGTTCGACCTCGGCCGAGTTGCCGAGCCGATGGCCACTGCTGTCGATGTTGAGCGTGGCCGCTGTCGGCGGGGCGAAAGCGACGTCGATTTCAACACCATGGAGATGGCAATCCGAAAGATCCAACGCAACGGCGGACTCTCGGAACTGGCCTGACGAGACAACGCGTCGGGTCAGTGGCTCGATCGAGGGGTTGTCGCTCAGGTTCGTCGCCGCATCCCGAACCAGGCATGCAGTGTGATGTCCCACTCGTCGCCGGAAATTGAAGTCTCGGTGGTGATGCCATCTTGGACGACGTTGAGGCGATCGGCGGTCAGCGTCACTCGATCGGGGCCTCGGTCGAGTAGACGTGTGGCGAATGGCTTGGCTCGCCAATGTTTGTCGGGGTCAGACTGGAGCGACTCCGAGGCATGCTCGAACTGGCCCATCGTGTGCGCAACGCGCTTGAAGCGGTAGTGCGCCTCGGGAATCCCAGTTGCATCGTGCCTGGTCAGCGTGGTCCCTTGCGGGCTGCCGATCAACTCGTACGTTCCGTTGCCGCCGTCTTGTGGCCCGGCCGCATTGAGATCGATTGGGTTGGTGAAGCTGTCGCCGAAGCCGACGTCAACGAGGTACGGCCGGTCGATCTGTACTTCGAGTGCGAGGTGGTCGATCACACGCGTCGGCCCGTCGAGGAGCACGGCGGCGCCGAGCCTGAGCACACGAAATCCGAGCGCTTCGAGGAGAAGAGCAAAGGCGCCGTTCAGCTCGAAACACCAACCGCCCCGGCCCTGCTCGACAATCTTGTTGACGTTGGTCAGTGCATCAACCGTGACGCCGCGGCCAGCAACGATGTCGAGATTCTCGAACGGGACGGCCGTCATGTGGAGCTGTTGCAACTCGCTCAAGGTGGCCCGATCGTGCCGCACCGTGCCGACGAAGCCGATCCATTCGAGGTAGCCGTCCACATCAATGGCGGGGCCGGTGGACGGATTGTCGCGCACACCCGCAGCGTAGGGTGCTGCGGTGCTGACCGACTTGGTGATCAACCCGTTCGGAGCGCACCTGGCAGACATGCTCGCTGTGGCCAAGGCTGCTGACGCGGCCGACGTCGGGGCGGTCTGGGTGACCGACCACTTCAGCGGCAACGTCGTCGGTGCTCCGTGGTCGCGCGATCCGTTCGTCTGTCTGGGTGCCATCGCCGCAGTGACTCAGCATGTTGATCTTGGCGTCCTGGTCGCGAACGTGACGAACCGCCACGCCGTGCAACTCGCGTCCGGAATCAACTCCCTCCAGTCGCTCGCGCCGGGGCGCGTCCGGCTCGGTGTCGGCTCAGGAGCAGCACCCGACTCGCGCTTCTCCGTGGAACACGACATGGTCGGCAAGCAGCTTGGTGATCTGGCAACACGCCAGGCGATGCTGACCGACACGATTGGTCAGCTCCGACGGATCTGGAGCGCCGACGAATTCGACGCAGTGACCGATGGGGCGCCGATGCCGCCGGTGATCGTTGGCGCATCGTCGTGGGCCACTATCGAAGTCGCCATCGAATTGGCCGACGGCGTCAATATTCGTCGGACCGCACGCTTGGCCGACCAGCTCGAACGGCTCGCGGCCGCTGACCTGCCGGACGATTTTGAAGTCAGCGTGCTCGACTTCTTTACACCAGGCGCCGATCTCGGTGCCACGCCTTCGGATTTGATTGAGGCGGGCGTCGACAGACACATCGTCACGATGTGGCCCGGGCGTGATCTTGCGGCGGTTGAGGGGCTCGCCGCTCGAATCCTTTGATCTACTCTGCGAACCATGTTTGACAAGCTGTTCGATCTTCCCGCCCATCCGCTGTTGATCCATGCACCGATCGTGCTGTTGCCGATCGCCGCGATTGCCACGGTTGTGCTGGCTGTCAAGCCGGCCTGGCGTGCTCGTGCGAGCTGGTGGATGGTCGGTGGATTGTTCCTCACCGTCGTCCTGCTGTTCGCAGCCAAGGAGTCGGGCGAGGCGCTGATCGAGGCCTACGACCGAGCGAACGGTAAAGGTGCAGTCGACATCTCGAAGCATCAGGACCTGGCGGAGATGACGTTCCTGATGACGCTGGCGTGGTTCGCAGTGTTCGGATCACTCACGGTGCTGGAACGAGTAGAGCGTGTTCGAGTCGGGGTCCTGGGAGCGTTGGCGTCCAACATGATCGCTCGGCAAGCGATCGCAGCGGTGACAGCAGTTCTCGGCGTTCTGGCCACGATCTGGTTGATTCGCACGGGCCACGAAGGCGCCAGGTCGGTGTGGGGCCCGCGGGTCGACATCCTCTTCCCCCAAGGCTGAGGGCTGAGGGTCTGCCGGGCCGGGCCGTTTGGCCGCGTATGGGCAGCTGATCAGGTGACGACGACTTTGGTGCCGAGCGTGGCGAACGCCCACATGAACTCGGCATCGAGGTTGTTCTGACGCTGGCAGCCACCGGAGAGGCGGGTGCCCAACTCGGCGTCACCCTGGTACGGAGAATTGTCGTCGACGTGCAGCGGAATGGCGTGGAAGCCAATCGCGCCGCGCTCAGTCTTGAGCCAGCGGATCATCAGCGGGAGCCACGCTTTGCCGTTCCATGCCGTTGACAGCTCCGATCGGCTATACACCTCGTGCGTGCCCGGCACTTCGTTCTGATAGGTCGACCCGGAGACAAGCCATGACCGAATGATGACGCCATCGCCGCGCACGGCCCAGACCCGCTGGCCTGCACGGTCATAGACGACACGTCGTCCACTGCCAGTGTTGTCGGGGAGCGGCGGAGCGGCGTCGCCGGCAGACGCGACCGGTGAGAGCGCGACGCCCCAGAGGTCGGTGGCGCCGAGCGCCGGTGGTGGCGTGCGGGTGACGAACGATTCCTCGTCCGGCCAGATATTGAGTGCGACGGCACTCTCGCGACCGACCACCCCGTCGACGAAGAGGCCCTCGGAGGTCTGGTAGTCCATGACGGCGCGCAGCGTGGAGTCGTTGAACTGGCCATCGGCAATGCCGGTGAAGTGGCCGATGTCGGCCAGCACGTTCTGCAGGCATTCGACGTCGTCGCCTGATGCGCCGAGGCGCACGGAGAGCAAGCCGATGGTGCAGCGCCCACCGGCGCCTGCGGGCTCCCCGTCAACGTCGACGCCTTCGTTGTCAAGGCCCGTGAGTTCGAATTCGACGTCGGACCCAGCGACGGGGATGGATGGGATGGAGGTGATGGAGGTGATGGAGGTGATGGAGGGGATGGAGGTTGGCGCCGAGGCGACCGCTTTTGCGGCGAGTGTTTCGCTCGTGCCGGTGTTCCCCGTGATCAGGACTCCGAGAGCCGCGGCGGCAAGAACGCCAATGGTGGCGACGGACAGGCAGAACTCGCGTCGGCGTTGTTCGACAGACTTGGGCATCCAGGCAGGGTGGTCTTGCTGGACCTCCATCTCGTCACCGGGCTCGACACTGGGTTCCTCCACGGAAGATCATGTTACTCAATGAGATTCGTTGGGAGAATCGGTTCACCGGATGTTTCGCTGTCGATGTGGCCGACGCCGAGAAACTGTTGGCAGGGTGTGCTGCTCGTCACGTTAGAGGGTCTAACCTGACCACGATGAAGCTTCGCAGGGGACAGCAGCAGATGACCGCCGATCTCGGGTTGCCCCGTCTCACCACACCGTATGTGCGGGAGAACGGCGAGCTACGCGAGGCATCCTGGGACGAGGCGCTCGATCGTGCAGCTGCTGGCCTCGGCGCCGCTCGCGATGCGATCAAGGGTGGTAATGCCAATGCGTTTGGCATGTTCTCGTGCTCGAAGGCCACCAACGAGGTCAACTACTTCGGACAGAAGTTTGCCCGGGTAGTGATGGGGTCGAACAACATCGACTCCTGTAACCGAACTTGACACGCTCCCTCGGTCGTCGGTCTGGCGACAGTGTTTGGTGCAGGTGGCGGAACGGCCTCGTACAAAGAGATCGAAGAAGTCGATGTGGTGTTGCTGTGGGGCTCGAATGCCCGTGAGGCGCACCCGATCTACTTCCACCACTTAATGAAGGGTTTGAAGAACGGCGCGAAAATGTTCGCCGTCGACCCTCGACGTACATCGTCGTCGAAGTTCGCTGACGCGTGGCTTGGTCTCGACGTCGGCACCGACATCGCCATGGCCAACGCCGTGGCCCGCGAGATCATCCACGCCGGCTTGGTCAACGAGGCCTTCATCGCGCATTCGACCGATGGCTACGAGGCGTACAAGGCGTCGGTCGAGTCGTACACACTCGAATACGCCGAAGAGATCACCGGAGTCCCTGCAAGTGCGATCAAAGAGATGGCGCACGCGTATGCCACTGCCGAGAAGGCGCAGATCCTCTGGACGCTCGGCATCACCGAGCACCACAACGCAGTCGACAATGTGCTCTCCTTGTGCAACCTGGCGTTACTCACGGGCCACGTCGGAAAATGGGGGAGCGGTCTTGTTCCGCTGCGCGGGCAGAACAACGTGCAGGGTGGCGGCGACATGGGTGCGCTGCCCAACAAGTTCCCGGGCTTCCAAGACATCACCAACGCCGAGCATCGGGCCAAGTTTGAAGCGGCCTATGGCGCCAAACTCAATCCCGAAGACGGCATCCACCTCACGCTGATGTTCGAAGCGATGGGCCGCGGTGAACTGACCGCAGTGTTCGTGCTCGGTGAGAACCCGGCCGACTCCGAAGCCGACATCGATCACGCCCGCAAGTTGCTCTCCGGGCTCGACTGTCTCATTGTGCAAGACATCTTCATGACTCGCACCGCCGAGTTGGCTGACGTGGTCTTCCCGGCGTCGGTTGCTTGGGCCGAGTCCGACGGCACCGTCACCTCGAGCGAGCGTCGTGTGCAACGCACCCGGCCCGCAGTTATCCCGCCCGGTCAGGCTCGCCACGACATCGACATCATGCACGAGCTCGGCAAGCGGCTGGGCGTCGATCTCGGCACCACCGAGCCCGAAGCGCTCTGGGACGAACTGCGTTCGCTGTCACCGATGCACGGTGGCATGTCGTACGCGCGGCTCGAAGCCGAAGGTGGCCTGCAGTGGCCGTGCCCCGACCTCGACCATCCGGGAAGCCCGTTCCTTCACGGCTGGCTCTGGGAAGACGATTTGGGAGGCCGTGCCCCGTCGCCGTTCTCGGTTGTCGAGCACGAAGGTCCGAACGAAAAGCTCACCGACGAGTTCCCGCTGCGCCTCACCACAGGTCGTTCGCTCGACTCGTTCAACACCGGCGTCCAGTCGAACGGCTTCGAGTCGCCGATCCGCTATGGCGAGGAACTCGACATCAACCCGGCCGACGGTGTCGCACTCGACATCGTCGATGGCGAGCGGGTCAGCGTCTCGTCGCCACGTGGCACCGTCGAGATGAACGTGCGGTTCCAGCCCGACATCCCCATTGGGCTGACGTTCACCACCTACCACTTCCCAACCCTGGTCGATATCAACAAGCTGACCAACGATGCCTGGGATAAGCGTTCTGGTACGTCCGAGTTCAAAGCAGCGTCTATCCGTGTCGACAAGATCAGCGCCTGACGGCATCATCAACAGAGACAAGTAGTACCGCATGGCTGATCTTCACTTGACTATTGACAACTCGACCGACGCCGAACGCGCCGCGGTCGATGCCGTCCTCTCGCCTGATGCGCGCGTTGTCATCCATGAGTCCGAGCGGCTGGTGCGCGGTGGCATGACCCGCAAGAACGACCGTCGCCATCTGCTGCTTCCGGCGCTTCACGCGCTGCAAGCCGACATCGGCTGGATCAGTGCTGGGGGGCTCAACTACATTAGCGATGTCCTCCAGGTGCCCCCGGCCGAGGCGTACGGCGTTGCGACGTTCTACGAGCTGTTCCGCACCGAAGACCCCGGCCACAGCGATTCGACCGTGCACGTCTGCATGGACACGTCGTGCCACATCGCCGATGCTGAAGCATTCGCCCAGGGGCTCGAAGCCGATGGCAAGCAGGTGCACCGCGGGCCGTGCCTCGGTCAGTGCGAGCGCGCACCCGCTCAGTTCGTCCAGGGCCGTGGCGCCGCCGACTCGGTGCCGGCTGACGCCGACAACATCGCATCGCCCGGTGCGTTCCAATCGATCCAGCGTGCCGCGGGCGACACGGGCGGTCTGCGACTGCTCGCCAACATCGGCGTCGTCGACCCGACCTCGCTGGCCTCGTACCGCGAGCACGGCGGGTACGCAGCGCTCGAGAAGGCACTGTCGATGGGCGGCCAAGCCGTTATCGACGAAGTTCGCTCGGCCGGGTTGACCGGCCGCGGTGGCGCCGGCTTCCCGACAGCCATTAAGTGGCAAGGCGTCGCTGACGAACACGGCCGTCCGAAACACGTCATCGCCAACGCCGACGAGTCCGAGCCGGGCACGTTCAAAGACCGCACGCTGATGGAGAACGATCCGTTTGCACTCATCGAAGGCCTCACCATCGCTGGTGTGTCGGTTGGTGCCGAGAACGGTTGGATCTATATCCGCGGCGAATATCCGCTGTCGACTGCTCGCCTGACCAACGCCATCGAGCAGGCGCGCACCGCTGGCCTGCTCGGCGACGATGTCATGGGCTCCGGTCAGCGTTTCGACATCGAGCTACGCCGAGGTGCCGGCGCCTACATCTGTGGCGAAGAGACCGCGCTCATGGAGTCGATCGAAGGTTTCCGCGGCGAGCCGCGCAACAAGCCGCCATTCCCTTCTACCCACGGATTGTTTGGCGAACCGACAGCGGTCAACAACCCCGAAACGCTGCTCAACGCGATCTATATCGTGCTCAACAGTGCGGCGGCCTATCGGTTCGTCGGTACAGAAAAATCGCCTGGCACGAGGCTGTTTTGCCTGTCCGGCCACGTGGCGAACCCTGGCGTGTATGAAGTGCCGCAGGGAACGACGCTCGGTGAGATGATTGAGATCGCGGGTGGAGCAACGGGAACGACGCAGGCGATTCTGATGGGTGGTGCAGCGGGCAGCTTCGTTGATGCCAGCCAACTCGACATGCCGCTGACGGGCGAAGACACACGCGAGCGTGGCACCACGCTGGGCTCCGGTGTGATCACGCTCTTCGATGACACCGTCGACTTCACGTCGCTGCTCACCCGGATCACCGAGTTCTTCAAGAGTGAGTCGTGCGGCCAGTGCGTCCCATGCCGCGTTGGCACCACTCGCCAACACGAGGTGATTGTCGAAATGGGCAACGTTGGCTCGCTGACCGCCGAACGCAACACACTGATCGACGACATGGCACTTGCCATGGCCGACGCATCGATCTGCGGCCTCGGCCACACGGCTGCGGGCGCCGTCCAGTCCGCCATCCGCCTCGGACTGATCGGAAACGCAGTATGAGCCCCCAACAGACGACGGTTGAACAGCAGACCGCAACGCTGGTCACGGTAAGGATCAACGGCGGCGATGTCACGGTTGCCGAGGGCGACACGATCCTCACTGCGTGCGCCCAGGCGGGCATCGACACGCCGACCATCTGTTACGCCGAGAACTTGACGCCTGTGAACGCGTGCCGCGTCTGTGTCGTCGAAGTCGAGGGCAACCGGACGCTCGTCCCGTCGTGCTCACGTCCCGCCGAAGAGGGGATGGTCATCTCGACCGACTCCGATCGGGTGAAGCACAGCCGCAAGATGGTGCTCGAATTCCTTGGCACTGCCAATGACCTGAGCGAAGCGCCGCAGATCAACGAGTGGTCGACCGAGTACGGCGTCGACATCACCCGCTACGCCGACGGCGCCGAGCGATTCGACCAGCCTGTCAAGATCCAAGACAACCTGTACATCCGGGACTACGACAAATGTGTCCTCTGCTACAAGTGCGTCGACGCGTGCGGTGAAGAAGCCCAATTCACGTTCGCCATCGCCATGTCGGGCCGCGGCTTCGACAACAGGATTTCGACGGAGTTCGACGTCGCTCTACCCGAATCGGCGTGTGTCTACTGCGGTAACTGCATTGCGGTGTGTCCGACCAACGCCCTGCAGTTCAAGACGGAGTTCGATCTCCGCCAAGAGAACAACTGGCGTGAAGAGGATCAGACCGTCACCCAGACCGTCTGTTCGTACTGCGGCGTCGGCTGCAACCTCGAACTCCACGTCCAAGACAACCAAATCGTCAAGGTCACCAGCCCGGCTGACCACGACGTCACCCACGGCATGCTCTGCATCAAGGGTCGCTTCGGTTGGAAGTACGTCTGACTTCGTCAGACGTGGCGGCTGCGCCGCCTTCATCGGCTGCGCCGC
>NZ_JBDNIJ010000148.1:0-11554 GCF_041688325.1 Ilumatobacter sp.
GACGATGCTGCAGCAGCAACCGATGAGGTTGCTGCCGCCGAAGCAGTCGAAGAGGAGCCGTATGACGATCCGCTGCTCCGCCCGGGCCAGTGGTACGTCGTACACACCCAGTCGGGCTACGAGAAGAAGGTCACCGCGAACCTCAACGCGCGCATTCAGTCGATGAACATGGAAGACAAGATTTACGAGATTGTCATTCCGATGGAAGAAGTCGACGAGTTCAAGAACGGCAAGAAGCAGACCGTCTTGAAGAAGGTCTTTCCGGGCTACCTGCTGGTCCGTTGCCAGATGGACGACGAGTCTTGGTACTGCGTCCGCAACACGCCGGGCATTACCGGCTTCGTTGGCCAGGCCGTCAAGGGCCAGAAGCCCACGCCGCTCTCGCGTCGTGAGGTCAAGACCTTCCTGTCCCCGAAGACCAGCGCCCAAGCCGACGCACCGCGTCGCAAGGCCAAACTCGACTACGAAGAAGGCGAGAGCGTCCGTGTGAAGGAAGGCCCATTTGCCGACTTCACCGGTGAAATCGCCGAAATCAACGCCGACCACCTCAAGCTCAAGGTTCTCGTCAACATCTTCGGTCGTGAGACCCTGGTGGAGATGGACTTCAGCCAAGTTGCAAAGCTCTAGCTCGTCACCAACTCTGATCAGCGTCGTTCGCTGACTGACACTGAAAAGAAACCCTCGAGAGAAGAAATCACATGGCCAAGAAAAAAATCCTCACCGTCGTCAAGATCCAAATCGAAGCTGGCAAGGCGAGCCCCGCCCCGCCGGTCGGTACCGCGCTCGGACCGCACGGCATCGCGATTATGGACTTCGTGAAGGCGTACAACGCCCAGACCGAGGCTCAGGCCGGCACAGTCGTGCCGACCGAGATCACGATCTACGACGACCGTACGTTCACCTTCGTTCTGAAGACGCCGCCCACTTCGACGCTGATCCGCCAGAAAGCCGGCCTCGCGAAGGCTGCGAATAACCCGGGCTCAGAAATCGCCGGCAACATCACTGAGGCTCAGGTCGAAGAGATCGCCACGATCAAGATGCCTGACCTCAACGCCAACGACATGGAGGCAGCAAAGCTCCAAGTTCGTGGCACGGCTCGATCAATGGGGATCACCGTCAGCTGATTCGCTGGGCGAATCAGCTCACGCTGTTCCCCTTCGAACGATCCTCGGCGGCTCCGCCGCCACTGCGACTGTGTCGCAGCCACCAAGTCCTCAGGCTTTGCCTGAGCCGTCGCCTTCGGCGCTGGGAAACCCCCCATCCGACTGCCACCATGTGGCAGGCGGCTGGTTCACTGAACAACCACACACAGTCTCGACCGGCTCACCTCGACCGGCGGACTTACTACTGAGGGAGACATATATGTCAGGCAAGAAATTTCTCGACGCATCGAAGAAGTTTGATCGTGAAACGATGTACACCCCGACAGACGCAGTGCGTCTGGCAAAAGAGACCGCAACGGCGAAGTTCGACGAATCTGTCGACGTGTCGTTCCGTCTCGGCATCGATCCCCGCAAGGCCGAGCAAATGGTGCGTGGCACCGTCGCTCTCCCGCAGGGAACCGGCAAGGACGTTCGCGTCGCCGTGTTTGCTTCGGGCGAAGCAGCTGATGCTGCTCGCGAAGCTGGCGCCGACATCGTGGGCGCCGACGACCTGTTCGAACAGATCGAGGGCGGCATGATGGACTTCGATCTCGTCATCGCAACGCCGGACATGATGCCGCTCGTCGGTCGTCTCGGCCGCACGCTCGGCCCGCGCGGCCTGATGCCGAACCCCAAGACCGGCACCGTTACCCCCGACGTCGCCAAGGCCGTCACGGAGTTCAAGGGCGGCAAGGTTGAGTACCGCACCGACCGGTACGGCAATGTTCAGCTCACCGTTGGCAAGGCCAGCTTCACCCCTGAAGCGCTCGCCGAAAACCTCTTCGCCGTGATCGACGAGATCCAGCGGGCGAAGCCTGCTTCGGCCAAGGGTCGTTACATCCAGAAGATCACCGTTTCGTCGACGATGGGCCCCGGAGTGAAGATCGACATCCAGCGCCTCAAGCCTGTCCTGCCTGGCGAAGGCTGATTCAGTCCTTTTCTCGTACACGTGGCGCCGTGCGCCGCGTCCACGAACTGAACGAGTGCCCGCATCTCGGTGCTGGCACCCGTCGTTTTCGAGCGCAGGCGGCCCTTGCGAACACCGAGTCGATGCGTTGTTTGGGCGATTGCTCCTACCGACACCGCAATCGCATGCGTAAAACGTCGGTCAACCAAACCCGCACGCGTGGAAGGGCTGCGCGCGAGTCGTAGAGTTACTGACTGTAAAACAGGTCGCTCGCCAGAGACCGTTGGTCTGATTGTCAGTGATGGCAGTCAGGTAATGGAGTTCACTCCGCCAACCGAGGTGCATACCCCCAAGAAACGGCTCGAGACATCGTCTCGCTGGTCGCTCCTTGGTGGTGTTCGCTGAACATTGCGAGCACCCCGAGTTGAGCGAGAGGAGGAAAACACACATGACAGAAGCAAACGCACCGCGACCCGACAAGGTCGCAAAGGTCGAGGAAATCACTGCAAAGCTCAAAGAAGCCCGCGCAGTGTTCGTCACCGAGTACCGCGGCATGTCGGTCAGCCAGATGGCAGACCTTCGTACCCCGCTGCGCGCTGTCGGCGCTGAGCACAAGGTGTACAAAAACACCCTGGTAAAGCTCGCCGCCGCCAACGCCGGTCTCGACGGCCTCAATGATCACCTGACCGGTCCGACAGCGCTCACCTTCGCCACCGAGGATACGGTTGGCGCAGCAAAGGCGCTGGTTGACGCGGCCAAGGCAAATCCGCTGCTGGTCATCAAGGGCGGCATGCTCGGCGACGCGCCGATGTCTGCCGATGATGTCAAAGCACTGGCCAGCCTGCCGTCGCGCGAAGAGTTGCTGGCGAATTTCGCTGGCGCACTCCAAGCACCATTGGTCAAGACCGCACGGCTGCTCAAGGCACTGCCGAACAAGTTCGCGTTCGGACTTTCTGCTCTCATTGAGAAGCAGGAAGCCGAAGCCTGAACACCCCATATTTCTGGGGTCGAACGGCCCCGTACCAAAACTGAACGAAAAGAGAGAACACTATGACTAACGAAGAAATCCTCGACGCCATTGGCGCCAAGACCGTCATCGAGCTCAAAGAGCTCCTCGACGCCTTCGAAGAGAAGTTTGACGTTACTGCCGCTGCCCCCGTTGCAGTCGCTGCAGCCGCTCCCGCCGGTGGTGGCGAAGCAGCCGAAGAGAAGGACGAATTCGACGTCATTCTCAACGGCGCAGGTGGCCAAAAGATCCAGGTCGTCAAGGTTGTCAAGGACCTGCTCGGTGTCGGCCTCAAGGACGCCAAGGACATGGTCGATGGCGCCCCGAAGGCCATCCTCGAGAAGGTCAGCAAGGCTGACGCTGACGCCGCCAAGGCCAAGCTCGAAGAAGTTGGCGCTGACGTCGAAGTGAAGTGATTGATCGGCAGCGCAGTGCGCTGCTGATCTGAGTTCTTCCGAGAATTCCAGAGCCCAGGTGCCACCATCGGTGTGTATCTGGGCTCTGTCGCGTTCTGAATCGGTGACTCAGCTCGTGTCTCCAAACGACACCGCGTGCAGAACCGGCCACCGGGGGAGCGTCACGGCGAGTACATCGGAGGTCAGTGGCCTCAGCAGAACACCTGCTCACGTAGTGAGTTCGCGCCGATACAGCCCAGATGCTTGACATTGCGACGGATGTTCTTTACGTTGACCCGCAATTCGTCGGTGACACTTTCAACATCGTCGATCCAGAAAAAGTATGCCCGCACCGCGAATTCAGGCTGTCTGCGGTTGATGTTGCCCGCCCCACGTGGATAGTCTGGACGACTGCCGTGCGTCTACTGTCCACCAACTTTTCACCAAGTGTGGTTCAGCGCGCCCAGCTGCCTGGCAACAACCCTCAACTCTTTGGAGAGTGATCGTGGCGACTCGTCCCGTGTCTCGTGAACGTTATTCGTTCGGCAATCTGAAGGAGCCGCTTGAGCTCCCCGACCTGATCGCTGTCCAGCGTGAGAGCTTCCAGTGGTTCCTCGATGAAGGGCTCGCGAATACTTTCCGCGATATCAGCCCCATCAAAGATTTCTCGGAATCGCTCCAGCTTGAGCTTGAGTTCGACCCGTTCGATGAAGACTTGCGCCCGCCACCGAAGTTCACGGTGGAAGAGTGCAAAGAAAAGGACATGACCTACAGCGCGCCCGTCTTCGTGCGGGCCCGGTTCATGAACCGCAACACCGGTGAGATCAAGGAACAGACCGTCTTCATGGGCGACTTCCCGATCATGACCGAGAAGGGCACGTTCATCGTGAACGGCACCGAGCGTGTCGTCGTGAGTCAGCTCGTCCGCAGTCCCGGCGTCATCTTCGAGCCGGGTGAGCGTTTCCGCCTGCGTAACCTCACTAAGCACCAGCTCGTCAAGGGCACCATTCATCCCTACCGCGGTGAGTGGATGGAGTTCGACGTCGAGCACAAGCCGGGCAAGGATGTCACCGCTGGCACGCGTGTCGCTCGCAAGCGTCGCCTCGGTGTCTTCACCATGCTTCGTGCGCTCGGCTACGACGAAGAGAACGCTCCGGGCTTCCTCGATCGCTTCGTCAGCCATTTCGACTTCCTCGAGGGCCAATGGGACAAGGAGCGCGACACCGCGCCGACCCAGGAAGAAGCACTCATCGAGATCTACAAGCGGGCCCGTCCGGGCGAGCCGCCGACTGCCGAGTCCGCCAAGGCGTACTTCCGCAACGCGTTCTTCGAGAGCCGCCGCTACGACCTCAGCCGCGTCGGTCGGTACAAGATCAACCGCAAGCTCGGCGAAGAGCTCAGCCAGGTCGGCACGCTGTTTGGCCTCGAAGGCGGCCTGAACGCCGAAGGCGAGCCGCTGCTCGACTACCCGCAAGAGGGCCAGAACGTTCTCAGCCGCTGTGAAGTGCTCGCAACAATCAGCTACATGCTGCACCTCGTGAAGCAGGAGCCTGGCTACCGACTCGACGACCAGGACCACTTCGCCAACCGTCGCATCCGCAGCGTCGGCGAACTGATTCAGAACCAGGTCCGCATCGGCCTGAGCCGTATGGAGCGTGTCGTGCGTGAGCGCATGACCACGCAGGATGTCGAGGCAATCACGCCGCAGACGCTCATCAACATTCGTCCGGTTGTCGCTGCGATCAAAGAGTTCTTCGGAACCTCGCAGCTCTCGCAGTTCATGGACCAGGTCAACCCGCTGTCGGGTCTGACCCACCGTCGTCGCCTCTCGGCGCTCGGCCCAGGTGGTCTGTCCCGCGAGCGCGCCGGCTTCGAAGTCCGAGACGTTCACTTCAGCCACTACGGCCGGATGTGCCCGATCGAGACCCCGGAAGGCCCGAACATTGGACTGATCGGTGGCTTGTCGTGCTACGCCCGAGTCAACGAGTTCGGTTTCATCGAGTCGCCGTATCGTCAAGTCAAGAACGGCAAGGTCACGGGCGAAATCGTCTACATGGCCGCCGACGAAGAAGAGAACTACGTGGTCGCCCAGGCGAACACGCCGCTCAAGGACGACGGCAGCCTCGCCGACGAGCGCGTGCTCGTCCGTCGCTCGCCGCAGGCCGCCAGCCTTGAGGATCTGCGCAAGATGCTTGAAGCCGAGAGCTTCTTCGGTGCCACCACCGACATCGGCTACGTGCCTCCGGCAGAGGTCGACTTCATCGACGTCAGCCCGAAGCAGATCGTGTCCGTTGCTACGGCACTGATTCCGTTCCTCGAGCACGACGACGCGAACCGCGCCCTCATGGGCGCCAACATGCAGCGCCAGGCTGTGCCGTTGCTGCGTGCCGAAGCGCCGTACATCGGTACCGGCATCGAGAACCGTGCCGCACGTGACGCCGCCGATCTGATCATGGCCGAAGACGACGGTGAAGTCACCGACGTTTCCGGTGAGGCGATCTCCGTCTTGTACAAGACGCTCGGCAAGCGGACCTACAAGCTCTCCAAGTTCCGTCGCTCAAACCAAGACACGTGTATTAATCAGCGTGTCCGTGTCAACGAGGGTGACAAGGTCACGACCGGCGTCATCCTCGCTGACGGTCCGTCGACTGACCAGGGCGAACTGGCACTGGGCAAGAACCTGCTCGTGGCGTTCATTCCTTGGGAGGGTTACAACTTCGAGGACGCGATCATCCTTTCGGAGCGCCTCGTGAAGGACGACGTGTTGACGTCGATCCACATCAAGGAGCACGAAGTCGATGCGCGTGACACGAAGCTCGGCCCGGAAGAGATTTCCCGTGACATCCCGAACCTGAGCGACGACATCCTCGCTGACCTTGACGACCGTGGCATCATCCGCGTGGGCGCCGACGTTGGCCCGGGAGACGTCCTCGTTGGCAAGGTGACACCGAAGGGTGAAACCGAGCTCACGCCGGAAGAACGTCTGCTCCGTGCAATCTTCGGTGAGAAGGCTCGCGAAGTCCGCGACACCTCGCTCAAGGTGCCGCACGGCATGACCGGCAAGGTCATCGACGTCAAGGTGTTCAACCGTGACGATGGCGACGAGCTGCCCCCGGGCGTCAACCAGCTGGTGCGTGTCTACGTTGCGCAGAAGCGCAAGATCTCGGTGGGCGACAAGCTCGCTGGGCGCCACGGCAACAAGGGCGTCATCTCCAAGATCCTCCCGATCGAAGACATGCCGTACAACGAAGACGGCCAGCCCGTCGACATCATCTTGAACCCGCTGGGTGTTCCGTCCCGAATGAACGTGGGCCAGGTGCTCGAAGCGCACCTCGGCTACTGCGCTCGCTGGGGTTGGACAAACCCGGATGGCACCCAGATTGGTGATGACCCGATCCGTGGGACCGAGACCAAGACCCGCCCGAACACTAAGCCCGCCACATTTGTGGCGACGCCGGTGTTCGACGGCGCCAAATGGGACGAGACAGAGAAGGCCGGCAAGCACCCGGTCATCCAGAACATCCTCGAGAACCTCAACGTCGAGTCGGCGTCAGGGGCTCGCCTGGTCGGCACCGACGGCAAGATGACCTTGTACAACGGTCGCACCGGCGATGCCTACGACAACCCGATCACCTGCGGTTACATGTACATCTTGAAGCTGGCCCACTTGGTCGACGACAAGATTCACGCCCGCTCCACCGGCCCGTACTCGATGATCACGCAGCAACCGCTGGGCGGTAAGGCCCAGTTCGGTGGCCAGCGCTTCGGTGAGATGGAAGTGTGGGCACTTGAGGCCTACGGCGCGGCGTACTGCTTGCAGGAACTGCTCACCATCAAGTCTGACGATGTCCTCGGCCGTGTCCGGGTGTACGAGTCGATTGTCAAGGGTGACAACATCCCTGAGCCGGGCGTGCCCGAGTCGTTCAAGGTGCTGATGAAGGAGATGCAGGCACTCTGCATCAACGTCGAAGTGCTCACCAAGGACGGCCAGGAGATCGAAATGCGCGACCTCGACGACGAGGTGTTCCGGGCTGCTGAAGAACTCGGTATCGATATCTCACGCCCTGAGCGCGGCACCGACGAAGACGATGCACGCCGCGAACGCGAAAAAGCGGAGCGCGCCGGAAACTTCCGCTAACGATCAGGCGGTCACTCTGTGCCAGGCACAGTCTGACCGCCTGATTGCTGGAGCCTGATTTCCGGTCACACTGTGCCTGGCACCGAGTGACCGATGAACCCCGAACACCCAGAGCAACCGACAAAAGGGAAACCACATGCTCGACGTCAACATGTTCGATCAACTGAAAATCGGCCTCGCTGAGGCAGACCAGATTCGTAACTGGTCACACGGCGAAGTGAAGAAGCCGGAAACGATCAATTACCGCACGCTCCGTCCCGAAAAGGACGGCCTGTTTTGCGAGAAGATCTTCGGGCCGACTCGCGACTGGGAGTGCTACTGCGGCAAGTACAAGCGTGTCCGGTTCAAGGGCATCATCTGCGAGCGCTGTGGCGTCGAAGTCACACGGTCCAAGGTTCGTCGCGACCGCATGGGCCACATCGAACTGGCCGCACCGGCCGTGCATATCTGGTATCTCCGCGGTACCCGTTCGTGGCTCGCTTACCTCCTCGCCGGCATCGAGCCGAAGGAAGAGCTCAAGGCGAAGATGCTTGAAAAGGTGATCTACTTCGCTGCGCACCTCGTCAGCTGGGTTGACGAAGACGGCCGCCACGAAGCACTGCCAAGCCTCGAGGCCGAGTACCTCGAAGAGCTCGAAGCCATTAATAAGGAACTCGAGATCGCCATCGATCGTCGGTTCAAGGACCTCGAAGAGGCCGTCGATGCTGCTGAGAAGGAAGGCGCCAAGCCTGCCGATCTCAAGAAGCTGCAGCGCGAAGGGGACAAGGAGCTCGAAGGCATCCGCGAGCGGTACGCCATCGAGCTCGATCTCGTCGCCCGTACATGGGACGAATTCAAGAGCGTCCATTCTCGCAAGATCATCGAAGACGAGATGTTGTGGCGCGAAATGCGCGACAAGTACGGCGAGTACTTCGAAGGCGGCACTGGCGCCGAAGCCATCAAGCAGCTCATCAACCGGATCGACTTTGACGAAGAAGAGATCAAGCTCCGCGATGCGATTGACGTCGGCGACTCCGGTCGCAAGCCGCTCAGCGCCCAGCGCAAGCAGAAGGCCATCAAGCGCCTGAAGATTGTTGCGTCGTTTAACCGTCGCGACGAAAACGGTCGCCGCGAAAACGATCCGATGGCCATGATCCTCGATGTGGTCCCAGTCATCCCGCCGGAACTGCGCCCGATGGTGCAGCTCGACGGCGGCCGCTTCGCGACATCTGACCTCAACGACCTCTACCGTCGTGTGATCAACCGCAACAACCGTCTTGAGCGCCTGCTCAACCTCGGCGCACCGGAGATCATCGTCAACAACGAGAAGCGCATGCTGCAAGAAGCAGTCGACGCACTCTTCGACAATGGCCGTCGTGGGCGTCCCGTGACTGGCCCGGGAAACCGTCCGCTCAAGTCGCTGTCCGACATGTTGAAGGGCAAGCAGGGTCGTTTCCGTCAGAACCTTCTCGGCAAGCGCGTCGACTACTCGGGCCGTTCGGTCATCGTGGCCGGTCCGACGCTGCGTCTGCACCAGTGCG
This sequence comes from Ilumatobacter sp., assembly GCF_041688325.1. Lineage (GTDB taxonomy): Bacteria > Actinomycetota > Acidimicrobiia > Acidimicrobiales > Ilumatobacteraceae > Ilumatobacter_A. The sequence goes on from NZ_JBDNIJ010000148.1 coordinate 9,109, forward strand.
GTCTGCCGAAGCTGATGGCGCTCGAACTGTTCAAGCCGTTCGTCATGAAGCGCCTTGTCGATCTTGAGCTGGCTCAGAATATCAAGACCGCCAAGCGCATGGTCGAACGTCGCCGCCCGCAGGTATGGGACGTGCTCGAAGATGTCATCCAAGAACATCCCGTCATGCTCAACCGTGCGCCCACGCTGCACCGTCTCGGCATCCAGGCCTTCGAGCCTGTGCTGGTCGAAGGCAAGGCACTCCAGATCCATCCGCTCGTGTGTACGGCATTCAACGCTGACTTCGACGGTGACCAGATGGCCATCCACGTGCCGCTCTCCGCTGAGGCTCGCGCCGAAGCGCGTGTGCTCATGCTGTCGGCCAACAACATCTTGTCGCCTGCATCGGGCCGCCCGATCGTCACGCCGTCCCAGGACCTGATCATCGGTGGCTACTACCTCACCGAGTCGATCGCTGGGGCTCCGGGCGAAGGCCGTACATTCCGCCACCTGTGGGAAGTGCTCCGCGCGTACGACGAGAAGACCCTCGATCTGCACGCAGTGATCAACATTCGCATCCCAGGCGAAGCACCGTTCGAAACCACTGCCGGTCGCGCCCTCTTCGAAGAGGCGCTCCCGCAACGTCGCGTCGCTGAGAGTGGCGAAGTGCACCAGGAGTCGTACCCCGACAAGTTCGGTCACATCGACTACCTCGTCACGAAGAAGGAGATGGGCGTCATCGTCGAGCAACTCTCCGACAACTACAGCAAGGCTGAAGTCGCCAACGCTCTGGACAACATCAAGGACCTCTGCTACCGCTTCGCCTCGCAGTCCGGCATCACCGTGTCGATTGACGACGTGCGAACTCCGAAGGCCAAGAAGGCCATGATGGAGGAGTACGAGCGCCAGGCCGACAAGGTTGAGACGCAGTTCCGTCGTGGCATCATCACCGACGGCGAGCGCCGTCAGCAAGAAGTGCGCATCTGGACCGACGCCACCGCCGAGGTCCAGGCCGAGATGGAACGCGAGTTCAAGGAAGCCAAGTTCAACCCGATTGACATGATGGTCGGCTCGGGTGCCCGAGGCAACATGACGCAGATGCGTCAGATTGCCGGCATGCGTGGGCTGGTTGCCAACCCGCGTGGTGACATGATTCCTCGCCCAATCAAGTCGAACTTCCGTGAGGGCCTCGAAACCCTTGAGTACTTTATTGCTACTCCTGGTGCCCGTAAGGGCCTGGTCGACACCGCACTCCGTACCGCTGACTCGGGTTACCTGACCCGTCGTCTCGTCGACGTTGCTCAGGAACTCATCGTTCGCGAAGACGATTGTGGCTCGACCCTCGGCGTGTGGATCGAAAACGTCACGCCGGACACGGCCAACGTTCGCTCCTACATCGAGACCAAGCTCTACGGCCGTGCGCTCCTCCAAGACACCAACCTGGCCAGTGCAATGGAAGACGGCCGCAAGGTTCTGCCACGTAACACGATCGTTGGCGACGAGGAGATGGAAGCACTCCGCGAAGACAAGGACATCACACGGATCCGTGTGCGTTCGGTGCTCACGTGCGACGCCGAGCTCGGTGTCTGCGCCATGTGCTACGGCCGCTCGCTCGCCACCGGCAAGATGATCGAACTTGGTGAGGCCGTCGGCGTCATCGCAGCTCAGTCGATCGGTGAGCCGGGTACCCAGCTGACGATGCGTACCTTCCACACCGGTGGTGTTGCAGGTAAGGACATCGCTGGCGGTCTGCCCCGCGTCGTCGAGCTCTTCGAAGCTCGTACTCCGAAGGGCTCGGCTCGTCTGGCCAAGGCAACCGGCATCCTCCACCTTCGTGAAGATGAGGGCAAGGGCATTCCCGTTGTCGTGATCGACGATGCAGGCGAAGAGCACGAAGTGGTCCTGCCGCTCGGTGCTCGCCCGATCGTGGTTGATGGTCAGTCGGTCAAGGCCGGCGACCCGCTCGTCGATGGTCCCTTCGATCCGAAGGAGATCATGGAGATCAAGGGCATCCGTGAGACACAGCTCTACTTGGTTGAGGAAGTCCAGCGTGTCTACCGAGACCAGGGCGTGTCGATCCACGACAAGCACATCGAGCTGATCGTGCGTCAGATGACGCGTCGTATCGGCGTGCAGGAGCCTGGTGGCTCTGGCTTCTTGCCTGGCGAGCGTGTCGACTCCAAGCGCTTCCGCGACACGAACCGTCGCATGGTCGAAGAGTCGCTGCGCCCGGCCGAAGGTCGCCCGGAGCTGATGGGTATCACCAAGGCCTCGTTGGCCACCGAGTCGTGGCTGTCGGCTGCCTCCTTCCAAGAGACCACCCGGGTGCTCACCGAGGCCGCCATCGACGGCCGCGCCGATCACCTCATTGGTCTCAAGGAAAACATCATCCTCGGCAAGCTGATCCCAGCTGGCACGGGTATGCCGAAGTACCGCGAGTTCGGTATCGAAGCACCGGACTACGAGCC
>NZ_JBDNIJ010000149.1:0-9323 GCF_041688325.1 Ilumatobacter sp.
ATTGACTCGGGATCAGAACGTTCGAGGCCAAGGAAGCATGGACCCGAGTTGGCCTCCGCCAACGAGCGGTGAGGGGTGACGCCGGGATCGGACGTTCTGGACCGAGTCAACTGAAGAGGGAGCCGTTGGTGACTTTGGGGGGTGCGGCGATACCGATGTGGTCGTATGCGGCGGCGAGTGCGACGCGGCCACGAGGGGTGCGGGCGATCATCCCCTGCGTGATGAGGAACGGCTCGTACACGTCTTCGACGGTCTCGGGCTGCTCGCCGATGCTGATTGCCAGGGTGGACAAGCCAACGGGCCCGCCGGTGAATTGACCGCAGAGCGCAGTGAGTAGCGCCCTGTCGACCTTGTCGAGGCCGCGGTTGTCGACGCCGAACAGCTTCAAGCCAGCCTCGGCCACTTCGGCGGTGATCACCCCGTCGGCACGCACCTCGGCGAAGTCACGAACACGGCGCAGTAGGCGGTTGGCAATACGCGGTGTGCCGCGGGAGCGGCGGGCGATCTCAAACGCCCCCTTGGAATCGATTTCGATCTCGAAGATGCCGGCAGCGCGTTCGACGATTGCCTGCAGTTCGACGTGGTCGTAGTAGTCGAGCCGGGCAACGAGGCCGAACCGGTCGCGCAGCGGACCGGTGATCATGCCGGTCCGGGTGGTGGCACCCACGAGCGTGAATGGCGGCATCGTGAGCCGAATACTCGATGCTGCTGGGCCCTTACCGACGACGATGTCGAGCTGGAAATCTTCCATCGCCGGATAGAGAATCTCTTCGACGGCACGGCTGAGTCGGTGGATCTCGTCGATGAACAGCACGTCGCCGTCTTCGAGCTTCGTCAAGATTGCTGCCAGGTCACCGGCACGTTCGAGCGCAGGGCCTGACGTGACGTGGATCTGGGTGCCCATTTCGGTGGCGACGATGCTGGCCAACGTGGTTTTGCCAAGGCCGGGCGGGCCAGCGAACAAGAGGTGGTCAACGGCTTGCGCGCGACGGCGAGCAGCCTCCATGACGATCTTCAGGTGTTCTTTGAGTTCACCCTGGCCAACAAACTCGTCGAGCGCACGGGGCCGAATACCGGCTTCAAGTTCTTCCTCGTCGACATTTTCCGAGTGCCCGACGCCGGGGTCGAGGAATTCGTCACGCATGAGAGCACACCTTGGTTCGTCAGTTCTTCGACAGCGTCTTCAGCGCGTCACGCAACAGGGTGGCAGAGTCGGCACCACTCGGAAGTTCACGGAGCACCTCACGGATCTCTTCGGTGCCGTAACCCAGGCCAGCCAGCGCTTCGCGCACATCGGCGACACTCGACCCGCCGCCGCTGGCAACCGTGGAGCCGCCGTCGAGGATGTCGAGGGACAAGCGATTCTTGAGTTCGACAATGAGCCGTTCGGCAGTCTTCTTGCCGACTTTGGGGACCAGTTGGAGCGCTGCGATGTCGTTGGTCGCCACGATGTCGATCAGCGACGCAGCGGGGTGTGTGGCCAAGATTGACATCGCCATTGCTGGGCCGACACCGTGCGTTGCAAGGAGCACCTGGAACGTTGCCTTGTCTTCTTTCGATGTGAATCCGAAGAGCGTCTGCGTATCTTCACGAATATGGTGATGAATCCGCAGAAATGTGGTGCTGCCTGGCTCGAGTTCGGGGATCACCCGTTGCGAGACGGTCACGATGTAGCCAATACCGGCTACCTCAAGCAGCACGGTGCCGTCGAGATTGCGTTCGAGTATTTCGCCGCGTAACGAACCGATCATCGAACACCTCCGACCGGCGGCAGGTTCTTACGACTGCGGACGCTGTCACCGTTGAGATGACGAACTTGACGCCCGATTGGCGACATAGCCAGGTGGCAGAGCGCGATGGCGGCTGCGTCAGCAGCATCGGCCGGCTGCGGCAACGACGACAGCCTGAGCCGCTGTTGCACCATTCTCTGCACCTGTTCCTTCCCGGCACCGCCCCATCCGGCAACGGCATCTTTGACCTGATTGGGCGTGTACTGCAGCACTTCACACCCCGCAAGCGCCGCCTCGGCGAGGGCGAGGCCACTTGCCTGGCCGACGCTCATTGCGGTGCGCACGTTGTTCTGAAAGAACACCTGCTCAACCGCAACAACATCGGGTTGGAACTCAGCGATCAGGGCCGTGAACTCGGTACGCAGCTCACCGAGCCGCTGCGGCAGCGGATCGGACGGCGACGTCCGAATGACCCCCATCGACACCGCAACGGCAGCATTGGGGCCGCGACCATCAATCACGGCGAAGCCGCAACGGGTCAGACCCGGGTCGATCCCAAGGACACGTGAAGTCACGCCGCGTACGGCGTCGACGCTATTGGCGAACACAGGTTCGTACTCTAGTCGGTCGACCGATCAGATCAGGTGATCCTCGAAGACCTCGGCTGCACCCGCGACACCGACCCGTTTGGGAACGGTGAGCGATCAGCGAAATTTGCGAAATCAGCGAGAAAGCTTCTCGAGTTCCGCAACGAGTTCTTTGACCGGCCGGAACGTGAGCCCAGCTATTGCCCGGTGGGCATAGCGAACAATTCCAGTGCTGTCGATGATGAACACGCTGCGCCGCGGAAACCCAATAGGTCCAAGCGTGCCGTACAGACCGGCAACGTCCTTGTCAACATCGGCCAGCAGCGGGAACGTGAAGCCGTGCTTGTTGGCGAAGCCTTCGTGGCTCGACACGTCTTGCGCCGAGATTCCAATGACTTGCGCGTTCATCTCAGTGAATTGCTTGATGTCTCTGTTGTAGCTGTTGAGCTGCTTCGTGCACACGGGCGTGTCGTCACCCGGATAGAAGACGAGGACCACCGGCTGGCCGGCAAAGTCGATGAGCGAGTAGTCCTGGCCACCAGTGCCGGGCAGGGTGAAATCGGGTGCTGTGTCGCCGACAGAGATGCTCACGACGACACGTCCAGACGACAGATCATTCTGCGGCCTGCTCCATGAGTTCATCGCTCATGTCGAAGTTTGAGAAGACGTCTTGCACGTCGTCGTTGTCTTCGAGCGCCTCCATCACTGAGAGGATGCCCTTCGCGTCTTTCACGTCGGTGACTTCGACGAGATTCTCGGCCAACATCGGTGAGTCGGCCGACTGCACAGTGAAACCAGCAGCTTCGAGGCTCGCCTTGATGTCGAACACCGGCGACGGATCAGAGACGACCTGGAAGTCGTCGCCAGAACGCGTCATATCTTCGGCACCGGCTTCGAGTGCCGCCATCATCAGTTCGTCTTCGTCGACGCCTTCACCTTCAATGATGATGACGCCCTTACGGGAAAACTGCCAACCAACTGCGCCTGGTTCGGCCATGGAACCGCCGAGCTTGCTAAAGATTTGGCGGATGTCGGCCCCTGACCGGTTGCGGTTGTCGGTCAGCACGTCGATCATCAGCGCAACACCACCGGGCGCGTAGCCCTCGTACATGATGCTCTCGTACGCGGCGCCGTCGGCATCGCCCGTTCCACGCTTGATCGCACGATCGATCGCGTCGTTCGTCATCTGCGCGCCCTTGGCCTTTTGGACCGCAGTACGCAACGTGGGATTCATATCCACGTCACCGCCGCCCTTGGCTGCGACTTCGATCTGGCGGGCCAGCTTGTTGAAGAGCTTGCCGCGCTTGGCGTCAGTGGCGCCCTTTTTGTGCTTGATCGTTGCCCATTTGGAATGGCCGGACATGTCGGTTCTCTCTCTGCCAGAGCGATGGACTCGGCGGGTTGATCGTCAGGTGTCGTTTTGTTGTTCGGTCGTCACAACGTTGTGATGAACGCTTCGTGTAGTCGAGTGTCATCCGTGAGTTCGGGATGGAACGATGCCACCGTACAACGTCCGCTGCGGGCGAGAACGGGAATGTCGTTGTGAACGGCGAGCACTTCGACATCGGGACCGACTCGCTCGACGTACGGAGCTCGGATGAACACTGCATGGAAGCCGTTCGTCAGCCCGTCGACAGCGATATCAGTCTCGAAGCTGTCGAGCTGGCGGCCGTAGCCGTTGCGGCGGACTGTCATGTCGATCAACGAGAAGCCTCGCTGGTCAGGTCGGCCGTCGAGTACCTCGGTCGCGCACAGAATCATTCCGGCGCATGTGCCGAAGACCCCCATGCCGTCGGCCAGCCGCTCGCCGATCGGATCGCGCAGCCCGCTCGTGTCGAGCAACATCGACATCGTCGTGCTCTCGCCACCGGGCAGGACAAGCGCGTCAATACCAGCGAGTTGCTGGGGTGTTTTGACGAGTGGCGCATGAACACCAAGTGCCATGAGCCTTTGCTGGTGCGTTGTGAAGGCGCCCTGCAAAGCGAGGACGCCGACGACGGGGCCTGCTACCAACCGCGTTCGGCGTACTTGACGCTGATCTCGTCCATGCCGATGCCAGTCATCGGGGCACCGATGCCACGGCTAACCTTGGCAAGGATGTCAGCATCCATGTAGTGCGTCGTCGCTTCGACGATCGCCTTGGCACGCGGCGACGGGTTGTCGGACTTGAAGATGCCCGAACCGACGAACACTGCGTCGGCACCCAACTGCATGGCGAGTGCAGCGTCTGCCGGGGTGGCGAGGCCACCAGCACAAAACAGGGGAACGGGCAGCTTGCCGGTTTTGGCGATCTCTTGAATCAGCGACAGCGGCGCCTGCAGCTGCTTGGCCCAACCAAAAAGTTCGGCTTCGTCGGCCTGTGTGATGCGCTTCATGTCGCCGATGATCGATCGAAGGTGACGCACGGCTTCGACGACGTTGCCGGTGCCGGCTTCGCCCTTCGAGCGGATCATCGCTGCGCCTTCGGAGATGCGCCGGAGCGCCTCGCCGAGGTTGGTGGCGCCGCACACGAACGGCACGTCGAAGGCCATCTTGTCGATGTGGTAGGCCTCGTCGGCCGGGGTGAGTACTTCGGATTCGTCAATGAAGTCAACGCCGAGCGACTGGAGAATTTGTGCCTCGACGAAATGTCCAATGCGCGCCTTGGCCATAACTGGGATCGAGCAGACCTCCTGGATACCGATGATCATCTCGGGGTCAGACATGCGGGCGACGCCGCCGTCGCGACGGATGTCGGCTGGCACGCGCTCGAGTGCCATCACGGCAACTGCACCAGCATCTTCAGCGATCTTGGCCTGCTCAGGATTGACGACGTCCATGATGACGCCGCCCTTCATCATTTCTGCCAAGCCCCGCTTGACGGGGAATGTTCCAGTGTTCTCAGCGCTCATGGAGACCAGCGTACTTTCACTGGGCCGATTCGTGCCTGATCGTTTGTCGCATTCTCCGGGGTATCGCTGGTACCCGTGTGAGAACGCCCCTGCAGCGGCGTAACTATTCGATCGTGATGTCGGCCTGGTCGCCTGGCGAACCCACTTCGACGAGTTCGATCCAGGTCTGACCAGGCGTCAGCTTGATTGGATTTCCGTTGTCGTCAGTCAGGACGAAGTTGTAGACCGCGAGCTCTTTCTGCCAGCGCCCGGTGATGACCTCACCATTACTGAACACGGACGCTTGACCTTCGCCCAGCGTGACTGCCTCGGGAGCATTCGAATCGATGGAACTCTGGCGGTAGTCGACGGCGAGCACAATGACGTTCTGTGCGCCGATCTGACCGTAGGTCTTGTCGACATGCTTCTCGCCCTCTTGCGTACGCTCGTAGCGCCCTTCGTTGGCGTTCCAGTCCCACACGATGTCGATACTGCCAATCGCGAACGACACTCTCTTGGCGACGTCGCCCGCAAAAACCTTGCCGTCGTCGAGGAACTCAAACTGGCGGGTCGGTGCACCGGGAGAATCTTCCGGCGTCAACGCGAAGAGGGACGCCGTGTCGGAGTAGAGGTTGTGCGGAGCACTTCCCGGGCCTCGGTAGTAGCTGCCGGGGTTCGAAGGTGCGCCGACGTCGACGAGGAACGAAGACCGGATCAGTCGCGTGACGCCCTGGTTGCCGCCACTCCAACCGAAGAGCGGTTCGTTCAGCGAACTCAGGAGGTTGACATCCTGTTCGCGGCCCGATCGGATCGGGCCGACCGGGTCGGCATCCTGGGAGTGGAACACCGCGGCGAAGCGAGTGAGGCTGCCCTCGACCTTTTCTTCAAAGACGACATCGGCAATGGCGAGGCCGGAGTGGTTGCGGCGGGCGGGCGGGGCGTTGTCGATCTTGACGGCCAGTGCGGGCCGATCGGGGATGTCGGCTTCGCTCGCAACGGGCACACCAGTCAGCGGCTGACGCAACACGTCTGGAGCAAGCGTGGTGCTGGGCACCGGCATGGTGCTCGTGGTACCTGATGGCATGGTGCTCGTGGTCGTTGTTTCTAAGACAGCATTCGTCGTGCTCGTCACCGTGGTGATCGCGACTTCAGGGGAGCTTCCGCCGCTACATGCGACGGCAACGAGGGCCAGCGCCGCGGCGCCGGCCAGATACTTCGAGTTGGTCATCAGAGTTCTCTCAGGAGTGCTATTCGTTCGTCAAGCGGCGGGTGCGTGTCGAACATTTTGTGGATACCACCGAGCTTGCCATTGTCCCCGACTCCGCTCATCGGCTGCTCGATCCACAAGTGTGCCGTAGCCATTGAAGCGCTGTGCGTCACTGTGGTGTCTTCCTTCAGCTTTTCCAGCGCCGAGATCAGGCCCGGCGGATACCGAGTCAGCTGACACGCTGTGACGTCGGCAAGCGTCTCGCGGCGCCGCGAGATCGCAGCCTGCATGGCTTTGGCGATCAGCGGCGACAGGATCAGCAGAGCGAAACCAGCGAAGGCCAGCGGGTTCGTACCGTTTGAGCGGTCTCCGGAACGTGACACACGCCCACCGTTCCACCACATCAGGCGAATGGCTCCATCGGCGAGGAGGGCGACCGCTCCGACCATCGTGACCGCGAGCGTCGAAACGAGGATGTCGTAGTTCTTGATGTGGCCGAGTTCGTGTGCGACGACTCCCTCGAGTTCGACGCGATTGAGCTTTTCGAGGAGACCGCTCGTTACTGCGATCGCGGCGTGTTCAGGGTTGCGGCCTGTTGCGAAGGCGTTCGGTGCCGGGTCGTGGATGACATACACGCCAGGCTTCGGCAGGCCTGCAGCGATACAGAGCCCCTCGACGATGTTGTGGAGCCTTTGGTATTCGATTTCCGAGGCCGGCTCGGCTCGGCTGATTTTCAGCGCGATTTTGTCGGCTCGCCAGTACGAGTAGAAGGCAACACTGGCGCTGAAGGCCAGCGCAACGAGTGTGAAGGCAATGCCATTGCCGACGAGCGCGCCAATGGCGGCGCCGATGAGCGCGATGAAGAGCATGAAGCACGCGACGAGCGCGACGCTGCGGCGTTTGTTCGATCGAATCAGTTCAAACATGAGGTGATGTACTGCAGTCGACTGATCAGAACTCGATGGACGGAACTGTCCGGGCGGCCTCTTCGGCCTGGAAATACTCACGACGATCGAACTTCATTGCCTTGGCAAAGAACACGGTCGGGAACTGCTCGAGCTTGTTGTTGTAATCGAGCACGCTGTCGTTGTAGAACTGTCGGGAATAGGCGACACGGCCTTCGGTCGCGGTCAGTTCTTCTTGCAGTTGCAGGAAGTTCTGGTTGGCCTTCAGGTCGGGGTACGCCTCACCAAGTGCGAAGAGCTTTCCGAGCGCACCAGTCAGCATGTTGTTGGCGCCGGCTTGGCCATCAGGGGTATCGGGTGCGGCGATCGCTGCATTCCTGGCGCTAATCACCCCTTCGAGAGTCTCACGCTCGTGCGCGGCGTAGCCCTTGACAGTGTCGACGAGGTTGGGGATCAAATCGAGGCGTCGCTTGAGCTGCACATCGATCTGGGACCAAGCGTTCTCGATTTGATTGCGACGACGAATCAGCCCGTTGTAGGCACCGATCACCAACGCAAGGACCAAGACAGCGGTGACGATGACGATGACAAGGATGACCATGCGCGCAGTGTACGACCGATCGATGCGCCGGAAGTGGGATTCCCCACCGGCCATTCCCCAAGACCAACCGCTCTCAGACGGTCAGGCAATCAGGTCGCGGTAGATCCTGATGTAGTGATCGACCAGCGTCGACATCGAGAAGTCGAGTGCCCGAAGTGATCCGTTCGCTCGGAGGCGCTCGGTCAAATCGTCGTCGTCGAGCGCGCGCTGGATGGAAGCCGCCAGTGCTCCCGCGTCACCTGGTTCGACGAGCAGCGCGTCCTGCTCGTGAGTGGCGACATTTCGGTATCCGTCCAATGCGCTGGCGACCACGGTCGTCCCGGCTGCCATTGATTCGATGAGTACAACGCCGAACGATTCGCCACCGAGTGAAGGCGCACAGAACACGTCGGCGCCACGGAGCCGGGCAATCTTGTCCTCGTCCGTGACACGACCAAGCCAGTGGATACGGGGTTCTCCTTTGGTTCGGGCTTGGAGCGCTGCAGTGTCTGGCCCCTCCCCCGCAATCCACAGGTCGACGTCGTCTCCGAGTTGCTCGAATGCATCGATCAGGACCCGCAGACCCTTGCGATCTTCGTGACGCCCGCAGAAGAAAACGCTGGGTCGGTCGTACTGGTGCGGCTCGAACGCTTGCATCTCTTTGATGTTGACGCCGTTGAACAACACCTCGTAGTCGCCGCCGAGGTGCGACTGCACCAGTGCGAGGGCGTCTTTTGACACGACGACTTTGTGGTCGATGCGCTTGATGATCCGGCTGAGCGCGCGGTTCAAGAGTCGGTAGCTGGTCGACGAACCTGCCGCGTGGAACGTCGCAACGATCGGCGCAGGATGGAACAGGACTGATGTGAGCGTCGGCCCTGGCGCCAACGGTTCGTGGACGTGGATGACGTCGAAGGCCTCGTCGGTGAGTGCACGCATCGTGCGCAATGCCGCTGGCGGGTCGGGCGCGAGCGGAGCGATCGAACCGTTGGCCGCGAGCCGCAATGAGTTGCCGAGCGGAGTGACGAAGCTCTCGGGTGGCGGCCCATCGCAGGGGCCGAGCACTCGTGCCTCGTGCCCCCGGGCCCGCAACTCTCTGGCGAGCGCCAGCACCTGCATCTGCACGCCGCCCGGGATGGTGAGGCTGTACGGGCACACGATCCCGATGCGCATCAGCGGCGCATCGCCAGCATCGGTGTCGTCGGTGCTCCTCACCGCGGCATGTCTAGCTGACTGAGGCCCACCATTCCGACATCTGACGAGCCTGCCCGGTCAGAGCGGACGTGGGCTGCTCGTCCCGGCCGGGTACGGCGAGGCCTGATGGCCCACGCTCCGAGCGGCGCTCTATCTGGGGTGATGTTCGTAGCCGGGGTCGCTGGGCCAGTTGGGTTGGAACAGGTGCCATTGCGACGGGGCGCGCCGGATCAGGACTTCCAGTTCCTGA
>NZ_JBDNIJ010000150.1:0-3911 GCF_041688325.1 Ilumatobacter sp.
CGCACAATTACCGGAGACGGCTGGCTCAGACGCAGCCTCTACACCGATGACGACGTAGTCGCGACATCGTGGCGGCGTTGCGTCATCCTGAACGGGATCACATTGGGCGCCACGTTGCGGCCCGACCTCGCCGAACGGTTGGTCTTGTTCGAGCTGCAACGACCAACCCAATGGCTGACAGAGCGCGAAGTCGACGCCCGACTCGACGACATGCGCCCGAGAGTGTTGGGCGCACTACTCGATCTGGCCGTCGGAGTCATCAAAGAACAACCCACCACCGAGATAGTCCGCGATCTTCGCATGGCCGACTTCGCGACGTTCCTCGCTGCGCACGACACCGTTACAGGGGACGACTCGCTCAAGTCTTACCGGCGCCAGCTCGACACCATCTTCGACGAGGCGCTCGAATCTGACGCTGTCGCCGTCGCCGTTGTGGAGTTCATGGAACATCGCGACGAATGGAGCGGCACCGCCCGACAACTCCTCGCCGAGCTGATCGCACCCATCAACAACCCGCCCGAGTGGCCAACGAACGCCCGCCAGCTCTCCAACGCGATGTCCCGGTCGGCTGCGATGTTGCACAAAGTCGGGATCACCTGGCAGCTCGGACGTCGAATCAAGGCCGGCCGGATCGGCACTTTGACCAGCGTTGAGGTGCCCGACCGTGAAGGTGTTGAGGGTGTCGTCGGTGCTCAGGAATCCCCCTTGTCGTGTCTTGATGTGGTTAAGGGAGAGAAGGCGGCGTGAGCACCCTCAGAGGCAAGACACAACAGAGGGGAAACCTGAGCACCCTCAGCACCCACGACACCGCTCACACCCGACCAGAAGCCAGCGCATTCGACGACAGATCATTCCCGAGAGGAAACCCTGAGATGTACTTCATCGAACCCGACGACACCGGCACTCCACTCCAACGGATAGCGACACGTCAGCCGGCCTGGCTTGACGACGCCCTATGCCGCGACATCGACATCGACATCTTCTTCCCCGGCATCGGGCAAAGCGCACGGCCAGCCTTGGAACTATGTGGACGCTGTCCGGTTCGGATCGAATGCCTAGCCGAAGCGATGGCCGACGAAAGCCTCGACTGGGGAGTGCGTGGAGCGATGACATCGGCAGCACGTAAGCAAGCGAGGAAGGCGCGCTCAGCGACCACTCAGGGCCTGGATGAGGCGGGGTAGGTGCAGCACGTAAACGCAACATGCCAGCACGAAGAACCCCGCCCTTCCCTCCTCTCTCCGCGGGCCTTCAAGGGGGGTCCTCCGTGAGTGAGAATACGCCTCCGCCAGCGAACAACGACCCGGCACGACCTGACCGTTGCCACACAGGACGGACGGGGCGTATCGGACGGCGCCCGGAGTTCCGCAGGGCCGTCGCCTACGTAGCTATCACTGGCGGGGATCGAAAGCCTGATGTTCAACCTTCCACTTCGTCAATCTCGGAATCACCCAGAACGAATATATTCCGAGCGTCACAATCGTGAGAAGTAGCCACTTAATCCAGTTCCCAAATAGGCCGAGACCTTTCCCCGTGAACATGAGCTGCCGACCCTCGATGTACGTGTGCTTCGCCTTCCACCTTTCGCGGAGAACTAAGGCGAACGGGTAGGCGATTCCGAACGTAAAGACTGTCACGAGGAGGGCAAGAATGCCTGTGCCGAAGTAGGTCGCCGCCCCGCCGTCGAACAAGAACGCCGGCACGTCTGAGCGACGACCACTATTCCCCTCCGCTGGTGCTTGATTTTGTTCTGTGGGCGGAGGGGGAGGCGGTTGAAGCCCTGAATCAGACATGTTCATAGGGTAGATCACGCGGCCGGACGCCTTTTACTTGCCAGCCTTCGTGGAGACCCCAACCCGTACACATTGCGAGCAGGACATGCGGGGTCTCCGCTTCCGAGGCCCGACCGACCGTTCGACACCCATGCCCGGCCCAGAGGGTCCTTGACGTCACCGCTACTGTTCTGTGTGAAGTCATCCGACATTGTTTGTCGGCCGGCTTGGCTCACTCTCTCAGCTCTGGCAAACGCCACGGCGCGACAGTCGGCCGAGTCGCCCACACAAGACATCGATTGTCGGCCCTGGTCTGCGAGACACGCCGGGTGAAACGACGAGCGGCCCCTTGCGCGGCCGCGTCTTTCCCCTACTCGAAATCTCCTTGAAAGCAGAACCCTGACATGAATATTCACAACCAGCTCACCGAAGAGCGCGCCAAGCGCGACAGCATCACCCGAGAGCTCAAGACCATCAACGACCGGATGGAAGCCGAGCCCGACAAGACCAAAACCCGCAACCTCTCCGAGCGCGCCTCGAATCTGATTGCCGGGTCGAACCGTTCAATCGACCGCATCGAGCAGCTCGAAAAGGCATTCAACGACGACATCCTCGACCACTACACCAAGGGCAACCTCAGCACAGAACCCGGCGATGGCATGACGCCGATGAACAACCGGAACCGGTTCGGTGCTGCAAAAGCTCAGATGTCGCCACTCACCGAAGCAATCGTCGACGCCGGCTTCGACTTGAAGCGCCGCCCGTCCGTCGAGATCAAAGCCTTCGATGCGCTCAAGTCAAGCTTCCCCGATGTAGGCGAGTGGAACCCGTCGACACCCCAGATGGTGCCGCTCGGCCGCGACTCGCGCTGGTTGTGGCCGAACCTGCCGAGCGAGGACGCCGGCAACAAGTCAGCAATCCAGGACTTCAAGCAGACCGCGCGGACCCTCACCGGCACCGTGAAGCGAAACCTGGACGCGACCAGCGATAAGGCAAACGTCGACACCACCACGGTCCTCGTGAATGACCCGCTGGTCGACTTCGCGGTGACGATCAACGACATTCCGAACGCGGTCCTCGAGTCGGTTCCGCAGTTCGCAGCGTTCATGGAAAGCGAAGGCCAGTTCCAGATCCAGCAGGCGATTGACGCCCACGTCATGGCTCAGATCGAAGCAGCCACGCCGGATTCTGGTCTGACGGGCACGAACCTGATCGAGCAGACCCGTAACGCGATCGGTGCTATGCGGGCGGTGGGCGCACGTCCACGGCTCGCAGTGTTGAACCCGACGGACTCTGTCGAGCTCGACACGTACACCGAATCTGGCAGCGGTGCCTATGTGTTCCCGACACGCTCGACGAACACAGCCTCACCGCTCTGGGATCTCAACGTGATTGAACGCATCGGTGCTGGCGACGAGGCACCGTTCCTGATTGATCCGCAAATGCTCGGCGTGCTCTACCTCGGCGGCATGCGGTTCGACGCTGACCCGTACACCGGGTTCCGAAAGAACTTGACGACATTACGCGTCGAGATCAAGGGCTTGTTCCACGTCCGCAACATCCAGGGCGCCTACAAGATCCTGGCTGAGTAGGCCCAAGTTCTCCCCCGCCCCGCAGTTCGATTGTGACTCCTACTGCAGGGTCCGAGATAGTCAGCGGTGGTTTTAGGAATGGGGCCCATCGCTGACGCAAACGAACGCCCGCCCAGACCGCTCACAGCGGCCTAGGGCGGGCGTTTTGCGTTGGCTGGACAGTGACGCCACGCGGGCTGTTCTCGGGCGCTGCACGCGATCGTTCACGGCTTGATCACCTCAAAAGAATCAGGGTCGGCAGTGCGCTGTCCTCGGTGCGGCCGCCCTGAGAGGACTACTAGTGAGTGCGAAAGTGGCTATCTGCGAGTCGTTTGGAAGACCTGCGCGATGTCAGGTCTTAGGCGCTCAGCGGATAGGCAAATCGGCCTTCAGGATCGCCGCTCTGCCCTAGACCGTGACCCGGGTTATTTGGCTCTTCTCGTTGAAGTGGGGAGTGGGTTTGGGGTGAGGGTCCCCCGGTGGGTGCAGGGATCCCGCCAGAGTTGGAGTGGTTCTACGACTTCAACGGTGAGGAGATCCCTGCGATGGGAGACGGTAGTGGCCTGGCCGA
>NZ_JBDNIJ010000151.1:0-6406 GCF_041688325.1 Ilumatobacter sp.
ACGAGCGACAACCTGATTGACCTGTACCACAGCGTCATTTCGCCGTATCGCAATTCGGCGTCGTGTGGCTGGCTGCTGGCTGACAGTAATGTTGCTGCTATCCGTAAGATCAAGGACGGCGACAATCAGTACATCTGGCAGCCCGGCCTTGTTGCTGGCGCACCGGACGTTCTGCTCGGCAAGCCGGTCTACGTCGATGTCAGCATGGCGGCTGCTGCCGCCGGTGCAAAGACGGTCCTGTTCGGTGACTTCTCGACTTACTTCGCCCGTCAGGTGAATGAGGTTCGTTTCGAGTCGTCTACCGACTTTGCATTCAACACCGACATGACGACGTTCCGTTGCCTCGTGCGTGGTGGCGGCGTGCAGGCTGACACGACGGGCGCCATCAAGGCGTACGTCGCAGGCGCAGCTTCCTGACCTGATTGAACGGGGCGCGGCCATCTTCGGTCGCGCCCCGTTCGCAAGGCCCGTCACACCGAACATCAAGGAGGCGCAATGCCGAAAGTAACAATGACCCGCCAGATCAGCGGCACCCGCAACGGGCAGCACTGGCCGAAGCCTGGCGACTCGATCGACCTGTCCGCCGCCGAAGCCGAAGGCCTCGTGTCTCTCGGTATGGCAACACGTAACGATGAGGCACCGACGCCACGTCCAGAGACACGCACGGCCGAGCCGACCCGCTCCGCTGTGCACCCGCCACGCAAGCCCACAAAGCCCGCCACGGCCCGCAAGTAACGGAAGGGGAGCGTCATGGCGTATTGCACTGCAACCGAAGTCATCGAACGGATGGGTGAGGCAACAGTCGGCGCGGCGCTCCTCGGCCGTGTTACTGACTCGATCGAAGCGGCAACCGTCGCGATTGACAACGACACTGGCCGGACGTTCTCGCCCGTAACAGCAACCAAGATATTCGGTGCTGGTGGCTACAGCCTCGAGGTGCCCGACCTCATCAGTGTCACGACGTTAAAAGTTGATGACGACGACGACGGCACGTTTGAGACAACGATTACAGCCAGCGAATATGAACTTGACGCCTACCACCAGATTGCAGACGGTTGGCCGTATGACACGCTCCGCCTACTTGACCGAGAGTTTCCGCACGGTGGCCGTCGTCGCCGTCGCATTGAGATCGTCGGGTCTTGGGGTTTCGCTGCCGTGCCGTCACCGATCAATCAGGCGTGTTCGCTGCTTGCTGCACAGTTGGCGCAGCGTGCAACGTCGGCACTGTTCGGCGTCCAGTCGTTCGGTGATCTTGGGGCGCAAGGCATCCGCACCACCGACCCGCAATATATGAAACTGATCGGCACGTACTCGAAGCCGGGCTTTGCATGACGACGCCGGCTGAACATATCGCCAACGCGATCGGCGCAGCGTGCGACGTCGAGTATGCGCTCCCGTATCGCCCGCCGAGCATGGCGGCAAAGATGGCTTTCGTCGCACCGTCCGAGACGTGGAAAGAGATCGGTGAACGTCTCGACGGTCACACGATCGGCCTTGACGCCTTCATCCTTGCGAGCACCGTCGACATGTTGACATCTCAGGCATGGCTTGACGCTCAAACCACGATCCTCATCGACGCCGCACCGATCGACGTCGGCACCGACGAAGTGGTCGTTTCCAGCATCGATGCCCCGGTCATCTTCTCGTCTACTGACGGTTCCACGTTCCTCGGTTGCCGCATTTCTTACACCAGGCACTCGACCGTATGAAAGGCACACCAATGAGCAAGTCACCCGTTTATGAGGCGCAGGCCGACCTTCAGTGGTGCGGCCAATCGTTTTCCGCAGGCGACGAGGTGACCGGCGACGCGCTGGCTGCTCTGTTGCCATACGGCGACCGTTACATCGCACTCCGCAAGGCCACCCCACCAGTCGCAACACCAACCCCGAAGGCCTCAGGCCCGACCACAGAGAAGGAGGCCTGACATGGCCGGATACAGGATCATTACCCCGAAAATCTCAATCGACGGGACCGACATCAAAGCGATGTCAAAGACCGTCAGCGTCGTTCCTGGAGACGACCTGAACTTCGTGGAGAAGGAATGGACCTGCTCGATCGACGTGGAGCTCGCTTACGGCGTCGGTCTGTCGCACACCGTTATTGCGGCTTTGCGTGACACGGTGGTTGAGGTCGTCATCGCCCCGACGAATGCTGTCGTGGGAGCCGGTAACCCGCATTGCACGTTCAACGCTCGCATTCCGGCGATCCCGTTCATGATGGGCGCCGAAACCGGTCAGCGTCAGACGTTCACCCTGGATCTCGTTTCCGAGGGTGAACCCGTCTTCACGGTGTCGTGACCAAGCCATCGATCGAGGTGGAGGGCGCGCGCCAGTTGAAGCGTGCCCTCCGCCAGATCGAAGGCGGCACGAGCGACCTGAAAGAGATTCACGCGAAGGCCGCGAAGATCGTGGAGGACGCAGCCGTACCGCTGGTTCCTCGCCGTACTGGACGCCTTGCGGCTTCGGTCCGTTCGTCCGGCATCGCATCGGGCGGCGTTGTTCGTGCTGGCTTCGCAAAAGTCCCTTACGCGGGCCCGATCCACTTTGGCTGGCCGAAGCGGAACATCTCGCCGCAGCCGTTCCTTTACGACGCGCTCGACCAGCGACGCGGCGAAGTCATCGGCGTCTACGAGGACAACGTAAAAAAGCTAATCAAGAAAAACAACCTCGACTGAGGTTCCAACATTGGGGGAAACCATGAAACTGCAACTCAACATCACCAAGACGGACGGCACCGAGCAACTGGTGCCAGTCCGGCCGCGTACACAGGTCGCCTATGAGCGGCACTTCAAGACGCAGCTGAGCAACGAGATCGGTATGGAACAGCTTTATTGGCTGGCCTGGCATTCGGCCGGTGTCGTCTCCAAGTTCGACAACTGGCTGGACGACGTCGATGGCGTCACCGCCGTTGTTGACGACGACGGCGAAGGTGACGACCCTTTGGCCGTGAGTCGGTCCTCTGGAACATCGTTGCCGTCGCCATCGAGTCAGGCGCCGGAATCCCCTACGACCATCTGATGGATGACGGCGACCTGTTCACGGTCGCAGCCGAGTACCTGAACTGGCGTTCTAAGCAGCAGTCCCGCAAGTAATCCGAGTTACGACGAAAGTGGGGCGACCGTGGCAGCCAAGTCCGTCATAAATGTCAAGATCCTGGGCGACAATAAAGGGCTCGCCCAGTCGCTTGATTCGTCGGCGTCGAAGATTGGTAAGTTCGGTAAGGCTGCCGTGCTCGGCTTCGCTGCTGTCGGCATCGGTGCTGCTGTCGGGCTTGCTAAGATCGGGCAGAGCTTCGATAAGGAGTTCGACAAGATCCGTGTCGGCACCGGTGCTACCGGCGACATGCTCGCTGGGCTTGAGGATTCGTTTAAGAATGTCCTGAGTACTGTGCCAGCGTCGTTTGGTGACGCCGGAACCGCTATTGCGGACTTGAATACCCGTCTTGGTTTGACGGGCGCACCGCTCGAAGCGCTGGCCGGTCAGCTCATCAACCTGTCTCGCATCACTGGTACGGACTTGGAGACCAACGTCGACAACGTGACCCGAGTGTTTGGTGACTGGGGGATTGCTACTGACGATCAGGCTACGTCGCTTGACAAGGTGTATCGGGCTGCTCAGGCGTCCGGTATCGGCCTCGGTGATCTGTCGAGTTCTGTTGTCCAGTTCGGTGCACCGCTCCGCAACCTCGGTTTCGGTTTCGACGAGTCACTGGCGCTTTTGGCGCAGTTCAACAAGACGGGCGTCAATACCGAAACGGTGTTTGCTGGTTTGAAGGCTGGTGTCGGCAAGCTCGCGAAGGCGGGCGAAGATGTGCCGGCGACGTTCTCCCGGATCGTCTCAGAGATCGAGGCGATGGGTCCGGGCACGGATGCGACCCGTATGGCTATTGAGCTGTTCGGTCAGCGCGCCGGCCCCGACCTTGCGGACGCCATCGCGGGCGGCAAGTTTGAGATTGACGGGATGCTCGCCGCGATCACTGCCGGTACTGACACGATTAATGGTGCAGCGAAAGACACCGAGTCGTTCGGTGAGAAGTGGACCCTCATCAAGAATCGTGTTCTTGTTGGCTTGCAGCCGTTGGCGACAAAGGTTTTCAACGCTATCGGCACCGCAATGGACAAGCTCGGCCCGATTCTGCAACGGCTCACGAAGTGGGTTGCGATTCATCTTCCGATGGCCGTGCAGGCTTTGCAGGCCGCGTTCAATCGGTTGTGGGGCCCAGTCAAGAAAACGGCCGACACTGTCATCAAGTTCTTCGTTGACAACTGGCCGAAAGCTCAGGCTGCGATCTCGAAGGTCTTCGATTGGATTCGCGACAATAAGGATTCGGTTATCGCGGCGCTCGTTGTGGTTGGCGCTGCAATATTTCTTTACCTTGTGGCACCTTTGGTCTCAGCCGCTTATTCTGCCCTCGTCGCCGCCGCCCCGTTCATCCTGTTCGTTCTCGCCATCGCTGCTGTCGCCGGGGCTCTTGTCTGGGCATACCAGAACATTGAGCCGTTCCGTAACGCCGTTGACGCCGTCGTACGGTTCCTTGTCGATGTCGCATGGCCCGCCATTAAGGAGGTTGCCGCTGGGATCGTCGAAGCGTTCACCACGGTTGTTGCATGGTTCCGTGAGGTGTGGCCTGGTATCAAAGAAACGATTGGCGAAGTCTTTGGTTGGCTGGTCGCCAACGTTCTCCCGGTCGTTGTCGCCTACGTGGAGGCCGTCGTCGCTTGGTTCAAGTTATTGTGGTCCATCGCAAAACAGGTGTTCACGCTCGGCCTTGCCATCGTTGGTGGCATCATCATCGCATGGGTCGCGGTCGCGACGTTCCTGTGGGACACGTTCGGCAAGACGCTCACCGAGTATGCCCGCGGCGCATGGAAAGGAATCAAAAAGGTCGTTGAGGCGGCGCTTAAGATCATTGAGGGCGCGCTTAAGCTGTTCACAGCCGTCATTACTGGCGACTGGTCCGCAGCGTGGACGGCGATCAAACAGATTCTTTCGGGCGCGTGGGATTACATTAAGGCCGCAACGAGCCTTGCGCTGAATGCTGTGAAGGCGGCTGTCAAGTTGGTTCTTGACTGGTTGACCCTCTACTG
This sequence comes from Ilumatobacter sp., assembly GCF_041688325.1. Taxonomy (GTDB): domain Bacteria; phylum Actinomycetota; class Acidimicrobiia; order Acidimicrobiales; family Ilumatobacteraceae; genus Ilumatobacter_A. Next base: position 5,087 of record NZ_JBDNIJ010000151.1, read on the forward strand.
GTCGACGGTCTGGAATAACATTCGTGGCTACGTGTCGGCAGGCATTGACGCTGTCGTTGGTTTCGTCGCATCGCTACCAGGTCGGATCACGGAGGCTGTCAAGGGCGCATTTGATGGACTGACCAGCGCGTTCGTTACGGCCATCAACTGGATCATTGACAAGTGGAACGGGATTAGTTTCACGCTGCCGTCGTTCAGCTTTGACATACCGCTTGACGGTCGTGGACCGTACACGTTCGGCGGTCAAACATTCAGTACCCCTAACCTTCCACGCCTCCACACGGGCGGCGTCGTGCCTGGCCTACCTGGCACCGACCAGCTGACGATGTTGCAGGCCGGTGAGCGTGTCACGTCTGCGGCCGGAGTGAAGTCTGGCTCTGAGCCTGATTGGACGTTGATCGCCCGGATGATGGCGAAAGAGTACGCGCGCACGTTGCAGCAGGAGAGGCGGGCGGCATGACCATCTTAACGCTGACCGAGACGGCTATATCGCCGCTGTCTGACCCGACCGACGTTCTACTTTTGCCGCAATCGTCAGAGATGTTCACGCACTCGGGGCAGGCGTCGGTCAGGGTTTACGCGGGCGGTGTCCGCCGGATCATCTCGACACCTGGCGTCGCCGAAGTTGTCACGTTGAGTTTCGCCCGTCTCGATCGCGCCGAATATGACTCGTTGTTGTTGCTGCTGAATGTCCCGATCCTGTTTCGTGACCAGCGTGGCCGCAACACGTCAGGCGTGTTCTTCAACCTTTCGGGCGAAGAGCAACGTCTACATCCTGGCCGTGTTATGAACGTCGCTTTAACTGTCGAGAACATCACAGCCTCCGAGGTGGTCTGATGGCTGTGACAGTTCTGTCGTTCCTGTCCTTGACGCCAAGCCAGCGCGAAGAGCTGATCGGGTCGTCACGTCTGTTTGTTGACGCAGGCCTTGAGCTGCTTGATTCTGACGAGAACCTGATCGAAGACATTTCAACCGATCTGATCGCCAACAATTCGAGCGTCAGTCGCAACACGTTGCAGACGCTCCACGGTTCGTGTCGGTTGCGGATTAGCCGACAGTTGCTGTGGGGCTCGCAACGTTTGCGGCCGTTCATGCTTCTTTCTTCGGATAATGTCGTCTGGTATCGTCAGGATCTCGGCGTCTTTTTGAGTTCAACGCCCCGTCAGGAGCTGGGCGAAGTTCCGGCCGTGTGGGATGTCTTCGGTTTCGACAAGCTCGACATTTTGAACCAGCCGCACGGCGTCGGTTTCAGTGTTGCCGCCGGTGATCCTATTATCGCTGCCGTTGAGGCTTTGATTGCTGGCACGGGTGAAACGAAGT
>NZ_JBDNIJ010000152.1:0-13472 GCF_041688325.1 Ilumatobacter sp.
AACGACTCGGTCGGTGCCGTTCGGGCGTGCAAGAAGCCGGGCCAGGCAGCTACCCTCTTGATTCTTCGCGGATGTAGTTCAATGGTAGAACATCAGCTTCCCAAGCTGAATACGCGGGTTCGATTCCCGTCATCCGCTCCAATCGCCGGAGCTGAATAAGACCAGCTCAGAGCCTTTTTCGGCTTGATCACTCTCTCCTCCTTGAGATGCTACGGTGGTCGGCGTGCCTAGAACGTGCCTAGAAGAATGCGTAACAGGGAGCACCAAATGAGTGCTACGCGGCAATTCGGGACGATCCGGAAGCTCCCGAGCGGGCGCTTCCAGGCCCGCTACTCGCACCTCGGCAAGCAGGTCGGAGCGAAGGACACGTTCGCTACGAAGACCGACGCTCGGCGGTGGTTGTCGAACATCGAGACCGACCTCGCACGCGGTGATCACTTCGACGAGTCGGCCGGCAGGGTGCGCTTCGGTGCGTACGCGCTCCGCTGGCTCGAGGAGCGCGCACTGCGACCACGCACTCGGGAGATGTACGAGTCGCAGCTGCGCAAGTGGATCCTCCCAACGTTCGAGATGGTCACCCTCAACGACGTCGTCACGCGCGACGTGCGTTCTTGGCGCGCCGGCCTTCTCCAAACGCATCTGGCGGAGAACTCGGTGGCGAAGATCTACCGGTTGTTCCGCACGATCATGGAGACGGCGGTGGAGGACGGCCTGATCCGGGCGAACCCTGTAAAGCTGAAAGGCGCGGCGAAGGAGAAGATCCACCTTCGGCCCGAGGTGACGTTCAAGGACGTGGTGCGCCTCGCCGAAGTTGTCGAGCCTCAATTCAGCGCGCTGGTCTGGGCAGCGGCAACTTCGGGGCTCCGATTCGGCGAACTCACCGCGCTTCGCCGATCCGACGTCGACCCAGAAACGGGGCAGCTCCGTGTCCTGAGGTCGCTGGCGTTCGTGAAGGGCGTCGGCCCCGTGTTCGGCCCTCCGAAGACCGAGTCGGGTGAGCGGATGGTCTCCCTCGATTCGACGACGCTCGAGATCCTCCGCAGACACATGAACACCTTCACGGAGCCAGCTGCCGATGCACTTGTCTTTCGGTCGGTCAAGGGCTGCCCACTGCTCAAACGCTATTTCCATCCGTCGTGGACCCGAGCGAAACGCAAGGCCGACGTCAACCCAGAGATCCGATTCCACGACCTCCGCCACCTCGCCGGCACGACGGCGGCGAGCGCCGGCGCCTCAACGAAGGAGATCATGGCGCGCCTCGGCCACTCCACTCCCGATGCGTCACTCCGCTACCTCAAAGCGACTGAGGCTCGCGACGCCGAGATCGCTGCTGGCATGGGTGATCGAATCGCAAGAGAACTGGCGTGAGCGGCGCGAGTTCGTCGACGAAGGCACGCCGGTTCATGCCGAGGTCGCTCACCGAGTGCCCCACGAGGATCCGTTCTCGAACGACAGTTTTGGCCCATAGGAGTTGGTCAGCGACGGTGAGGTCGAGACGACGAACGTCTCGGCCGAACCACGGCGCTTCTGGATCTGACTGACGGCCTTCAGTTGAGCGGGTCGATTCGTTGGCTGCGAATCCAGGCGTCGAGTTCGTACAAATCGAAGAAGAGGTACTTGCCAACCTTCGAGTACGGGATCCGTCGCTCAGCGACCAGACGTCGCAGGTAGCACACCTTGCAACCCAGCCACTCGGCCGCCGCCTCAATTCGTACCCAGTGCGGTGAGGGTCGATCGATCCGACCTCGCTTGTCATTCTTCTCGCTCATGTCATGTTCCCAACTCTCTCGGCGAGCCCGGCGGGCTCATCCATCACCCAAGATGGGGAAGAAGACGCAAGACCGTTTCACAGATTCTTGGGGAATCTGGTGAGAGTGACGCTGTAGTCCCCTGCACCAAGAATTCGACGTTGCCGGCCCACCGTCACTGTGAGATGACTGCTCATCGGAGCACAGATGTGGCGACCGCACACTCGGCACGGACATACCGTGCATCCGTGTCGGACGACCGAAAGCTGCCTCTCAGCCGTCCTGACCACGCGTCGATATGAGTTGTGACCCGTGAGGAAGATGTGCCTGATTGAGCGGCTTCTGGCTCTCGACGGTCCGGTTGTTATGCGTGCCCGATCCGGGGCTGCGGGCGTGATCCGGCAGGGTTTTTCGGAATTGCCCAGCGTAGGAGCCCCTCAATTTTCGAACGGTAGTTCGAGGGTAATCTCGGTAGATGGTGAACTCGCCGGAGCACGACGAGATTGACCCTTTTGACCAAGCTCGAGCCCACATCGAGGCTGCGAAGGAAGCCCGGTCAGATCTTGCCCAGTCGTGGAATGACCTTCGGGCTGCTCGACCCTTCAGCCACCAGCTTGTCTCAAGCGGGCCAACATCGGGACGGCTCGAGGTGAGAGTCATTTGGCCGGACGGCGTGCGGGAAGCCGCTGAACGAGCAGCGGCAAAGTTCGTCGAATCGATCGTGGGCGCATTCGATGCTGCGGTCCGCGCGGCGGTCAGCATCGCAACGGGTGAGCCGGTGGTGAAGTTTCCAGATGCACGGATGCCGATGTGCCTCGTCGAAAGCTCGTTCATCGAGGCATCGACGCAACCAGCGCTGCGACATCTGCGACCCGATCAACTCGACCTGCTCTTTCTCTTTCAGCCGATGGGCGATGCCCCGTTAGGTCATGGCGTGCCGCGAGAGGTTCGGCGAGCCATGGACCACCTTCGCTGGGTGTTGACGACGTCTGCGCAGAACCTGGTGGCGGTCTGGGTGCACACGGCGTCGCCGCAGTTCAGGACGATCGAGGGCGACGAAGTCATCATGAGGTGCAAAATCACGCCGCCTGGTGTTCTCCTCGACAGCCACACCATCGCCGAGATTGACGGTTTGGAGACCGCACTGTCATCGATCTCCAGCAATCCGGGTACGGAGTTCAGCCTGGTCCTCGACGCTAGGCCATACCCGGACGAACCCGCGGACGCGATGGGGGAACGCACCGCCGGGCTCATCGTGACTGCGACTGCGTTCATCGACGCCATCGAGCGTTCATGTGAACCGACTGCCCTGCTCCCTGGGTTCGAGTGGATCGCCCAGCAGATCGCCCGCCGCGACCGATCACCATGGGGGCGGGTGGACCTCAAGCGCGGTCCATTCCGCAGGCAGCTTCGACGTGCGTTACGCCGCTCGGGTCTCGGCTTGGCGACGTTAGTTTCGCCCGACGGCGATGCGACGATGTTCATTCGCTCCAAGAAAGACATCTACGCGCGGCCGATACCACACGCCAAGACTCTTCCCGAAGACATGGTCGCTGGTCCAGGCGCCGAGCACGCCTCACTGCTCGCGGCTGGAGAATGGGGCTTACGTGACTTCGTTCTGCGTCCACACCTCGTTAGGAAGGGCGAGGGCTCGCGCGAGGTTGGCGACGGAACGGTGGTTGTCGGAGACTGCGCGCTCGCTATCCAGGTGAAGGCCCGGGAGCTTGTTTCGGATTCGGCCGAGCGAGAACTGCGGTGGTTGTCGAAACAAATTGGGGCTGGCGGTCGCCAAGCAAGTGGGACAATACGAACCCTCCGCATGCACCCAACGACCCTTCGGAACCTTCGCGATCGGGAGATCGAAGTGGATGGCTCCAAACTCAGGTGGGTGCGGGTGGTCATCATCGAGCATCCCCAAGCGCCCCGACTCCAACTCGGCGTCGACTCGAAGGCTGCCGACCCGGTGGTCGTGCTCTATCGGCGGGACTGGGAGTTCCTCCTCGATCAGCTCCGATCACTTACCGGAGTCGTCGACTACCTGTTCCGCATCTGCAGCGACAGTACGTACACCCTCGGAGATGAGGCCACCCGGTACTTCGAACTCGCTCAGTTAGATGCGAAAGCGACTAACGGCAAGCCGGCATCATGGACACGGCGTTTTGGCTCGATCAAGGCTCTATCGAGCCCACGACTGCCGCTAACACCAGCGTCACGCCTCGACACGACCGGGCACGTGGTGTTCAGCATCATCCTCGACGACATCGCTGAGGCGCCGTGGGATCGGGACGAGAACGACCGTCTCCACCTCCTGTCACTGCTCGACCGATTCCCCGTGGCGGACCGATCAGCGCTCGGCCAACTACTGCTGGACCACCTCCAAGACGTGATGTCGGTAACCGACGGCGTCAAGTGGCGGTTCCGGCGCGTCCTGCTAGACGGAGGTCGTCTACAGCTTGCGTTCGGAGCAGCATCCAGACGGGACGAACAAATCGAAGAAGCATTCCGTCAGTGGGGAATGCTCCGTCACCACGAGTTCACCCAACACGAACCGGAGCCTTCACGGTCCGAGCTACGAACGGTCGCCGTACTCCTCACTCCCTGCCACACCGGCCTCCGGTACTGGGATACCACGATGCTCGCCGTCATTGGCGACCTTCAGCTGGAGCCAGACGAGGTCACCAATCTCCGGCGGCTGTGGAGCGGCGAACCCGCCACATAGATTATCAGCGCGACACTGAATCGGCGAGCAACAAACTCCTTCCCGGTCCAATTGGCCTCGGCTGGAATCTGCGCCGGCCGGTTGCCCAATATCGCTCGCATCCACTCGACAAGATGTGTCGATCTCACGCGGTCCTGGTGAGGTCCGGCCGCTGTTGTTCTGATCGGTGGAAGAGCCGCGAAGGCCCACTTTCCGGCAGCGGGCTTGTCTGAATGCCATGTCGCTGGTTGCAACCGTTGCGGTGGGCGTTACCGAGAGATGGTGCTCTGACGTCTCGTCAGGTCGAGAAACGCTCCGATGGATCAGCCGACAAAACGGTCAGCCTTCAGGATCGACGTCCTCTTCGAGCCAAGCGAAGGCAGACGCGACCGCAGAATCGTCGGTGCCCAGGATGCGAAGACTGGTTCTGATGAGGCCGTGAAGTTGGTCGACCCAGGCGACGGCGGTCGCCACGTGTCTTCCTGCGCCGAGCGACATGCTGGGGATCAAGTGACCGCGGTGCAGAACGTTGAGGCAGGGCTCCATCGAGTGGAGTTCGACAGACCACCACTCGGAGTGAGTGATTCCGCTTGCGATGTAATACGCCCGGCGGTACAAGTCGAGTAGGCCACACTCTTCGGCCATGGCGCGAATCGACTTTCCAGAGAAAGAGTCTGCGGTGTCGACGGTGCGGTGATCAATCACGATGTCGTTGTGGCTGACCCGCTTCAGCTCATCGAGTGCTTCGTCGAATCCATCGGTCCTCGCATCAGTCGGCAACTCATCGAGAATTCGTGAATAGAGCTTTGCCTTTCCGAATCCATAGTCCCTGAATCGCTGATAGATGGTCCGGTCCTGCATAGACATTCACTGCACGAGAATCTGGACCTCGACGAGGGTCCGGTTGACGTGTGCTCCGTGCTCGGAGGACCAGAGAGCGGGGTAGCCCAGCGCGGTGACTACTTCTCGGCCCGCCCGCATCACGAGGCCAGCCGTCACCTCCTGCACTTCATTGTCGTACAGTCGAAACGGAGCTGTTTCAAGAGCCTCGACGTAGCTGGCGATGAGATCCATTGCCAGTCTCTCCAGATGGTCGCCGCCCTGCGGGTGGTCGTTCGCAGAATTGGCAGCACCTTCCTCAGAACCGGCTTCGTCTTCGCCGGCCGACTCAACGTCGCGGCGCCGAACGCAGCTCGTTGAAATCGAGTTCATTCCCCAGAACACTTTCGCCCACTCGATGCTTCGGTCGAACCGGGCGCCGTCCTTCAGGAGGTGCACCCCTTTCATCGCTCCCCACGAGGCTCGGATAGCCGAATCAGCCTGACTGCGTGTGGACGGGTCGTTCGGATATGGCTTCAGCAGTTCTCTGGTCTGCTCATCGCTCCGAAAGGTTCCAGCCTGGACGGCGCTCCAGGTGTGGAGGCATTTGATGATTGCCTCTCGATGTCCGTCGGTCATCGCATCCAGAACAGCTTTCATTAAGAGATCAATGTCCGGCTGATCAGGTGGCCGCAATTCCGATTCGGCCAGCCACCGTGCCGGCCGGTCGGGGTACGTAGCGAGGACATCAGCGACAGGTTCGGGCAGAAGGTCATGCTCTGCCGCTCGTTGTGTGATGCTTGCTCGGACGTCCGGATGCTGTGAGTCCAGGATTTCAAGACTGCTCAGGCGACCATCGAGACCGTCCGCCAGCTTTCGAGCGTCAACGAGTTCAGCTAGATCCTGCTGAACGGCACGCTGCCAGTGGACGAAGTCGCGGTATGCCCCCGTTCCGCGGTGGGCCAGGAGCAAAGCGGGCCAAACGAGGTCCGGCAGATCGTCCCGGATCCAGTCTTCCATCTGAATCAGGTCACCCAGAGCTGGGACGTAGCGCCGGCCGCTGCGCACGTGCCCGGCCAGAGGTCCCGTCATCTCGCTCTTCTTGCCCTTCATTCCTCCAGCGTAGGGATCTCCGAGAATCGCCGAAGTGTCCTGATTCATGATTGGGAGGCGGTTCCACAATGACTTCGGGGCCGTCCGCTATCCGGCAGGGCTCAGCAAGGTGCGCGATATCACTCAGCGATGATCGCCTGCGAAACCACCCGAGATCCAATACGGCTGGCCCGGTTGAAATTCTATTCCCGCTTCGCTGATGTGCCCAGCCGGGAACTTGGACGGACGCCATCAGGCAGTGCCCGGCACCGGTGGGAGAATCATCAGCCTGAGCAGAGAGTCAACTCACCACGGTCCTGAGACGATCGCACTGGGCCTTTCCAAGATTGCCGAGATCGGAGCCCGGCTCGCTGAACGCAACCCGAGCATGCCGCGACCCCGCACACGAGCATGCACCGCAACCGCTTGTCGAATCTCCGTGGGCAGCAAGACCAACACCCGACGAACGGGCAATCCTCGACGACATCTGGTCGCCCGACAAGATCTCGGCCGAGATGGCATCAGGGCCGGAACGCGCGACCCCCAGGCCCGCGTCAACCACCTCGACACCGAGGTCGCCCAGCATCGGCCGCAGTTCTCATCGCCGGCGCAACCGGACTCGACTCCTCACCAGAACCACACCCGACGATGGTCACCGCCCAACCGTGACCCACGGGTTCTCATTAGCCCTGACATCGGTGCGCGTGACCCGCCCTGCTGAACTTGATGATCGAAACCAGCCGTGTGGCTGCGACTGCCGTGATTTCATGGCCCGAATGAAACGCAAGGACCTGAAGCCAGCGAAGCCGGCCAGTGACGCCGAGGTTCTCCGTCGCGCTCAGGCTTCGGCTACTCGCCATCAGAACCGCACGGCCAAGCAGTCTCGAGCCGAAACCGCTGACCGCGAATCGCTCCGTGCTGAGCCCGGCTGACGGGCTGACCCGATGTTTCCGGCGCACGTTGACATGGCTGATGTAGTGAAAGCTTCGGGTCCCGCAGCGCGACACCGCTCATCTAGAATCTGTGGAGAGTAGCAATGGTGGTGAACGCTCAGGGTCGGAACCTGTCGCTGGCATCTGTGCGTACGGTCGCCACGGCATCGCTGGCCAACGAAGCGGACCGCAGCATCGTCTCGTCCACCCACACCCTGATCCTCTGGGAACACGACGACGACGTCGACGTCGACGTCGAAGCTGCCACGGTCGAGTCCTATCTGATCGACCCGATCAGCGACCCCGAGTGGATGCTGGCAATGGACAGTGTCTCCCAGGATCTGTGCGATGTGGGCGAGGTTCTGCAGTTCGAGTACGAACGTCTTTGCGAAGCGCTCCAGCAGAACGCCAGCCGACGCGGCGCCGACGCGGCGCCGACGCGGCGCCGACGCGGCCGCTTCGTTGTGCTCAGCGAACTCCACACCCCTGCCGAGCATCGAGGCAACCAGTACGGCCTGCTGCTCCTCGACGAGATCGTCGCTCAATCGCTTCGCAACGCGATATTCGTCGTCGGCTACGCCTACATCTTCGACGAAGATGAGGCGACATTCGCCGAACGATCCGACTCCCTCGTTGAGCTGTTCAAGAAGCGCCTCGGTGCAGGGGTTCTCGACCAGCGACTCATGGTCATTCCCTGAGACCACCCTCAAGCAGATTCTGTCGCTGGCAGTCCCCCATCGCCGTGGTGGGCCCTCGGGGAACAAGTGAGGTGGACGCTGCCGGGCCGGGCACCGTGCCGAACGAGCCTGAGCGCGGCTGGATGGACCCCGGAGCCCAGGACCAACCAACGGTCTACGTGACTCGATTCGGGCGTCGTCGGGGTCGAACGTAAAATCAGACGAATGGGGCGACGTCGAGCAGGTCCGGTGGCGAAGCGGCGGCTCATCGCCGCCCAACTCGACGGGTCGCAACGTCGGCTCGAAGGCATGCACCGAACGTCTGCGGAATCGCTTGCCATTGAGCAACAGCAGCAACGCATCGAATTGCTTCACGCCGAAATGGCTGAACACGACGCCGTCCATGGAGCTCCACAGAACAACACCGACGGTGGAGGTCTGTGGGGCACGACTGGTCCAGCCCGGCACGGCGGCGACTTGTACTCGTCGGGATCCGAGCGGTGACACAGCGCCGCACCTCGGGGCGTCCGGCGAAGATTCAGCTGGCGATCTCGCGTTGCGCGGCAATCGACCAGTTGTCGAGCAACATCAACGTCTGTTCGAGGCGAGCCCGCTCGCCCAGTGCGTCCACTTGCACCGTCTCAGTCCACCAAGCCCCAGTCGGCGACGTCATCGTGACCGTGACGCGACCGCAATGCTCAGTGCGGTACACGAAGAAGAACGCGATCCCAATGACCGACCAGAACGTCAAAACGCCCATCACCAACGACCACACCGGCTGGACGCGGTTGGTGCCCCACGACGACTCCCACTTCCACCGTGTACCGACCAAGTCGTACACGCCGATCGGGGTGCGGACGTGGCGGTCGGTCACCGTCATCTGCGCCAGTTGCAGCCGAACAGGTTCGCCTGTCATGAGTTCATCGCCTTTCCTTGCTCGTGGTCGTCATTTGCGGATCGCCGTCCGGGCGGCGGCCAGGAACCGTGGCGGTCACGGTCGCGGCGTCGAGCGCGACGTGACCGATCTCGCGGCCAGAGAACGACAGCGCGGTACGGCTCTCACGCCGAGAGGTGCCGCACGCCGAGGTGATCGTCATGTGAGTACCGCATCGCGAAATTCGAGCGGGCGAAGCGCGTTGACTGGGGAGCGGTCCCACAGTCCGGGATCGACCGAGATGAACGGGAGCGTCCCAGGATTCGCGTGGAACGTGACATGTCCGTTGTTCGCGACGGCGTGGTCGACGAGATCGTCGGGTGTGCCATCCCACCACTGCTGTTTGTACGAGTTCCACGGCGACGAATGACCGTGCACCTGAGCGAAGGGCGGCGTCTCCCACCACGACCACGACTCGGCCCACGACGACCAGATCGGGCCCGGAGCCGTCTCGGCGGCGGCACCGAACATCTGGCCCGGCCGAGCAACCTGTGACAGCGGCATCGAGTTGAGCCGCTCAACAACTCGACGGCCGTCAGCGTCACCTTCCAGATCGGCTCGCCAGAAGCCGTGCGAGACACCTGCATGAGTGATCACACCCACAACGCCAGCCGATGACGTCAGCGCTGCAGCGCGGCGGACCATCCCGGCACGGTGCCACTCGCTGAACACTCGCAACGCAGCGGGGTCGGCGGTGCGACCGTTCGAGTTCGTCACGTGGCTACCGCCAACCGCTTCGAGTTCCCAGTTGCCAATCAGCTGCACCCAGCGGCCGGCCTCGAGGTGAGGTGCAACCAGCTCGGCAACAGCCACGTCATCGCGCCCGCCGAAGAGATCACCGACCTGCACCACGATCAGGTCGTGGGGCCACGACGACGCACTCACCCCAAGCGACGCAAGCGAAGAACGAAGATGCTCGACGTGACCTCCGACATCGCCAATCACCGCGACGCGTCGCCGAAGCGTCACCATTGCGGACGACTCTGAACGGGAAGCCGGCGACGGATCGATTCGGCCTGCTCCGAAGACGTGTACGGCACGAACACCACTCGACGGTGCACAGCGGTGCACTCATGAGACGGTGCCGCCACGTCGACTCTGACGGTGACCATGAAATGACCACACGACGGGCACACCCACGGAACCTTGACTTGCGTCTCGCTTTGCTCAGGCCCATTCGTCAACGTCGGCACGTCACACCGCCGCCGTGCAGTGCACCGCGCGACAACGCTCGCGAGCTTGATTGGCATCTCCGAGATGCATGACATCGCTCCGATCGAGTCGAGCGTTCAAGGAGGCCGAGTGCGAAGCTGGCGAACACCCAGCATCGCACCCGTCTACCCCAGGTGTCAACCCTATGTGTTGGGGAAGATGCGCTGAGCCCGTTGGTGTCATGTTTACCTATGGGTCACGAGCGGGAGTTCGTTTCACATCGCCGAACCGCCGCAGCATCAATCCGAGGTACGCGGACGCGCTCTACGCTCGTCGCGTGGACGGAATCGAGAACAGGGAGTGGCTGGAGGCGCAGATCGAAAAGAATCTGTCGATCACCGATATTGCTGATGTCGCCGGTGTGTCGCGCCAGACCGTCTACGCATGGATCGAGCGCCACAACCTTGTCCTTGTTCGTTCTCAACGAGTTCGACCACCGCCGGTCGAACTCGCTCGGCTCTACGACCGGTGTCGCACAACGCGCGAACTCGGCGAACAGCTTGGCGTCGCTCCCGAGACCGCTCGGCGCTGGCTCGTCGACGCAAACATCGATCGCCGGCGGGCACGCCTCGATACTGGCGAAGTGCGGGCCAAGCGTCGGGCAGGAGCGACCATTGGTCAGCTCGCAACCGAGTACGGGGTCGGCAACGACACAATCCGCAGGCGGCTCGACCCGTCATGGGGCGATTGACGCCAGCGGACAGGTTTCAGGCGATGGCGAACGCTTCGTCTGGGATCTCGGAGTCGGCGCACGACTCGCACAGGCAGATCGGGACGACTGCCGGGGTGCGGATCACGTCGCCCGTGTCGAGGTACGGCTCGCCCACCTCAACTGCGGGGACGCCGGATCCAGCGGTGCACAAACCCAAGCCCTGATACGCGCACATCGTTGGCTTCGACGCCAATGCCCACCGAGCACGGTTGGGAAAGCGAGCCAGCCAGAAGTCGGCCGCGGTCACCACCATCTCGTCGTGGTCCATCTCGTTCACGGCCACCACAGTACAGCCTTGACATTCGGGGTCAACGGGTTACCGTGTCTGGTGGAGGGGTCAGTGAGATCGGGAAGTCGAAGCTGGCCCCTCCCAATGCAGCTCAGGTCGCAGCGCGGGCATTCCGGGCCGGGTGATCGCTAGCGAGACGCGGCGCGACGGACGGTTTCGTAGGCGACTCCGAAGTGGTCTGCGATCTTCTGCCACGTCCAGCCGTCTTGTCGGAACTTGTGGACCTGCTCGACGTCGACGTCGGCACGGTGTCGGCCTCCCGACACGCTGGGCTCGGCCATTTCCACGCCTGCCTGGAACAGCCATGTCCGCATGACGGCTGGGGAGATCTCGTACTCGGTGGCGAGGGGGCGGATGGAGCCGACTCGCTCGTAGTCGGCAGCCAATTGTTCAGGTGAGGGGCGATTGTCGTGGCGTGTGGTCGTCGAGAGGCCGTGGCGACCGAGCCAGGTCGAAGCGGTTTGGCGAGAGACACCAGCCTGGGCAGCAATCGAGGTGACGGTGTCGCCGGCATCGAGGCGCGCAGCGACCCAGTCACGGTCGCGAACGTCAGGAGGGGTGGTGGACACGGTGCACATCATCTCACGTCGCCCCGATCCAAGAGCGGGCGAACCGAGGGGGCCGAATCCTGCTCGAACAGCGACGGTTGGCGCTCGACAACAGCGAGGCGAACGTCGGCCGGTCCAAAAATGAACGATCGACGGCCAGTCGTCTCCACGATTGAGGCAACAACTTGGAGGGTGGAAGCAGCGGTGTACCCGGCTCGCTCCCACGTCTCGGCCCAAGCCGGTCCGTCGATGCGAGTCGGTGCACAGTCGACGCTCGCGAGGGTGTTCACCCATGCCCTGATCGTGTCGCCATCCCACCCGGTGTCGGTCCATGAGCCGTGATCTGACGGTGAGATGTTGTGGCGGTGGTACGCCCGCCATTGAGCGTCGGCGGGTTCACCGAACCATTCGTTGAGGATCATGAGAACAGCTCCTGTCGTTGCGCGATCTTCGTCAACAACATCGCTGCGGAGGTCCAAGTGCTGCGACCGCATGCAGATCGACCCAGACGAAAGGGTGTGGCGTGAGCCGGGCCCGGGCGGGCCGAGTGTCGTGTGCTCAGAACAGACCGAGTTGTTCCTCTGGACGTTCCGACAGTGGCCGACCCGGCCGGTCGGGATCTTCAGCAACGACCTCGCCGCACATGTCGTAGAAGCCCCTCGACCAGTGCGACCGCGACCCGCCCCCGACCCGAGTCGTGCGGATCACGCCGCCATGCTCAGGTGACAACGACGCCTTGAGGCCGTAACCGTCATAGAACGCAGTGATCTGACGCGCCCACTTCGCGAACGCTTTGTCGTTCGCGTCGTGATGGTGGCGAGTCACGATCGGCACCGAACGCCATCCGATCAGGGCGTGATCGAGCGCATCGGCAATCGCTGCTGCCTCGTCGCCGGGATGCGATTCCGAAGCCGCCCACCCGCACCCGAGGCACGCACCGCGATGCACGATCGCCCGACGTGTTGCCACGTCACCATGGCGACCAGGTGTGTCGAAGTCCCACAAGTACGTGTCCTCCACCGTCGCCTGACACCGACCCTCGATCACAACGTCATCACCGCTCAGCGCGCGCCCCGGCCAGCACAGAGCGACCTCGAAACGACGGCCCGTATGGAAGAAGTTCGCCGCACACAACACACCGGGCCGAGCACCACACATCCCGCACCTCGACAAGAAACAGCGGTCCTCGCGGCTCGACATCCAGGCCAAGTCTCCAACGGATTCGTGAACAGAAAGTATCTCCATATCCAAAGATTACTCGTTTCTGTCTTGACAGTCAAGACAGAAACGAGTAATATCTTCTACATGGCAACGAACGAAGAAGCCTCCACTTCTCGCCCAGCCCCGATCGGGGGAGTCGGTCCTCTGGGGCTGGGCGAAACCATCTCAACCATCGTGCGAGCCACCCACGGCTCCTGCCCGACGTGCGACTGGACAACCCTCAACCGGCACTCACTCGGAGCCATCGCCGCAGCAGCCGCACACAGCCGAGCCGCACACCCCGCAATCGCAGCCGCCCGCTACTTCTTCCCCGAAGACGCCTGGCAGCGCATCCCCGTCGACTTCGGCTTCGCCACCGTCGATGCCGTCGTCATAGCCGAAGCCGGACAGCTCGCACTGTTCGCCCCCACCCGCTGAACACCGCCACCCCAGGAGCACCCCATGGAACCCACCACCCTCAACACCACCACCCCAGACAGCACCACCATTGCCCTGACTGCCTTGATCGACCCGACCGTCGAAGAAATCGGACACGATCCCCGCAGCCGCTACGTGGAGACCTACTGGTTGGGTATCCTCGGCCCAACGGC